>NZ_JBQEOF010000002.1:67667-449384 GCF_052044995.1 Roseateles sp. 22389
TCGAACCTGCGACCCCTGCCGTGTGAAGGCAGTGCTCTACCGCTGAGCTAACCGCCCGGTCTTGCCTTCCTCGACCGCTGCTTGCGCCGCTGCCGGGGATGTCCGGGAAAGTCGAAGATTATGCCATGAGTTTTTGACCCGATTCAAGAACTCGCCAGGAAATTCTGCCAGGCGGCACGAGCCACAGTCGCGGTCAGGCCGTCGCCGGCACCTGCCAGATGCGCTTGCCGCCGCTGGCCTTGTCCAGGTCGACCAGCACCTTGTCGTGCAGCGCCAGTTCTTCCGGCGTCGGCGCGATGACGGGCAGCTCGAACGCGCTGAAGTCGATCGCCGCGACCACCAGCTCGCCGCCCTGGCCCGGCGACGACGAGGCGCTGTCGTCGATGACCAGCGAATCCTGGCCGCGCGTCAGCCGGATGTAGACCTCCGCCAGCAGCTCCGCGTCCTTCACCGCGCCGTGCAGGCCGCGGTTGCTGTTGTCGACCTCCAGCCGCCGGCACAAGGCATCCAGCGAGTTGGCCTTGCCCGGGAACATGTCCCGCGCCATCAGCAGCGTGTCCAGCACGTTGTCGACGCACTCGTGCAGCGGCGGCCGGCCGCAGCGCTTGAGCTCGGCGTTGATGAAGCCCACGTCGAAGGCCGCGTTGTGGGCGACCAGCTCCGCGCCCTCGATGAACGCGAGGAATTCATCGACGATCTGCGCGAACTTGGGCTTGTCGGCGAGGAACTCGCTGCTCAGCCCGTGGACGCGGAACGCCTCCTCGGGCATGTCGCGCTCGGGGTTCAGGTAGAAGTGCAGATGGCGTCCCGTCAGTTGACGGTTCACCATCTCCACCAGGCCGATGTCGACGACGCGGTCGCCCGATTCGGGATTCAGGCCGGTGGTTTCGGTATCGAAGAAGATCTGACGCATGTCTCGAAGTCTCGTGTGCGGATCGCCGGCGGCACTCTGGTCCGCGCGGCGCTCAGTGCGCCGGGGCCGCGCCCCGCCGCGCCTGCCGGCGGTAGGCCCAGACCATCATCAGCGCGCCGCCGACGATCATCGGCACGCTCAGCCACTGGCCCTGGCTCCAGCCGAAGGCGCGCAGGCCCAGGAAGGCATCCGGTTCGCGGAAGTACTCGGCCGTGAAGCGCGCGACGCCATAACCGAGCAGGAACAGTCCGGACACCGCCGCCATCGGTCGCGGCTTGCGCGCGAACAGCCACAGCACGATGAACAGCAGCACGCCCTCGCCCAGGAACTGGTAGATCTGCGACGGGTGGCGTGGAATGCCGCCGTCGTTGGCCTGCGGGAAGACCATCGCCCAGGGCAGGCCGGGATCGGCCGCGCGGCCCCACAGCTCGCCGTTGATGAAGTTGCCCAACCGTCCCGCGGCCAGTCCGGTCGGCACGCAGGGCGCGACGACATCGCCGACCTCGAGGAAATGGAACCCGCGCCGCCACGCGAAGAGCGCCAGCGCGATCAGCACGCCCAGCAGTCCGCCGTGGAAGGACATGCCGCCCTGCCACACCGCCAGGATCTCGCCCGGATGGCTCAGGTAGTAGGCGGGCTTGTAGAAGAACACGTAACCCAGCCGGCCGCCCAGCACCACGCCCAGCACGCCGTAGAACAGCAGGTCGTCGACGTCGCGGCGGGTCCAGCCGCGGGCGGCGTTCCAGGGGCGGGCGACCACGCGGTTGCCCAGCCACAGGAACAGGCCGAACGCCGCCAGGTACATCAGGCCGTACCAGTGGATGGGCCACTTCCAGAGATGGAAGGCCACCGCGTCGAACTGGGGATGCACCAACATGAGAGAGCTCTACTGCGCCGCAAAGGCGCGAATCATAAGGGCCGGGCAGCGACGGCCCGCTCAGCCGCCCAGCGCGGCGAGCTGCTTGCGGCAGTCGTCGATGTCGCCATTGCTGCCGCGGCGGTTGTCGACGCAGCGCTGCAGGGCTGTGCGCGCGGCCGCCTTGTCGCCCTTGGCCGCCAGCGTCGCCCCCAGCCGACGATCCAGCCCCAACTGCTCGGCGCCCTGCAGACCGCGGGCGCGTTCGAAGGCGGCCACCGCCTTGTCGTACTGCCCCAGCGCGTCGTAGGCCCGGCCCAGGCCGTAGGCGCCCATCGCCTGGTTGGGCTGGTTCTTGAGCAGTTCCTCGAACCAGGGCACCGCCCGGTCCTTCTGCTCGCTGAACATCAGGTTGCGGCCGTAGTCGCTCCACAGCACGCGCAGCTCGAGCAGCAGCTCGGGTCGCTGCGTGCGCACCGCGCGCAGCGCCTTCTCCATCGCCGGCCAGTCCTTCTTCGACGCCGCCACCCGCGCGCGCATCAGGCTCAGCTGCGCCGGGTCCTTCACGTCCTGCTCCAGCGCGCGCGCCTTGGACTCGCCGCCGCCGATGAAGCCGGGCAGCGCCAGGTAGTACTGCTGCAGCGCACTGCGCGGCTCGGGCGCGTCCGGCATCAAGGCCATCGCGCGCTGCGCCAGCTCGCTGACGCGTCCCAGCGAGCCCAGCGCCTTGAACTTGCTGCCGCCGCGCGCCTGCATCACCAGCGCGAGCGCGAGCGCGTAATGGCAGGCGCCCTCGTTGGGCGTGCGCTGCACGCATTGCTCCAGCCGCTGGATGTTCTGCTTCAGCACACTGCCGTCGACCAGGTCCAGTTGCGCCAGCGCCAGCGCGGCCACCGCCTGCGGATCGTCCGGATCGGCCTTCACCCGCTGCGCGGCGAGTTTCTCCAGGTCGTCCGCCCGTCCGGCGTCGAGCAGCGCCTGCAGCTCATGGTCCTTGAAGACGGCCGCCTGGGCCGGCGTCGCGAAGGCCACGCTCATCAGCATCGAGAAGCCGGTGATGAGGCAGATCGCACCGACCACCCGGCGCAGCAGGCCGCGGCGGTCGCCATCGTCATTCTTGCGGGGAGCTTTCACGGGAGGAGATCCTTTCATCGGCGCATGGTCGCAGAACTCGGCCGGACGTGCATGCCCCGCGCCGAACGGCCGCTTCGCCTTCGCCGCCGGCCCCGGCAGGCCGCACCTGCCCCTGGCGGGCGGCAGTCGGCAGGGTCATGCCTTGACTTTCACCTGACGCCGGACATGGTCGACGAAGCGCCGCACCACCGGCGAGGCGTCCGGTCGCCAGATGAGGCTGGTGTCGCAGGCCGGCACGCGGGCCGACGGCCACGGCCGGTAACGCACGCCCGGCCGCTGCAGCGCGCACACCGATCGCGGCACCCAGGCCACGCCCATGCCGGCGGACACCAGGTTGACGATGGTCTGCATCTGGATGGCCTCCTGGGCGATCTGCGGCGTGGCGCCATGGGCGCGGTAGAAGCCCAGCAGCGCATCGAACAGCGAGGGCGCGATCTCGCGCGGGAACACCACCAGCGGCTCGCGCAGGACCTCCTCCAGCGCGGGGGCCGCCTTGCGCCGGCCGGCCAGCCCCCAGTCCTGCGCATGGGCCAGGACCAGCGGCTCCGTCGACACGATCAGGCGCTCGAAGCCGGCCGGCTCGGCCCCCGGCGCGTGGATCACGAAGCCGGCATCGAGTTCGCCGGACTCGAAACCCCGCAGCTGGACATCCAGCGTCGCCTCGCGCAGCGCGAGCTGCACCTGGGGCAGCGCCTCGCGGAACAGCCGCAGCCAGCGCGGCATGTCGCCGTAACCGACGGTCGACACGAAACCCAGGCTCAGCCATCCGGCCTCGCCGCTGGCCGCCGCCCGAACCCGCACCGGCACCTGGTCGGCCTGCTCCACCAGCCGCGTCCCCGCCTCGACCAGCGCCTGACCGGCCGCCGTCAGCGCGACGGCCCGCCGCCCGCGCTCGAGCAACTGCACGCCCAGCTGCGCCTCCAGCTTCTGCACCGCCAGGCTCAGCGGCGGCTGGGTCATGTGCAGCCGCTCGGCGGCGCGGCCGAAGTGCAGTTCCTCCGCGAGCACGAGGAACTGGCGGATCGGACGGAGTTCGATCATCGATATGTCCGGCAAATCAATTCGGCGTCCACTATATATTGGACCCGCATGGTCCGGCGGCGCATACTGGCGCGCTCCAAGCACTGCCCGCCAGGATGTCCGCCATGACCGACGCCAAGAACGCCACGCCCGACGACGCCCCGAATCGTCGCTCCCGGAACATCACCGAAGGCGTCGCGCGCGCGCCCAACCGCTCCATGTATTACGGCATGGGCTACCAGGAGAGCGACTTCGGCAAGCCGATGATCGGCGTGGCCAACGGCCACTCGACGATCACGCCCTGCAACTCCGGCCTGCAGAAGCTGGCCGACGCCGCCGTCATCGGCCTGAAGGCCGCCGGCGCCAACGCCCAGCTCTTCGGCACGCCGACGATCTCCGACGGCATGGCCATGGGCACCGAGGGCATGAAGTATTCGCTGGTGTCGCGCGAGGTCATCTCCGACTGCGTCGAGACCTGCGTCGGCGGCCAGTGGCTGGATGGCGTGATGGTCATCGGCGGCTGCGACAAGAACATGCCCGGCGGGATGATGGGCATGCTGCGCGCCAACGTGCCGGCGATCTACATCTACGGCGGCACCATCAAGCCCGGCCACTACAAGGGCCAGGACCTCAACATCGTCAGCGTCTTCGAGGCCGTCGGCCAGTTCAGCGCCGGCAAGATGAGCGAGGAAGACTTCTGCCAGATCGAGAAGCGCGCCATCCCCGGCAGCGGCTCCTGCGGCGGCATGTACACGGCCAACACGATGAGCTCGGCCTTCGAGGCGCTGGGCATGTCGCTGCCGTACTCGTCGAGCATGTCCAACGTCGAGGACGAGGTCGTCGAGAACACCAAGCGCGCCGCCGACTACCTGGTCCGGGCGGTGAAGGCCAACCTCAAGCCGCGCGACATCGTCACGAAAAAGGCGATCGAGAACGCGGTGGCGGTGATCATGGCCACCGGCGGCTCGACCAACGCGGTGCTGCACTTCCTGGCCATCGCGCATGCCGCCGAGGTGGACTGGACCATCGACGACTTCGAGCGCATGCGCAAGAAGATCCCGGTGCTGTGCGACCTCAAGCCCAGCGGCCGCTTCCTCGCGGTGGACCTGCACAAGGCCGGCGGCATCCCGGCGGTCATGAAGCAGCTGCTCAAGGCCGGCCTGCTGCACGGCGACTGCATCACCATCACCGGCAAGACCGTCGCCGAGAACCTGGCCGACGTGCCGGACCTGTCGCCGGAGCAGGAGGTGATCCGCGCCGTGTCGGACCCGATCTACGCCGAAGGCCACCTCGCGATCCTCAAGGGCAACCTGTCGCCCGAGGGCTGCGTCGCCAAGATCACCGGCCTGAAGAACCCGGTCATCACCGGCCCAGCGCGCGTGTTCGACGACGAGCAGGCGGCGCTGGCCGCGATCATGGCCGGCCAGATCAAGGCCGGCGACGTGATGGTGCTGCGCTACCTCGGCCCCAAGGGCGGCCCCGGCATGCCGGAGATGCTCGCCCCCACCGGCGCGCTGATCGGCCAGGGCCTGGGCGAGAGCGTCGGCCTGATCACCGACGGGCGCTTCTCCGGCGGCACCTGGGGCATGGTGGTCGGCCACGTCGCGCCGGAAGCCTATGAAGGCGGCACGATCGCGCTGGTCCACGAAGGCGATTCGATCACCATCGACGCGCACCAGCTGCTGCTGCAGCTGCATGTGGACGATGCCGAACTGGCGCGCCGCAAGGCCGCGTGGACGAAACCGGCACCGCGCTACACGCGCGGCGTGCTGGCCAAGTTCGCCAAGAGCGCCTCGAGCGCGAGCTCGGGCGCGGTGCTCGACAAGTTCGAGTGAACGCTCCGGCGCCGGCCCATCGGTCGGCGCGATGAATGCGACAGCGGGGCCCGAGGGCCCCGCTGTCATTGCCGGTCGCGGCGGTCGGCCGCGGTCCGGATCAGCGCCGCTTGCGCTGCTTGTCCGCCTGGCCGAGCGCCTCGAGCGAGCGCTGGCGGCGCGCCTCCCGGCGCTCATCGAGCTTGTCCATCTCCTTGCGCTTGGTGTAGCCCGACTTGTCGGCGAACTCCCACCACAGCACCGCCAGCACGAAGGGCGACAGCACCCACCACCAGCTCAGCGCACCGATCGGCCCGAACTCGGCCAGCTTCAAGGCGATCAACAAGACGCCGATCACGATCAACCACATCGCATTTCTCCTCGTACACGCGCCAGGTCGGCACGGCTCCCAACACTACAATCGCCCGAGCCCGGACACCCCCAGCCACTCGCCGCTCCCCCGGGAAGCGGTCCCCACGTCGCGAGCTTCTCGCAGGGTTCTCTTGAGGGTGTTCCGCATCTTCCCGGCAGGATCTGAAAGGATGCCATGAAAAACGCCTTGTTCGTCTCCGCGGCCCTGATCGCCGCCCTGTCCGCCCCCAGCGCCTTCGCCAGCCAGGAACTGGCCCAGAAGAAGAACTGCATGGCCTGCCATGCCGTCGACAAGAAGCTGGTCGGCCCCGCCTACAAGGACGTCGCGGCCAAGTACGCCAAGGACAAGGACGCGGTGAAGAAGCTGTCCGAGAAGATCATCAAGGGCGGCTCCGGCGTCTGGGGCCCGGTCCCGATGCCGGCCAATGCGCAGGTCAGCCCGGCGGAGGCCGAGCAGCTCGCCAAGTGGGTGATGTCGACGAAGTGAAGGTCGACGAAGCGAAGGTCGACGAAATGCCCGACCCAGCGCAGGTCGACGCGCCGGGCCTAGCCGGCTCGCCATGAACAAGGCCCCGTCCGGGGCCTTGTCTCATTCAGCGCCTGCCGTCAGCCGCCCTCTTCTCAGGAAGTCTTCTCAGGAAGTTCAGCCGCACCCGGCCGCGCAGGCCGACGGAGATCAGGATCTCCCGGCCGCCGATGGCCAGCCGCAGCAACTGCGCCAGCGCGGCGGCACAGCGCCGGATTGGTTTCGGGGACCTCTGCGGGAACGAAGACTCCACAAGCGACTCCTTCTGTGAGATCGGCATCCGGGGGACGCCGCGCCAGCGCCGCCCTGAGCGCGGGCCGGATCGCGGCCCGCCCCGGTGGGGCGCTGCGACGATTCTTGGCCCATGGACCGCGCAAGCACCACGACCCGAGCCAGTGTGGGTGAGGCCTTGGCTGCCACATGAAGGCCAAGCGCTGCCGGAGACCAGCGCCCTGCAGCCGCACCGCCCCGCGCATGCGGGCCGCGCGACGGGCGTCCATGCGGCTGTCGGATGCAGGTGTCTGCGCGAGCACCATGAAAAAACCCCGCCGAGGCGGGGTTGCGCGAGCCGCTGCGAGCGGTTTCAGTAGGCCTGGCCCAGTTGCTCCAGGATCGCCGGATTCTCCAGCGTCGAGGTGTCCTGCGTGACGCTCTCGCCCTTGGCGACCGAGCGCAGCAGCCGGCGCATGATCTTGCCGCTGCGCGTCTTGGGCAGGTTGTCGCCGAAGCGGATGTCCTTGGGCTTGGCGATGGGGCCGATCTCCTTGGCGACCCAGTCGCGCAGCTGCTTGGCGATGGCCTTGGCCTCGTCGCCGCTCGGACGCGGGCGCTTGAGCACGACGAAGGCGCAGATCGCCTCGCCGGTCGTGTCGTCGGGCCGGCCCACGACCGCCGCCTCCGCCACCAGCTCGGTGCAGCTGACCAGCGCGGACTCGATCTCCATCGTGCCCATGCGGTGGCCCGAGACGTTCAGCACGTCGTCGATGCGGCCGGTGATGGTGAAGTAGCCGTTGTCCGCGTCGCGGATGGCGCCGTCGCCGGCCAGGTAGTAGCCCTTGAGCTCGGGCGGGTAGTAGCTCTTCTTGAAGCGCTCCGGATCACCCCAGATCGTGCGGATCATCGAGGGCCACGGCTTCTTGACGACCAGGATGCCGCCCTGCCCGTTGGGCACGTCGTTGCCGGTCTCGTCCACGATGGCCGCGGTGATGCCGGGGAACGGCAGCGTGCAGGAGCCCGGCACCAGCGGGGTGGCGCCCGGCAGCGGCGTGATCATGTGGCCGCCGGTCTCCGTCTGCCAGAAGGTGTCCACGATCGGGCAGCGGCCGCCGCCCACATGCTGGTGGTACCACTCCCAGGCGGCCGGGTTGATCGGCTCGCCCACCGAGCCCAGCAGCCGCAGCGAGCTCAGGTCGTAGTTCTTCGGATGGACCGCCTCGTTGGTCTCGGCCGCCTTGATCAGCGAGCGGATCGCCGTCGGCGCGGTATAGAAGATCGTGACCTTGTGCTTCTGGATCATCTGCCAGAAGCGGCCCGCGTCCGGGAAGGTCGGGATGCCCTCGAAGACGATCTCGGTGCCGCCCAGCGCCAGCGGCCCGTAGGTGATGTAGGTGTGGCCGGTCACCCAGCCGATGTCGGCGGTACACCAGAAGATGTCGGAGTCCTTCAGGTCGAAGGTCCACTTGGTGGTCAGCGCCGCATGCAGCAGGTAGCCGCCGGTGCTGTGCTGCACGCCCTTGGGCTTGCCGGTCGAGCCCGAGGTGTAGAGCAGGAACAGCGGATGCTCGGCCTCGACCCATTCGGGTTCGCAGCTCGCGGCCTGGCCGGCCACCGCGTCATGCAGCCATTCGTCGCGACCGTCGACCCAGGCGATCTGGCCGCCAGTGCGCTTGTAGACGAGGACCGACCGGATCGTCGGGCAGCTGTTGTCGGCCAGCGCGTCATCGACGATGGCCTTGAGCGGCAGCGACTTGCCGCCACGGGCCTGCTCGTCGGCGGTCAGCACCATCACCGCGCCGGCGTCCTGCACCCGGTCGCGCAGCGACTGCGCCGAGAAGCCGCCGAACACCACCGAGTGCGTCGCGCCGATGCGCGCGCAGGCCTGCATCGCCACCACGCCTTCGACCGACATCGGCATGTAGATGACGACGCGATCGCCCTTCTTCACGCCGCGGGCCTTGAGCGCGTTGGCCAGCTGCGCCGTCCGGGCCAGCAGCTCGGCATAGGTGACGCGGGTGACGCTGCCGTCGTCGGCCTCGAAGATGATCGCGACGCGCTCGCCCCGGCCGGCCTCGACGTGGCGGTCCAGGCAGTTGTAGGACACGTTGAGCCGGCCGTCCTCGAACCACTTGAAGAAGGGGGCGTCCGACTCGTTCAGCACCTTCGTGAAGGGCTGCTTCCAGCTGAGCAGCTCGCGCGCCTGGCGCGCCCAGTAGCCGGCGTAGTCGGTCTCGGCTTCCTTGCACAGCGCCTCGTAGGCGGCCATGCCGGACACGTGCGCGCCCTGGACGGCGGCTGCGGGGGGGTTGTAGATCTTGTCGCTGATCTTGTCGCTCATGGCCTATGTCTCCGTACAGGCAGGGATCTTCGAACTCGGCCGAACTCTCCGCTTTCACACTGACGATCTGCTTACTCTTGTAGAAGAGCGGCGGGCGCGCGGCCGCGAAACCAGCGGCATGCTCTCACTAAAATCGCCCGGTTTGGCGGTTCCCGCCCGTTACGACCTGAAGGATTGCCCCGATGACCGATCGACCGAAGGCCCCGGCCGACACCGCGCCCAAGCGCATGCACCCGCTCGCCCACCTGATGTTCGGGAGCCGCTGGCTGCAGTTGCCGCTGTACCTGGGGCTGATCCTGGCGCAGGCGGTCTACGTCTACCAGTTCTGGACCGAGCTGATCCATCTCGTGGAGGCGGCCTTCGGCAACCAGGAGGCGCTCAGGCTGCTGGTGGACAGCGTGGGCTACAAGGCCGGCACCGCGCCCACCAAGCTCAACGAGACCATCATCATGCTGGCCGTGCTGGCGCTGATCGACGTGGTGATGATCTCCAACCTGCTGATCATGGTGATCGTGGGCGGCTACGAGACCTTCGTGTCGCGGCTGCATCTGGAGGGCCATCCGGACCAGCCCGAATGGCTGGACCACGTCAATGCGTCGGTGCTGAAGGTCAAGCTGGCGACGGCCATCATCGGCATCTCCTCGATCCACCTGCTCAAGACCTTCATCAATGTGCAGAACCTGACCGAGCAGACGCTGATCTGGCAGACGGCCATCCACCTGGCCTTCCTGCTGTCGGCGCTGGCCATCGCGATGACCGACCGGCTGCTCACCCATCCGCCGGGCGACAAGCACTGAGCGCCACCGCGGCGCCGGGTCGGCGCCGGATCGGCACTGGATCGGCATCAGCGACGAGGGAGCCCGCGGGCTCCCTCTCCTTTTGGGCGAGCGCCCGCTCAGGCGCGTCTGCGCAGCAGGATCAGCGTGCCCACCACGCCGGACAGGATCGAGCCGCCCAGCACGCCGAGCTTCACCCGCGTCTCGTAGTCGGGCCCGTGGCCTTCGAAGGCCAGGCCGCCGATGAACAGGCTCATCGTGAAGCCGATGCCGCAGAGCACGCAGACGCCGAAGAACTGGATCCAGTCGGCGCCGCCCGGCCGCTGCGCCAGGCCGAAGCGGATCATCAGCCAGGAGCTGCCGAACACGCCCACCGCCTTGCCGAGCAGCAGCCCCAGCGCAATGCCCAGCGACACCGGATGCAGCAGGTCGCCCGCATGCAGGCCCAGCAGCGACACGCCCGCGTTGGAGAACGCGAACATCGGCAGGATCAGGAAGGCGACCCACGGATGCAGGCCGTGCTCGAGGTCCTCGGCCGGCGAGTGGCCGCTGCCGTCGTCCGACGGAATGAACAGCGCGGTCGCGACGCCCGCGAGCGTCGCATGCACGCCCGACTTGAGCACGCAGGTCCACAGCACCAGGCCGACGACGATGTAGAGGTCCGCGCGCGTCACCCGGGCCCGGTTGAGCACGAAGAGGATCGCCAGGCAGGCCGCGGCGGCCCCCAGCATGACCAGCGACAGCTGGCTCGTGTAGAAGAGCGCAATGACGACGATGGCGCCGAGGTCGTCGATGATCGCGACCGCCGTCAGGAAGACCTTCAGCGAGGCCGGCACCCGGCTGCCCAGCAGCATGACGATGCCGATCGCGAAGGCGATGTCGGTGGCGGCGGGAATCGCCCAGCCGTGCAGCGCGACCGGATCGCCGCGGTTGATGCCGGCATAGATCAGCGCCGGCACGACCATGCCGCCCAGCGCGGCCACCATCGGCAGCACCGCCTGGGAGCGCTCGGCCAGCTCGCCGCTGACGAACTCCCGCTTGATCTCCAGGCCGACGAGGAAGAAGAACACCGCCATCCACAGGTCGTTCACCCAGACCAGCAGCGGCTTGGCAAGCACCAGCCAGTCGCCGCCGATGCGGACCTCGCCCTCGATGCGGGTGAAGGCGGCATACAGCTCCCGCCAGGGCGAGTTGGACAGGATCAGCGCGGCCACGGCCGCGATCGCGAGCACGATGCCGCCGGCCGATTCGCTGGCGAAGAAGCGTTTGAGTCCCGGTGTCAAGAAAGTTCCTCCCGAAAAACGAGCCGCCGGATCGGCGGCCCCAGGCAGTAAATCAGAGCGAGGGGGACGCGTCGATGACCCATCCCAGTGAAAGAGTTAACGCACACGTGAAGACCGCATCATCGCCGGTGCGCGGCCCGTCCCTCTGAAGAGGGAGTGTCGCGTTCTCCCGAGGATGCGGCCGGGCGCGCGTTGCTAGCATCCCGCGCTTCATCAGCCCCGGGACACGGATCCCGGACTCTCGAGGGAAGCACGACATGATCCGATTGTTGTTCGTCGCCGCGCCGCTGCTGGCGCTCGCCGCCTGCGCCAGCGACGGCGTCACCGCCACCGGCACGCAGACCGCCGCGGCCCAGGGCGAGACCGGCCAGAAGATGGTCTGCGAGCGCGAACAGCGCACCGGCTCGATGCTGGGCAAGCGCGAATGCGCGCCGGCGCTCAGCGAGGACGAGAAGCGCCGCCTGTCCAGCGAGGTCGGCAACATGGTCAAGCCGCGCGGGACGACGGCACCGGGCAGCTGAGGCTCCCGGGCTTGGTACGCCGGACCGGCGGTCGACGGCCCGGCGTGCGGATCGCACCGTGCGCATGCCGCTCGGAAGCCGCTGCCGGCGACGGGGCAATGGGGCGGTGGAGGATAATCCGCCGCGTCCCTGGATCCCCGAGCCCCACCATGACCACCACGATCCGTTACGCCGACCTCGTCGAAAGCGTCGCCGCCGCGCTGCAGTACATCAGCTACTACCACCCGGCCGACTACATCCAGCACTTGGCCCGCGCCTATGAGCGCGAACAGAGCCCGGCCGCCAAGGACGCCATCGCGCAGATCCTGACCAACTCGAAGATGTGCGCCGAAGGCCGTCGTCCGATCTGCCAGGACACCGGCATCGTCAACGTCTTCCTCAAGATCGGCATGGACGTGCGCTGGGCCGACTTCCCCGGCTCCATCCAGGACGCCGTCAACGAGGGCGTGCGCCGCGCCTACAACCACCCGGACAACAAGCTGCGCGCCTCGGTGCTCAGCGATCCGATCTTCGAGCGCAAGAACACCAAGGACAACACGCCGGCGGTGATCTTCATGGAGGTCGTGCCCGGCAACACCGTCGACGTGATCGTCGCGGCCAAGGGCGGCGGCTCGGAGAACAAGAGCAAGGTCTACATGCTCAACCCGAGCGAGAACATCGTCGACTGGGTGCTCAAGACCGTGCCGACCATGGGCGCGGGCTGGTGTCCGCCGGGGATGCTGGGCATCGGCGTCGGCGGCACGGCCGAGAAGGCGGCGCTGCTGGCCAAGGAAGCGTTGATGGACGACATCGACATGTATGAGCTGCTCGAGCGCGGCCCCCAGAACAAGCTGGAGGAACTGCGCATCGAGCTGTACGAGAAGGTCAACGCGCTGGGCATCGGCGCGCAGGGCCTGGGCGGCCTGACCACGGTGCTGGACGTCAAGATCAAGACCTACCCGACGCACGCGGCCTCCAAGCCGATCGCGATGATCCCGAACTGCGCCGCCACGCGCCACGCGCACTTCGTGCTCGACGGCTCCGGCCCGAGCTACCTGGAGCCGCCCAGCCTGGACCTGTGGCCCGACGTGAAGTGGGCGCCGGACTACAACAAGAGCAAGCGCGTCGACCTGAACACGCTGACCAAGGCCGAGGTCGCGAGCTGGAAGCCCGGCGACACGCTGCTGCTCAACGGCAAGATGCTGACCGGCCGCGACGCCGCGCACAAGCGGATCCAGGACATGCTGGCCAAGGGCGAATCGCTGCCGGTGGACTTCACCAACCGCGTGATCTATTACGTCGGCCCGGTCGACCCGGTGCGTGACGAGGTGGTCGGTCCGGCGGGCCCCACCACCGCGACGCGGATGGACAAGTTCACCGACATGATGCTGGAGAAGACCGGCCTGATCGCGATGATCGGCAAGGCCGAACGCGGCCCGGTCGCGATCGAGTCGATCAAGAACCACAAGTCGGCCTACCTGATGGCGGTGGGCGGTTCCGCCTACCTGGTGTCCAAGGCGATCAAGCACGCCAAGGTCGTCGGCTTCGAGGACCTGGGCATGGAAGCGATCTACGAGTTCGACGTGATCGACATGCCGGTGACGGTGGCGGTGGACGCCGGCGGCACCAGCGCGCACATCACCGGCCCGGCCGAATGGCAGCAGCGCATCGCCTCCGGCAAGGCGATCAAGATCCCGGTCGCCGCCGGCTGAGCACGCCCCTCGCGCCAATGACAAGACCACCCTCGGGTGGTCTTTTTCATTTCTGGCGGTGCCTTCCAGCACTTCACGTCGCGCCGGCATCCCGCGTATCACCGCGGCATGAACGATCCCCTCCCACGGTGGGCCCGACACCCGGCCCACCTCCCTCGCCGATCCTTCACCGGTGCCGCCCTGGCGCTGGCCATGGCCCCGTTGGCGCGCGCGGCGGCCCTCGACGGCGGGCCGGAGAAGGCCCCACTCCTCCCCCATTGGGTGGCCCCGGGCGGGCCGGTGCGCGTCGAAGGCGTGGAGGAACTCGTCGGCGAAGTCCATGTCGACTGGCCCGTCGACGAGCCGCCGCCGACGGCGTGGCAGCTGGTTGACGCGGATCGCGGCGAGACCGTCGAGACCTGGGAGGGCGCCGAGCTCGCACGGCGCCTCGCGCGCATCGATGGCGCGCGGATGCTGCTTTATGTCGAACTGCGCTCGCGTCCCGGACGGCCATTGCCGGCGCGCCTGCTGCCGGCGCTCACGCTGGCCAACGGCCAGGTGCTGCGCGGCGAGGCCGTCGCGGTGTCCGCCGAGCCGGCAACCGCCTTCGGCCCGCCGCTGAAGGACGGTCTCTGGGTCGCCATCCACAACCCGGCATGGCCGCGTGGGCACCGTCGTGTCGGATTCGCGCGGGACGGTCGCTGGACCATCCCGGGGCGGCATGCCATCGACTTCGTCCAGGTCGACGAGGACGGCCGCATCGCGCGCGGTGACGCAGGTCGACCGGCCAACCACTTCGGCTACGGCGCGCCGGTCCTGGCCGTCGCGGATGGCGTCGTGAGCGCTTCCCGGGACGGCATGGCGGAGGCTGGCACGATCGCTGGCAATCCGCGCCACGCCCTGGTCGACGCGCCGGGCAACCACGTCGTGCTGACGCTGGCCGACCGTCGGCATGTCCTCTACGAGCACCTGCGCCCGGGCAGCGTGACGGTGCGGCCGGGCGACCGTGTCCGCAAGGGCCAGGTGCTGGGCGCGCTGGGATTCAGCGGCGACTCCACCGGTCCCCACCTGCACCTGCATGTCTGCGACGAAGGCGCACCGAACGCCGGCGAGGGCCTGCCCTTCGTCTTCGAGCGCTTCGAGCGGCTGGGCGCCTACGAGGACCTCGCGACGCTCGGTCGCGCGCGCTGGTCCGCCGCCCCCGCCAGCAACGCCATGGTCCGCCGGGACGAAAAGCCCGGCTCGAACCGGGTGATCCGTTTCACCGCGACCTAGGCCGCCTACGACCGACGACCAGGCATCGGCCCGCCGAAGCGCGGGCCGCCGAGCGGTTCACTTCTCCGCGGGCGCGACGGACGCTCCCGCGACCGGCGCTTCGACGACCGGGCCTTCTGCCACAGGCGTTTCGGCCACCGTCCGCACCACGCGCTGCGGGAACGGGATGTCGATGCCCAGCCGGTTGAGCAGCCGCAGCACCGCCAGGTTCACGTCGGAGCGCACACCGCCCTGCCCGTTGTGCGGGTCGGAGATCCAGAAGCCGATCGTCAGCTCCAACCCATCGGCCGCGAAGTTGCTCAGCGACACCGACGGCGACGGCTCGGACAGCACCCGCGGCACGCGCTGGATCTCCTCGATCAGCTGCGGGAACAAGGCGTCGACATCGGTGCCATAGGCCACCTGGACGACGGTCGTCACGTTGACCTGCGGATCGGCGAGGGAAAGGTTCTCCACCCGCGTCGTGATCAGCGATTCGTTCGGCACGATCGCCTCGCGGCCGTTGAGCGCGCGGATCACCGTGTAGCGGGTCTTGATGTCGCTGATGCGGCCCTCGAAGTTGTCGACCTTGACCATGTCGCCGATGCGCAGCGAGCGCTCGGCCAGGATCATGAATCCCGACACATAGTTCGCCGCGATCTTCTGCAGGCCGAAGCCCAGGCCCACGCCGACCGCGCCACCCAGCCAGGACAAGGCGCTCAGGTTCAGGCCCACCATGTTCAGCGCCACCATCGCGCCGACCACCAGCAGCGCCGTGCGCGTCAGGTTGACCGCGATCTTGCGCATCGACAGGTCCATCACCGACTTGCCGCGCAGCAGCCGCGACTCGATCGCCGAGGACAGCCACAGCACCACCAGCATGATGGCGCCGACCTGCAGCACCCCGACCAGGAGGTCGTACACCGTCGTCGACTCGCCTCTGGCGTTCTTCGGCAGGAAACCCAGCTTGTACTCGTCGAGCTCGTCGATGAGGATGGGCAGCAGGCCCACGATCCACAGGATCGATCCCAGCCAGGCGACCCAGGAGACGCTGCGCTCCAGAAGCTTGATGCCGATCGAATCGGGCATCGTCGCCCGCAGCACGCGCGCCACCAGCCGGATCACCACCAGCGACAGCAGCACCGGGATGACGACGCGGAACAGCGCGACCGGCTCGCCCAGCAGCGGCATCAGCCGCCGCGCGCCCAGCGCCAGCAGCAGCGCGATGACCGGGAAGAGCACGCCGTCGTACACGCGGTGGCCCAGCAGCACCGACTGGTGGCCCGGCGCCGCCGTCACGTGCTTGCTGATGCGGTAGACGATCAGCCAGGACAGCGCCAGGCAGGCCAGCACCAGGCCGACCTCGATCAGCGCGCGCGGTCGCGACAGCATGGTGAGCAGCGATTCCAGCTCACGCAGGCTCAGGGTGTGGTTCAGGGGCGCGGTGGTGCCCAGGGTGGAGCTCAAGGAGGAGATCAATTCGGCAACCGGCCGGGGCCGGGTCTATCGGTCAAATGGGGGGTCGACGGGGGGTCGATGGGGGTCGATGGGTGTCGACGGGACATCTGGGACGGGCGGCGCGGATCCGGCTCAGATCCCGGCCAGCGTTCTCAGGTGGACGCCGACACTGCGCGCCAGCGCGCCCAGGTCGTAGCCGCCTTCCAGGCAGGACACGATGCGGCCCTTCGCGTGGCGCCGGGCCACGTCCATGATGCGCAGCGTGATCCATTCGTAGTCGGCCTCGACCAGGCCGAGCTGCGCCAGGTCGTCGTCGCGGTGCGCGTCGAAGCCGGCCGAGACGAACACCATCTCCGGCCGGAAGCGCTCCAGCGCCGGCATCCAGAGCGACTCGATCATCTCGCGCACCTCGGCGCCGCGGGTGTACGGCGGCACCGGCACGTTGAGCATGTTGGCGCCCTTGGGCTCGCTGCCCGAATACGGGTAGAGCGGGTCCTGGAAGATGCTGACCATCAGCACCCGCTCGTCGCCGGCGAGGATGTCCTCGGTGCCGTTGCCGTGGTGGACGTCGAAATCGATGACCGCGACGCGGTCCAGGCCGCGCACGTCCAGCGCATGCCGGGCGGCGACGGCCACGTTGTTGAAGAAGCAGAAACCCATCGCCTGCTCGCGGGTCGCGTGGTGGCCGGGCGGGCGCACGGCGCAGAAGGCGTTCTCGGCGCGGCCGTCCATCACCAGGTCGGTGGCCTGCACCGCCGCGCCGGCCGCGCGCAGCGCCGCCGACCAGGTGTGCGCGTTGGCGCAGGTGTCGGGGTCCAGCGCCTTCATCGGGTTGGGCACGCCCTCGCGGGCCTGCTGCTCGAGCGCCTCCAGCTCGGCCTTGAGCTCGGCGACGTAGCGCGCCGAGTGGGCCCGCTCCAGCGCCCGCAAGTCGGCGCGCGGCGCGTCGTGCCGGTCGAGCGCGGTGTCGATGCCGTGGGCGATGAGCCAGTCCTCGATCGCGGCCAGGCGCTGCGGGCATTCCGGGTGACCGGCGCCCATGTCGTGACGATGGCAGTCGGGGTGGCTGATGAAGGCGGTGGACATGGTCGGGGCGTGCGCGTGGCGTCGTCGGACCGTGGGGATTCTGAGATATCGTGCGTCGATGAGCTCCGACGCCCCGACCCTCGCCTCCCAACCGCTGGCCGACCTGCGGCGGCAGATTAGCACGATCATCAAGGGCAAACAGGCGCAGACAGAAGACTGCCTGGCCTGCCTGCTGGCCGGCGGCCACCTGCTCATCGAGGACCTGCCCGGCGTGGGCAAGACCACGCTGGCGCATGTGCTGGCGATCTCGCTGGGCCTGCGCTTCTCCCGCGTCCAGTTCACGACGGACCTGATGCCGTCCGACCTGCTGGGCGTCAACATCTACCAGCCCGGGGCGCAGGGCGCCGGCGGCAGCGCCTTCCAGTTCCACCCCGGCCCGGTCTTCAGCCAGGTGCTGCTGGCCGACGAGATCAACCGCGCCGGCCCCAAGACGCAGAGCGCGCTGCTGGAGGCGATGGAGGAGTACCAGGTCAGCGTGGACGGCACGACCCATCCGCTGCCGCAACCCTTCTTCGTCATCGCGACGCAGAACCCGAGCGAGCAGCTCGGCACGCACCCGCTGCCGGAATCGCAGCTGGACCGCTTCCTGATGTGCATCAGCCTGGGCTATCCCGACCGCCAGGCCGAGCGCGAGCTGCTGATGGGCGAGGACAGCCGCGAGCTGCTGCGCGCGCTCAAGCCGGTGATGACGCCGGAACAGCTGCGCGCGCTGCAGCGCGAGGTGCTGCGCATCCACGTCTCGCCGGCGCTGCTGGACTACCTGCAGGCGCTGCTGGAGGCGACGCGCTCCGGCGAGTGGTTCCAGGAAGGCCTGAGCCCGCGCGCGGGCCTGGCGCTGCTGCGCGCCGCGCGCGCCAAGGCGCTGCTGAGCGGCCGCGACTATGTCTCGCCGGACGACGTGCAGGCGATCCTGCCGCAGACCATCGCGCACCGGCTGCGCCCTCGCGGCGGCAGCGCGCGCGGCGCCCGCGAACAGGTGCGCGCGATGATGGCCGCTGTGCCGCTGCCCTGAGCGCGGCCCCGCGACCGCCCGACCGGAGACCGCCGTGCGCGTGCCCGCCTGGAAGCTGCCCCCGCTGAAACCGCCGGCCCTGCGCTGGCCGTGGCAGCGGCGCTGGGACGCGTGGTGGCAGGCCCGCCACCCGGCCAGCGACACGACTGCGCTGACGCAGCGCAACCTCTACATCCTGCCCAGCCGTCCGGGCGCCGCCTTCGTCGTCACCCTGCTGGTGCTGCTGCTGGCGTCGATCAACGACCAGCTGAGCCTGGGCTACCTGCTGACCTTCGTGCTGGCCGGCGCCGGCATGGCGTCGATGAACGCGACCCACGCCAACCTGCGCGGCCTGAAGCTCGACCTGAAGACGCCGCCGCCGGCCTACGCGGGCCAGCCGCTGGCGCTGGACATCCGGCTGCACAACCCCTCGGCGGCACGCTTCGGCGTCGGCGTGCGGCTGCCCGACGCCAGATCCGCCGACAGCGCCTTCGCCGACGTGCCCGCGCAGGGCCATGCGCAGCTGCAGCTGCAGCTGAGCTTTCCGACCCGCGGCCGGCATGCGCTGCCGCGGCTGCGCATCGAATCGCAGTTCCCCTTCGGCCTGTTCGTGACCTGGAGCTACTGGCGGCCGGCCGCGCAGGCCTGGGTCTATCCGGCGCCCGAGCTGGACGCGCCGCCCGCCGCCGCCGTCGAGGAAGGCCTGCCTCAGGGCCAGGGCCAGCCGGGGCTGGGCGACGATCCGGGGCTGCGGCCCTACCGGCACGGCGACTCGCCGCGGCAGATCCTGTGGAAGAAGTCGGCGCTGGCGCTGGCCCAGCCGCAACCGCCCGGCGGCAGCGGCGCCGGTGCGGCCCTGCTCGTGCGCGAGCGCCTGGGCAGCCGCGCCAGCGAGCAGTGGCTGGACCTGGCGGCGACGCGCGGCCTGCCCTTCGAGCAGCGCGTCTCCCGCCTGGCGGCGTGGGTGCTGCGCGCCGAGGAGGAAGGCCTGCCCTACGGCCTGCGCCTGCGCGGCGTCTCGCTGGCGCCCGACCTCGGGCCGGAGCATTTCCGCGACTGCATGGAAGCGCTGGCGCTGGCGCAGGAGCAGCCATGAGCGCCGCCCCGGTTCTGGCGGCAGGCCGCCGCAGCCCGCTGCCGCGCGAGGCGCGCGACACGCTCTTCCTGCTGGCGATCATTTCCGCCGTGCTGCTGCCGCATGCCGGCCACCTGCCCTGGTGGTGCAGCGCCTTGACCGCGCTGATGCTGGGCTGGCGCGCGCGGCTGGCCTGGCGCAGCGAGGCGCTGCCCGGTCGCTGGAGCCTGCTGGCGGTGCTGGCGGTGGTGATCGGCCTGACCCTGGCCACCCACAAGACCATCCTCGGACGCGAAGCCGGCATCACCATGCTGGCGATGCTGATGGCGCTGAAGACGCTGGAGCTGCGCGCCCGGCGCGACGCCTTCGTCGTGTTCTTCCTCGGCTTCTTCCTGGTGCTGACCCAGTTCCTGTACTCGCAGTCACCGCTGATCGCGGTGTGGATGATCGGCTGCGTCTGGGCCTTGCTGTCGGCGCTGGTGCTGGCGCAGATGCCGCAGGGCGTGCCGAGCCTGCGGCTGGCGGCGCGCATCGCGGCGCGCAACACGCTGATCGGGCTGCCGGTGATGGTGGCGCTGTTCGTGCTGTTCCCGCGTTTCCCGCCGCTGTGGGGGCTGCCCAAGGACTCGGGCGCGCGCACCGGGCTGTCGGACACGATGAGCTTCGGCGCCTTCGCCGAAGTCGCCACCGACGACACGATCGCGATGCGGCTGCGCTTCGACGGCGCGCCGCCGGCCCAGCCGCAGCTGTACTTCCGGGCCCAGGTGCTGACGCGCTTCGACGGCCAGCAGTGGACCGCTTCGCGCGTGACCTGGGTCGGCCACGAGGCCGCGCCGACGCTGGACGGTCCGGTCTTCCGCTACCAAGCCACGATCGAGCCGCTGCGCGTCACCGCGATCCCGCTGCTGGAATTCAGCCCCGGCGTCACCGGGGACCGGATCCCGGTCGGACGCCTGGCGGCGACGCGCTCGCCGCAAGGCCAGTGGCAGGTCGCGCTGCCGTTCGCGGAGACGCTGCGCTTCCGGCACGAGGCCTGGCCGCGCGCGCAATGGGGCACCCGCCTCGGCCGCGCCGATCGCCTCGAGGCGCTGAGCCTGCCGCCCGGCCTGAATCCGCGCGCGCGGGCGCTCGGCGCCTCGCTGCAGGAGCGCTTCGCGGCGCTGGACGACGACGCCCGCGCGCTCGCCGTGAACCGGGAGCTGCTGACCCGCATCCGCCGCGACGGCTTCGGCTACACCCTCACTCCCGGCGTCTATGGCGAGACCAACCCCCATGCGATCGACGAGTTCTGGTTCGACCGCAAGCTCGGTTTCTGCGAGCACTTCGCCTCGGCCTACGTCGTGCTGATGCGGGCGGCGGGCGTGCCGGCCCGCGTGGTCACCGGCTTCCAGGGCGCGGACCCGCAGCTGCAGGACGGCGACCTGGTCGTGCGCATGAGCCAGGCCCACGCCTGGGCCGAGTTCTGGACCGCCGCCGGCGGCTGGCAGCGCGCCGACCCAACCGCGGCGGTGTCGCCCGATCGCATCCAGGGCCGGCCGCTGCGGCCGTCGCCGGGCGTGTTCTCCGGCGCGCTGGAGCAGCTGCGCCCGGGCCTGCTGACGGAGCTGCGCACCGCCTGGGAGCGCCTGAACAACCGCTGGCAGCAGACAGTGCTGAACTTCTCCACCGGCGAGCAGATGAGCCTGCTCAAGCGCCTGGGTTTCGAGAATCCGGACTGGACCGCGCTGGGCCAGGTCGCCGGCGGCCTGATGGCGCTGGCGGCCCTGGTGGGCGCCGGCCTGGCGGCCTGGCACCGGCGACCGCACGATCCCTGGTCGCGTCAGCGCGCCCGCGTGCGGCGCGAACTCGATCGCCTCGGCCTGGCCACCCGCGACGACGAGACCCCGCGCCGCTGGGCCGCGGCGCTGGTCGAGCGCCACGGCGCGCCGGCCGAGACGGTCGCGGCCGCGCTGTTGCAATTGGAAGCGCAGCGCTACCGGCAGGACCTCGCCGCCGCCACGTCACAATGGCAGCGCCAGTTCGCGGCCCTGTGTGCCGACCTCCGTCAGGCGCTGGCCCGCTGAGCCCCCCCTCTTCCATGTGCTTGACGCTGCACCGCCGCTCGCCGGCCCGCATCCGCCATCTCTGCCATTTCCGCCGCCTCCGCCGTAGTCCCGCATGACCGCTGTCCGCCGCTCCACGCCCCGCCGCGTCTTCCTCCGTTCCCTGCTCCAGGCCTCGATGGCCGCCGCACCGCTGATGACCGGCCTGGCCGCCGCGCCGGCGCTGGCGGAGACGGCCCACAAGCCGCACCCGGCTGCGAAGCCGAAGTCCGCCGCGAAGAAGCCGGCGCGCAAGCCCGCGCCGCCGCCGGCCTATGGCGACCGCGACGACGTCATGGCCTTCGCCGATGCGCAGGCCGAGTCGCTCGGCTACCGGCGCGAGGAACTGCGCGCGATCCTGGCGCTGGCGCGTCCACAGCCGGCGGTGCAGCGGCTGATCCTGCCGGGGCCGCCGGGACAGGCGAAGGACTGGGGCGCCTACCGGCAGCGCTTCGTCGAGCCGCAGCGGCTGCAAGCCGGGCTGGCCTTCTGGGCGACGCACGAGGCGGCGCTCGCGCGCGCGGAGGCGTCCTATGGCGTGCCGGCAGAGATGATCGCGTCGGTGATCGGCGTGGAGACCTTCTACGGCCGGATCATGGGCAGCTTCCGGGTGCTGGACGCGCTGGCGACGCTGAGCTTCGACTACCCCTCGCCGCTGCCGCCGGGCGCGCGCGACCGCAGCCCCTTCTTCCGCGAGGAGCTGCGCCAGTTCCTGATCCTGGCGCGCGAGAACGGCCTGGATCCGATGGCGATGAAGGGCTCGTACGCCGGCGCGATGGGCTGGGGCCAGTTCATGCCGGGCAGCTGGCGGCGCTTCGCGATCGACTTCGATGGCGACGGCCATGTGGACCTGATCAACAGCCCGGTCGACGCGATCGGCTCGGTGGCCAATTTCCTGCGCGAGCACGGCTGGCAGCGCGGCATGCCGACGCATTACGAGGTGCAGGTGCCCAATGACACCGCGGCCCGCGCCCAGCTGCTGATCAGCGACGTGCTGCCGCAGCTGGATGCGCGGCAGTTCGAATCGGTCGGCGCGCAGCTGTCGCCGCAGGGGCGCGCCCACAACGGGCCGCTGGCGCTGATCGAGCTGCAGATGGGCGGCGCCGCGCCGGTGTACGTCGCGGGCACCCAGAATTTCTACACGGTGACCCGCTACAACCAGAGCAGCTATTACGCGATGGCGGTCATCGAGTTCGCCAACACCCTGGCGAGCTGGCGCAAGGCGACCGGCCCGACGCCCGCGTCGGCGCCGGCCAGCGCCAGCTGATCAACGGCCGGGATTAACGGCCGGGATTGGCGGCCGAGATCAACAACCAGGGATTGGCGGCCAGAGGTCAGCGCCCCGGAATCGGTGGCTTGGTCCGCGGGCGCTCGGCGCGATCGCCGGAGTCGCGCTGCTCATGGTGGGCGCGGTCGATGTCGCCGTCCCCTTCCGGCCCTTTCTGGCCGGTCTCGCCGACGCGATGGTCCTCATCGTCATGCTCGAGCCCGCCGTGCAGGCCGGGTGGGAAGTCACTGGAAGTGCGCGGAGCATTCATGGTTTCCTCCTGAAGTGGGCGATCGATCTTAGCCACCGAGCGGAAGGCCCCACGCGCAGGAACGACAAAGGCGCCTCGCGGGCGCCTTCTGCGTTCGTTCCTGCGGAGACGGCCTGCTCAGTGCACCAGGCCGATCCACTCGCCGCGACGCTGGTACGCGTCGAACAGGTCCTGAGCGACCGCCTGCAGCCGCGCATCGCCGCGGGCATGGGCCGTGGACAGGCGCTCCAGCGCGTAGAGGCGGTCGTAGAGCATGCGGGTCGGCTGCAGCGTCAGGCCGTGGTCGGCCATCAGGTCCTGCAGCGTCAGCAGCTCGTTCATGCTCGCGGTGCCGGCCACCGTCAGGCCGAGATCCGGCACCAGTCCCCAGGGAGCCTGGGCGGTTTCGGGCATCAGATGCGGGGGGACGGGGGTGTGCATGGCGGCCTCGGAGCGATTCATGTCGGCGTGGACAGGATGATGGATCGCACCGCCCGGAACTTGAGCGGGAAAAGCGGGGGAAATCCGGCCCAGTTCCTGCGATCGCCGCGCGGCCGGCCGGCGTCGATCAGCGACGCGGCCGGGCGATGAAGCCCGACAGCTCGGTGCACCAGGCGGCGGCGGGCACGTCCAGCTCGTTGAGCGCCAGCACGTCGATGCGGGCGTCGGTCAGCATCTTGGCCGAGGCCGCGTTGAGCCCGACCTGGTGGTCCTTCTTCTCCAGGTAGACCACGCGCTGGATGCCGACCTGGATGATGGACTGCACGCAGCGCGGGCAGGGGTACTGGGTCGTGTAGATGGTGCTGCCGGTCAGCGGCAGCACGACGCAGTTGAGGATCGCGTTGACCTCGGCGTGGACGATGTAGCTGTGGCGCGAGTTGGCGGGATCGGCGTCGTCATCGGACCAGTAGGCCGGGTCGTTGTCGTCGCAGCCGCGCGGCAGGCCGTTGTAGCCGACCCCGACGATCTTGTAGTCCCCGCTCGCGATGCAGGCGCCGTTGCGCTTGCGGCTGTCCTTGGAACGGGCGCTGGCCAGCAGGGCCACGCCCATGAACATCGAATGCCAGTCGATCAGCGGATGGTTGTCCATGGCGAGGGCGGGAACGCGGCGAACCGCGACGGTCGGGGAGCAATGGCGCAGAAGTGTAGTGGAGCCGGCGCCGGCGGGCCGCGTCTCGCCCAACCTACCCCCTCACTGCCCCGCCCTACCCCCGTCCGGCCAGTTCCGCCAGCACCTCGCCGAGCCGCGCCTCCACCCTGGCCAGCACCGGCTCGAGCGCCGGCGCGCCGGCATCGTCGTGGCAGGCCGTTTCCAGCGTCTGGGCGGCCTCGCACAGCGCATGGGCACCCAGCGTGCCGGACGTGCTCTTGAGGTCGTGTGCCAGACGCATCGCTTCGTCCCGCTGCCCCTCGGCCACGGCGGTCCGGAAGCGCACCGCGAAGTGCTGCTCCCGATCGACGAACATCCGCACCAGCCGCTCGTACAGCCGCTCGTTGCCCTTGAGCTGGTCGATCGCGCCACGCGCATCGACGCAGCCCGTCCCCACCGCCTCCGAAGCCGCCGGCCGCAGGTGCCGGGCCAGCGTCGCGAACATCTCGTCCACGTCGATCGGCTTGGCGATGTGATCGCTCATGCCGGCCTCCAGCACCTTCTCCCGGTCGCCCACCAGCGCGTTGGCCGTCATCGCGATGATCGGCAGCGCTTGCCATCGCGGCTCGCGCCGCAGCGCGCGCGTCGCCTCGTAGCCATCCATCACCGGCATCTGGCAGTCCATCAGCACCGCATCGAAGCGGTCTTCCGACAGGCGCTGCAGCGCCTCCCGCCCGTTGCCCGCGACCGCCACCACGATGCCTTCGCCCTCGAGCAGGTCGCGCGCCAGTTCCTGGTTGATCTCGTTGTCCTCGACCAGCAGGATGCGCGCGCCCGCCAGCCCGTGATGCGCCTGGCCGCGATCCGCCCCCTGCCACGGGGTCGGCGGTCCGGACGAGGCGCCGCCGCGCGCCCGCAGGCAGGCGTCCAGCAGCGTGGAGGGCGTCACCGGCTTGCACAGCGTCGCCGCCACGCTCAGCCCGTCCGACGCGAGGCGACGCGTGATGTCCTCCTGGCTGAAGGCCGTCAGCATCAGCACCGTCGGCGACCGGTGGCGCAGCGACATGCCGGCCAGGCGCTTCACGCAGTCGACGCCGTCCATCACCGGCATGCGCCAGTCCAGCAGCAGCAGGTCGAAAGCCTCGTGGCGCGCATCGGCCCGC
This sequence comes from Roseateles sp. 22389, assembly GCF_052044995.1. Classification (NCBI taxonomy): domain Bacteria; kingdom Pseudomonadati; phylum Pseudomonadota; class Betaproteobacteria; order Burkholderiales; family Sphaerotilaceae; genus Roseateles; species Roseateles sp. 22389. Next base: position 92,822 of record NZ_JBQEOF010000002.1, read on the forward strand.
ACCACGGCCTCGATCGCCGCGGCGCCGTCGGCCGCCTCGACCACCCGCATCCCCATCCGCCCCGCCATCGCCGCCACGACCGCCCGCGCGCACGGGTTGTCGTCCACCACCAGGGCACGCGCGCCCTGCAGCAGCGTGCCGGTCCGGCCGACCGGCGCGGGCATCGGCTGGAACGGCAGCCTCAACTGGAAATGGAAGCGGCTGCCCAGGCCCGGCGTGCTGTCCAGTGCCAGCGCACCGCCCATCATCTTGACCAGGTGATGGCTGATGGCCAGGCCCAGGCCCGTGCCGCCGAAGCGGCGGCTGGTCGACGAATCCGCCTGCGAGAAGGGCTTGAACAGCTTGCGCTGCTGCTCCGGCGTGATGCCGATGCCGGTATCCCGCACCTCCAGGTCCAGGCGCACCGCCGCCTCCTCTCGCGCCGCCACCGCCACCCGGACCACCACCTCCCCGCGCTCGGTGAACTTCACCGCGTTGTTGCCCAGGTTCAGCAGCACCTGGCGCAGGCGCGACGGATCGCCGCGCAACTGCACCGGCATGTCCTCCGGCAGGTCGAAGACCAGTTCGACGCCCTTCTCCACCGCCTTGAGCATCAGCGCGTCGGCCACCTGGCTCATCACGTCGCCCAGGGCGAACGGGATGTCCTCGATGTCCAGATGACCCGCCTCGATCTTCGAGAAGTCCAGGATGTCGTTGATGATGCCCAGCAGCGACTGCGCCGACAGATGCACCTTCTGCACGTAGTTGCGCTGCACGTCGTCGAGTCCGGTCTGCAGCGCCAGGTAGGACATGCCCAGGATGGCGTTCATCGGCGTGCGGATCTCATGGCTCATGTTGGCCAGGAACTCGCTCTTGGCGCGGTTGGCCGCCTCGGCCACCTCGCGCGCGGCCTGCTCGGCCTGGGCCCGCTTGCGCTCGGTGATGTCCAGCACGAAGGACACGCCCGCCTCCTTCGACCCGCGCAGCAGCACCCCGCCCACCATGGCGGGCACGCGCGCACCATCGGGCCGGATGAAGTCGCGCTCGTAGGTCGGGGCCTGGCCGGTGCGCAGCAGCTGCGCCAGCAGGCGCTCCTCCGTCGGCAGCACCTCGGGCGGCGTGATCGCCGACCACTGGACCCGCCCCGCGAGGAGGTCGTCCCGGCTGTAGCCGATCATCCGGAGGAACGCGTCGTTCGCGTCCGTGATGCCGTCCAGGCGCCAGAAGAAGATGCCCATGATGCTGGAGTCGACGAGCTGCCGGATGCGCGCGTCGCGCTCCTGCAGGTCGCCATAGAGCCGGGCGTTCTCCAGCGAGATGGCCGCCTGCGAGGCGAGCACCTCCAGCAGCGCCACCCGCTGGGCGCTGAACGCCTGCGGGAGCAAGGCGTTCTCCATGTAGAGCAGTCCCACCAGCCGCGACTGCCGCATCAGCGGCAGGCACAGCAGGGACCGCGGCTGCCGCTGCCGCACGAACTCGTCGGCGGAGAACGGCGCGGCCGTGGTGGCATCGTCCAGCACCAGCCGCGTGCGGGTGCGCCGCACGTAATGGACGACGCTGCCGGGCAGGTCCGCGGCGGTCATCGGCGCGCGCCGCGCCGTCACGTCGACGCCCAGCGGCCCCACGCGGGCCTCGGCCTCCAGCTGCAGCTCGTCGTTGCCCAGCAGCAGCAGGGCGCGGCTGGCGCCGGCGCTCTGCACCGCGATCCGCAGGAGCGCCTTGATGAGGTCGTCCAGGATGATCTCGCCGGAGATCGCCTGGGCGGCCCGGACCGCCGCGGCGACGTCCAGTTGCGCCGCGCTGATCGTCGCGGCCGGCGCCTCGTCCGGCGCGCCCAGGAGCCGCGGGTGCCGTTGCCGCAGCTCACGCACCTTGCCCTGTGCGCCCCAGCGCGCATAGGCATCGAGCGATTCCCTCAGCAGGGCGGCGGCCACGCTGTCGGTACCGCGCGCGGCGTAGTACCGCGCCGCCACCTCGAGCGCCACGGCCTCGATCGGGAGGAAATCGTGCTCGCGCGCCGAGCGGATCGCCTCCTCGTACAGGGACTGGGCGTCGAGGTCGCGCCCTTGCAGCCGCGCGAGCTCCGCGCGCGCCAGGCAGGCGCGGGACCGGCCGCTGGTCGGGTTGTGGCCGGCGAACCGGTCCAGCCATCCGGCATGCTCGAGCATCAGCTCGCACTGCGCCTGGCGCAGCGGTGCGGCCAGGCCGGTCGCCAGCGCGGCATGCGCCAGGGCCGCGTAGGTGTGGAACTCCACCTCCTCGAAGGGCGTGAGCGTCGTGAACAGGTAGCGCCTGGCCTGGGCGATCGCCGCCACCGCCGCCGCCGCGTTGTGGGCCAGGCAGTGCGCCTGCAGCTTCCGGATCCAGAACCAGGCCGCGGGCGAGCGCAGCCGGGCGTCCTCGCGCAATTCCTGCTCGAACCGCGCTTCGTCCAGCTGCTCGTCGCCGAAGGCCTCCAGGCCGGCGGTGAGCCCGCGCAGCGCGCGGATGAAGCCCAGCTGCGCGTTGACGGACGCCACCACCTGGTTGAAGTAGAGCTTGCGCGCGAAGGCGAGCACGCCCTCGCCATGGGCCTGCAGCTCCTCCAGCGGTTCGTCCAGCGTGAGGCGATGCGGCACCTGCAGCAGGCTCGAGTACAGCTCGAAGACCAGGTCACCGCTCTCGCGCGAGGCGTTCACCGCGCGCTCGGCATGGACGCAGCCCACCCGGAAGTGATCGGTCCAGGGACTGCAGGCCTCGGCGAAGCTGGTGCAGATGCGGCCCTTGAAGCGGCTCAGGTCGCCGCCCACCAGCGCCAGCGCCAGTTCGCCGAAGCGCCTCCCCGCGTCATGGTCGCCGCGCGCTTCGCGCAGGATCAGGTTCAGATAGGCATAGGCCAGGCAGGAGCCGTCGGTGTTGCCATGGGCCAGGCTGAGGTTGGTCATGCGGCACACCGCCAGCCGGAACAGGTTGGTGTCGGTCAGCAGGAAGGGCGCCAGCGACGCGGTGAGCACGTCCACCGTGGCCTTGTGCACCGGATCGGTCATCGGCGGCAGGCGGACCAGGTCCTCGATCGCCAGGCCGTCCAGCCGCTGCCAGAGCGCGCCGTAGTCGTCCTCCAGCGCCTCGTCCGCGGGATGCCGGTCCCAGGCGACGTCCACCGCGCGCAGGAACTCCAGGGACACGTCGACCGCGCGCGGGTTCTGGTCCAGCGCCTGGTACAGCGCCAGGCGCTGGCCCGCCACCTCCGCGCGCTCGGCCACCGTGCGGGCCCGTTCGGCCAGCCGGGCCAGGCGTTCCTTGGCCGCCTGCAGGGCACCGGACAGGAACTCGCACTCCGCGCGCTGCAGCTCGAGCGGGAAGGCCAGCTCATGCGCCTCCTGCCACGGATCCGCCGGCAGCAGCGCGCATCCCGTGCTCAGGTAGGTGAGCGCGGCGGCGTAGGCATTGGACTTGCGGGCGCGGGTGCCGGCGATCAGGTTCAGCGCCGCCGCGTCGCGGCGCTCGCGCGGATCGGCGATGAGCTCCACGCCGCGGTTGAGCTGGTTCACGACGTCGAAGACGGCATGTTCCAGCGCCTCGCCGCCCGTGTGGCGGCGCAGCAGGCGGCCGACGCGCAGATGCTCGCCCGGCCGCTCGTCCTCGGGAATCAGCGAGTAGACCGCCTCCTGCACCCGGTCATGCTGGAAGCGGAAGGCGCCGCCGGCGTCGATGACCAGATCGGCCAGCTCGGCGGTCCTGAGGCTATCTCGGATCGTCGCCTCGTCCTGGCCGGTGACCACGCCCAGCGTGCCGATCGCCGCCGCATTGCCCAGGCAGGCCAGCGACTTCAGCAGCGACAGGGTGTCCTGCGGCAGGCGGGCCACCTTGCCGACCATCAGGTGCACGACGTTCTCGGCCAGGTTCCGCGCGCGGATGCGCGCCAGGTCCCAGCGCCAGCGCCCGGCCGCCGCGTCGCGCGACACCAGGTCGTCCTCCTCCAGCGCCTTCAGGAACTGGATCGCGAAGAAGGGATTGCCGCCCGTCTTGGCATGCAGCAGCCGCGCCAGTTCGCCGGCCTCGCCTCGTTCGCAGCGCATCGCCTCGGCGGTCATCGCCACGATGTCCGGCAGCGCCAGCGGCCCCAGCACGATGTCGCGCACCGGCGCGCCGGCCTGGCGCACCGCCTCGACCGCGCGCATCAGCGGATGGGCGGCATCGACCTCGTTGTCGCGGTAGGCCCCGATCAGCAGCAGATGACGGATGCCCGAGTCGGTCATCAGGTAGCCGATCAGTTCCAGCGTCGCCGCGTCCAGCCATTGGAGGTCGTCCAGGAACAGCACCAGCGGATGCTCGGCACGGGCGAAGACGTCGAGGAAGCGCACCAGCACGCGGCGAAAGAGATTCGGCCGCTCCATCGGGGGCAGGTCGGGCAGCGGCGGTTGCGGACCGATGATGGGTTCGAGCTCGGGCACCAGGTCCAGGATCAGTTGCCCATGCGGCGCCAGCGCCGCCATCAGGGCCTCGCGCCAGCGGGCGATCTCGGCCTCGCGCTTGACCAGCAGCTGGCCGGCCAGGTCGCGGAAGGCCTGGATCAGCGTGGCATAGGGAATGTCGCGCTTGTACTGGTCGAACTTGCCGGCGACGAAGAGCGCACGCGCCGGCACCAGCGCCTTGTGCAGTTCGTTCACGACCGAGGACTTGCCCACGCCCGAGTAGCCCGACACCAGCACCAGGCCCGGCCCGCCATCGGCCAGGATCTGGTCGAAGCTCGCCAGCAGGGCCGCCACCTCGGCATCGCGCCCGTGGAGCTTCTCGGAGATCAGCAGGCGATCCGGCATGTCGCGCGCGGCGAGCGGGAACACCTCGATGCGGCCGGTGGCCTCGAGTTGCCCGAGGCACTGCCGCAGATCGGCCGCCAGGCCGGCCGCGGTCTGGTAGCGGTCCTCGGGCGCCTTGGCCAGCAGCTTCATGACCAGCGCCGACAGGCCCGGCGGCACCCCGAGCTGATCCAGGGCCATCGGTTGCCGCGCCAGATGGCAATGCACCCATTCGAGCGCGTCGCCGGCGGCGAAGGGCAGCGTCCCGGCCAGCATGCGGTAGCAGGTGACGCCCAGCGCGTAGAGGTCGCTGCGCGCGTCGACCGACCGGTTCATGCGCCCGGTCTGTTCCGGCGCCATGTAGGGCAGGCTGACGGCGATCACCTCGGTGGGCACCGGCAGCTGCCGCTCGCGCGGCACCTGCGCGGCCAGGCCGAAGCCGGTCAGGCGCACGCTGCCGTCCGGCGCGATGAAGACATGCTCCGGCTTGAGGTCCTTGTGCAGCAGCCCTTGCGCGTGGATGCGTGCCAGCGCGTCGGCCATCGAGATCGCGAGCGGGAGGAAACGCGCGGGCGGCATCGGGCCGTCGAGCCGCCGGTCGAGCGGCTCGCCGCCGGGATCGTCCAGCACCAGCACCGGCCGCCGGCCGTGCTGCACCAGCTCGCTGGGATGCAGCGCCCAGGCGGGATCGAGCCGGTCGGCCAGCGAGAACTCATGCGCCAGCTGCCGGCTCGCCCCGGCGGACGCGTGTTCCGCCACCGCGCTCAACAGCAGCACCGGGCGTCCGTCGCTGCGGCGTCGCCCACGCCGCAGCGTCAGGTCGCCGCGCGGGTACACCGCGCCGTCGCCGCTCTCGTCGAAATCGTTCATGCGGAACTCCGTGGACCGGGGAAGGCCGTCGCGGCGCGGCGGCGCGGGCTCAGAACCGGCCCGTCAGTTCGAGCATCACCGTGCGCGGCGGCAGGAACAACGCGAACTGGTTGGCCGGTTGGCCGGTCACTCCGCCCGAGGCGCTGCCGGTGCCGGACTGGTCGAACACCGAGGTGACGACGAACCGGTTGGTGAGGTTCTTGCCGACCAGCGCCAGCTGCCAGCGCTCATCCCGCGTCGACACGCGCAGGGCCGCGTCCATCAGCGCATGGGCCGGCTGGACGGCCAGCGGCTGGCCGAAGGGCGAGACCGAGGACGCACTGGCGTAGCGCACGCGGGCGGACAGCCCCATCACCAGGTCGGCGCCGAGCGACTGGCGGTAATCGGCCCCCAGGCTCGCGGTCCAGCGTGGCGCGTTGGCGGTGGGCCGGCCGCTCAGGTCCTGGCGCAGCGCGCCGTCGGGCCCCGTGGGCAGGCATCCCTGGGCCTGGCTCTGGCCGGCGTAGCAGGGCGCCAGGTAGTCCCGATAACGCGCCAGGTTGAACTGCAGCGAGCCCATCAGCTTGAGCCCGCCCAGGCCGCGCGGCAGGTACTCCGCGGACGCCTCGATCCCCTTCACCACCGCCGCGCCGGCGTTGGTGGTCATGAGCGTGAGACGCGGCGCATCGTAGAAGTCGATCTGCAGATCGGCGTAGCGATAGTGGTAGGCGTCGGCATTCAGGCGCAGGCGCCCGTCGAGCAGGTCGCTCTTGACCCCGGCCTCGACGCCCCTGACGGTCTCCGGACCGAAGGCCAGGTCCGACACGCCGTTCCCGAACGCCGAGATCGTGGCGCTGTTGGAGAAGCCCCCCGACTTGTAGCCGGTGCGATAGCCCGCATACAGCGTCAGGTCGCGCGTCGCCTTCCAGGTCAGCGTGCTGGTCGGCGAGAAGTCGTGGAAGCGCTGGTCGGCGTCGACGCGCGCGATGGGATACACCGGCACGAAGCCCGGATGCACGTAGGGCTGCGCGAAGTACGAGGTCTTGCGCTCCGCGGTGTAGCGGCCGCCGAGCACGTAGTCCCACCCGGGCAGGAAGCGCCAGCTCAGGTGACCGTAGAGCGCGGTGGTGCGGCCGCGAGTCGCCGAGTCCTTGGCGAAGGCGAGATAGCGGTTCGCGGCATCGGCCGCGGAATTCTCCGCGCCGAACAAGGCCGACCCCTGGGCGAAGACCAGCTTCGTGCCCTGCAGGAAGGCGCCCAGCATGAAGTTGACCGGGTGGTCGAAGCGGGTGCCCAGCCGCAGCTCCTGCGACCAGGCGTGATAGCGGTCGTGCTCGTCGGACCAGATGCCCGGAACGGCCGTGAAGTCGTAGTCCGACAGCGCCGCGTAGTCGAAGCGCTGGTGGTTGGTGATCGAGGACAGCAGGGCCCGGTCCAGCGTCTTGTCCACCTTCAGCGTGACCGATCCCGAGGTGTAGCGGGTATAGAGTTGCCCGCCTTCCCGATCCGCATGCGGCCGGGCCGCGGCGATCCCGGGTGGCAACGGGTTCTGCCGGACCGAGAACCCCTCGCCGCAGGGCTCGCCGTTGCTGTCGTTGGGGCACTTCCACAACCGGTCGTTCCAGGAGGTGCCGTTCGACGTGCGCCGGTCCACCGAGGCCTTCAGCACCACGGACAGGCTGCTCTCGGGCCGATAGCTGGCGGTCAGCCGAGCCGTCCACACGCGCTCATCGGGCATGTCCGCGTTGGCCGGCGCCGGCACCGCGTGCTGGGTCACGGTACCGGTCGCCGCATCCAGCGTCGTGTAGGTGCCGGCGGGCGCTTCGTTGCGGACCTGGCCGCCGCCCATGCCGCGCGCGTTGACCGCCAGGCGCAGGCCGACGCGATCGCCGACCGGTCCCGAGACCACGAGCCCCATCGAGCGGCTGGCCGAGCCGAACTCGTAGCCGACCCGGCCGCTGATCTCGCGGTGCATCGCCGGGTCCTCGGTCGTGATCGAGATGACGCCGGCCGTGCTGTTCTTGCCCCAGTACAGCGCCTGGGGGCCCTTGAGCACGTCGATCTGCCGGACGTCGAAGAAGGAGTCGTCGATCACCCGGCCCTGGCCGTAGTACACGCCGTCGACGATCACCGCGACCGACTGCTCGATGCCGATGCTCGAGAAGTTGGGCCCGATCCCGCGCAGGCTGATGCTGGCGCCCGAGCCGCTGTTGCCTCGCGTGATCAGCAGACCGGGCACCGCGGCGGCGGCCTTCTCCAGCGAGCTCAGGTCGAAACGGTCGACCTCCTCCGTGCCCAGGCTGACGATGGACGCCGGGACGTCCTGCACGTTCTCCCGCACCTTGCGCGCGGTCACGGTGACGCGGGGCAGACCGCCCGCCGCTTTCGCTTTCGTGTCCACCGCGGCCTCGGCCTCGACCTCGGCTTCGGCCCGCGCTGGCGGCGCCCCGGCAGGCTCCGCGGCCAGCACGGTGACCGGACATGCAAAGGTGGCGGCGGACAAGGACGCGCGCAGCCAGCCGGCTGCGGAGCAGGTCAGGGGCGAGGACCTCGACGCCGACCACGGGAGGGGATGTTCGATGCGTCTCATGCCGGGATATTGATCCCGTAACAGAAGATGACGCATAGAGGTCTGCCCCGGGCCCGCAACCGGGTGCTGGCGCCCCGATGGGCACGCTCCTATGATCCCCGTTTGCCCGCCGAGGGCGCCGCCGCCCTCTCGGGCCGTCCCGCGCCGTCCCGCGCCGCATCGGGCGACGTGGCGGTCCCGCGGCCCTCCGGATCGCGCACCGGGCGTCATGCATGTTGATGACGCTCGAGGCCGGTCGAAACCGCCGAAGCCGCGCTCATGTCCCGGCCCGCGGCGAGCCGCTCACCGGCGTCGATCGGCCCGCCCGGGCGTCCCCCAGTCGAGCGTCATCCTCCCCCCCGACATGAGGGCCGACCCAGGCACGGCGACGGTCCGCCTGCCCCGATCACCGCCCCTCGGTCAGAGGCCCACCCCGCGGTTCGCCAGCGCATCCGCGCGTTCATTGCCGGGATCGCCGGAGTGACCCTTGACCCAGCGCCATTCCACCGTGTGCAGCTTGCGCAGCGCGTCCAGGCGCTGCCACAGCTCGGCGTTCTTCACCGGCTTGCCGTCGGCGGTCTTCCAGCCGCGGCGCTGCCAGCCGGAGATCCACTCCGTCATGCCCTTGCGCACGTACTCGCTGTCCGTGTAGATCACGATGTTGCAGCTGCGCTTGAGCGAGCTCAGCGCCTCGATCACCGCCGTCAGCTCCATGCGGTTGTTGGTGGTGTTGCGCTCGCCGCCGAACAGCTCCTTCTCGTGGTCGCCGCTCTTGAGCCAGGCGCCCCACCCGCCCGGACCCGGGTTGCCCTTGCAGGCGCCGTCGGTGTAGATGACGACGCTGGGCTTGGCGATCTTCGGCGCGGCGGGCGCGGCGGCGGGAGTGGTATCGGTCATGAACGGAGCGGAGCAACAGGGAAGGTGAAGAATGCGGACCGGACACGGCAGCGGGCCGGGTCCGGGCGTGCGACGCGTCGAGGTTCAGTCGACCTCGACGTCGTCGCGATGGTGATGATGGTGGATGGCGGCCACTGCTGGCGCGGCCTTGGCGACGCGCTTCTTGCCGCGCGCCAGCCCGATCAGCCGCATGCCGTGCACGCGCTTGACCGCGATGACGCCGTACAGCGCGCCCAGCACCGTCCACCACTTGCCGCCGGGCTTCTCGATCCACTGCCAGCGCGCCAGCCAGGGATCGCTCAGCAGCGCCGGTCGATAGCAGCCGAACTGCGCGCGCTCGACCTCGAACGACAGCAGCCGCAACCAGTCGCGCAGCCGCCAGTAGCCGATGTATTCGCGCTCCTCCGGCAGATAGAGCCGCGGCGCGCGGCTCAGCAGCCGGCCGTTGACGCGGGCGAGATTCTGCCTCACGGCCCAGAGGCTGGCCGGGTTCAGGCCCAGGATCACCACCCGGCCCTCGGGCCGCAGCACCCGCTCGACCTCGCGCAGGCAGCGGTGGGGATCGACCGCCTGCTCCAGCGTGTGGGGCAGCAGCACCAGGTCCAGGCTGTTGGCCTCGAACGGGAGCGCGTCGAACTCGCAGAAGATCGCCGCGCGGCCCGCGCCGCCCAGGCCCGGCGCGGGCCCGGCCTGCGGTTCGGGCTGGTATTCCAGCGGATGCGCCATCAGCGAGGGCCGCGGCGGCCCGGCGACGGCGTCCTCGAACGGCCGATGGTCCAGCGCGAGCCAGCGGTTCGTCATGCGGTTGGTGCGCAGGCCGTGCAGTTCCGGGAAACCCAGCTGCAGTGCGTGATAGCCGAACCAGTCGATCACGGCGGCGTCGATGAAGCGCTGTTCCCAGGCCAGCAGATAGCGTCCGGCGGGCGTGCGCAGCCAGTGCGTGAGCTCCGCCGCGGCAGCGTCCGGCCGGACCTGCGCCTCTACAATCGGCGCCTTCGCGTCGGTGTCCTCGTCCTGGCCCCGCGTCTTCATCTGGAACCCGATCCCCTTGCCTGCATGAACCTGGTCGCCGTTCCCGCCTTCACAGACAACTACCTCTGGCTGCTGCATGACGGCCGGTCGGCCCTGGTGGTCGATCCGGGCGACGCCGCGCCGGTGAAGGAGGCGCTGCGCGCGCTCGGCCTGGACCTGCAGGGCATTCTAGTGACGCATCACCACGGCGATCACGTCGGCGGCCTGCGTGAATTGCTGCCGCTGCTGGCGCAAGGCGCACAAGTCTGGGGTCCCGCCACCGAAACCATGCCGGTGCCGGTCGTGCCGCTGCGCGAGGGCGACCGCGTCGAACTGCTCGGCCAGGTCTTCGAGGTGCTGGACGTCCCCGGCCACACCGCCGGTCACATCGCTTTCGTGCTGAAGCATCCGGCCGACGGCGGCGCGCCCCTCCTGTTCTGCGGCGACACGCTGTTCTCCGCCGGCTGCGGCCGGCTCTTCGAGGGCACGCCGGCGCAGATGCGGGCCTCGCTGGCGAAGCTGGCCGCGCTGCCCGGAGAAACCCGGGTCTGCTGCGCGCACGAGTACACCTTGTCGAATCTGCGATTTGCTCGCACAGTCGAGCCCCAGAACGAGGCGGTCGCGCGCCACGAGGCCTGGTGTCTGGCCCGGCGCGGGCAGTCGCTGCCCACCCTGCCCTCCACCATCGCGGTGGAGCTCCAGATCAACCCCTTCCTGCGCTGCGAGCACGCCGAGGTCCGCGCGGCCGCGCAGCGCCATGACCCGAGCGTCACCGCGGAGCCGGTCTCGGTCCTGGCCGGGCTGCGCCGATGGAAGAACGACTTTCGCTGAGACCCCGATGCATCGACACCCGACCCCGTCCTTCCCGCTGCTTCGTTCCTCCCGCTCCGCGGACCGCGCGGACGCCGCTTCCCCCTCCCCCACCACTTCGACACGTCCGGCGCTGACGCTGCTGGCAGCGCTGCTGCCGCTGGTGCTGGCCGCCTGCGCCAACCGCCCGGTCGCGCCCGCCGACAACCAGGACGCGCAGGCGGTGGCGCAGCAAACGGTGCAGGCCGTCGAGGCGGCCGCCTCGGCCGTGCCCTCGCCCGCGACGCCGGTGGCGAGCGTGGCCACCGCGCCGGAAGAGAAGCTCGACGTGCTGCTCGAGGACACGATGAACCCCGGCCAGAAGGTCGACCTCGACGCGCCGAAGACCCACGTCGACCTGTGGGCGCGGATGCGCGCCGGCATGGCGATGCCCGAGCTCGACAACGACCTGGTCCGCAAGGCCGAGGACTGGTACAGCAGCCGGCCCGACTACGTCGCGCGCATGACCGGCCGCGGCAGCCTGTACCTGTATCACGTGGTCGAGGAAGTCGAGAAGCGCGGCATGCCGATGGAGCTGGCGCTGCTGCCCTTCGTCGAGAGCGCCTTCCGCAACGATGCGCAGTCCAGCGCCAAGGCCGTCGGCATGTGGCAGTTCATGCCCGCCACCGGCCGGGATTTCGACCTCAAGCAGAACATCTTCCGCGACGACCGCCGCGACGTGCTGGCCTCGACCAAAGCGGCGCTGGACTACCTGCAGCGCCTGAACAAGCTGTTCGACGGCGACTGGCAACTGGCGCTGGCCGCCTACAACTGGGGCCAGGGCAACGTCAGCAAGGCGGTGGCGCGCAACCAGAAGGCGGGCCTGCCGATCGACTACGAGAGCCTGCGCATGCCCGACGAGACGCGCTACTACCTGCCCAAGCTGCAGGCGGTGAAGAACATCGTGATGCGCCCGTCGGCCTTCGGCCTGGAGCTGCCGGCGGTGGCGAACCACCCCTACTTCCTGTCGGTCAACATCGACCGCGACATCGACGTGACCCGCGCCGCGCAGTTGGCCGAGTTGGACGAGGAGACCTTCCGCCAGTTCAACCCGTCGATGAACAAGCCTGTGATCCTGGCGGCCAGCAGCGGCCAGCTGCTGCTGCCCTACGACAACGCCAGCACCTTCGTGGCCAACCTCGAGAAGCATCGGGGCCCGCTGGCGTCGTGGACCGCCTGGGTCGTGCCCCGCACGATGAAGCCGGCCGACGCGGCCAGACAGGTCGGCATGAGCGAGACCGGCCTGCGCGAGATCAACCGCATCCCGGCGCGGATGCTGGTGACCAAGGGCTCGACGCTGCTGGTGCCGCGCACCGCCTCGCGCGACCAGGACGTCTCCGAGCACCTGGCCGACAACGCCCGCATCGGCTTCGCGCCCGACGTGCCGCCGATGCGCCGCGTGACGCTGAAGGCGAACAAGGGCGACACGGTGGCGAGCGTCGCGCGCCGCCATCGCCTGGGCACGACGCAGCTGGCGCAGTGGAACCGCGTCAGCACCAAGGCCACCTTCAAGCCGGGCCAGCAGATCGTCGTCTACGTGCGCGAGGGCCAGACGCTGGCTTCGGTGGAACCGTCCGGCGCTTCGAAGGCGTCGGCCAAGTCGGGCAAGGTCACCAAGGTGGCGTCGACCGCCTCCGGCAAGGCCAAGGCCGGCGCCAAGACCCGCAGCGCCAAGGTCGCCAGCGGCGACGGCAAGGTCGCCCGCACCGTGTCGACCAAGACCGCGCTGCGCTGAGCGGCGGCGCGCGGTGACCCTCCCGCCGACGGGCGCTCGATCGAGCGCCCGGGGCTCATCGCGGCGCGGCGTTCAACGCAGTTGCGCCAGCAGTTCCTCCGCGCCCTTGTCGATGCCGACGCGGGCCGCGTCCAGCCGGCCGAAGGTCGCGCCGAGGTTCCATGCGTTCGGATACTGCTTGGCGACATAGGCGCCCAGCAGTTCCTGCGTCGACGCGTCGAGGATCTCGACCGCGTAGCTGATCGAGCCGGTGAAGCTGCCTTCCCGGCCGCGTGCCGCCTGGACCGCGTTGTAGGGCCCGCCCGCGAGGTCGAAGCGGGTCAGCGTGCTGACGACCCGCGTGGTCGTCTTCGCGCCGGTCAGCGTGAGGCGCACCCGCAGCGTGCCGGCGTCGGGCACCGTGGTCAGCCGGAAGCGCGTCCTCAACTGGTCGGCGAAGGCCCGGCGCATGTCGCCGGCGAGCACCACCTTGTCGTCTTCCGAAAGGTCCTCGAACTGGTGGTCCGCCCCTCGGTAGACGATCACCGGCTCCACGATGACGGCGCCGTACTGGCCCCAGTCGACCGTCTTGGGCAGGCGATAAGGCATGTGCCCGCGCTCATCCGAGGGGTTGGGCCGCAGGACCGGCGTGGAGGCCAGGTCCGCGTAGGGATGCGGCTGCGGGCTGGCGCAGCCGGCCAGCACGGCCAGCACGACCACCGGGGTCAGCAGCGCCAGCGGGCGAGCGGGCAGGCGTCGGGCGGATGCGCGTCGGGAAGACGCGCGACGGAAGGACGGGGAGAAAAAGCTCATCGGATCACCTTCATGGAGGGGTCGGGACACACGGACCGGATCGTCCGGAGCGCGTCAGCGCCGCTCCCGCCGGCGCCGGAAGCGCCTGCGAGGCAGCGCCAGCAACAGCAGGAAGCCCAGCAGATCGATGAGGTGCAGGACATAGCTCAGCATCAGGCGCTCCAATGCAATACAGTACGGATCCGTACGGTATTAGGACCACGGAATGAGCGTCAAGTTAAAAGTACGGACCCGTACAGTTATGGAGATGCCGTCATGCGGGTGAGGACCCAGGCGCGCCGCGACACCATCATCGAGGCGGCCATCCAGCTCTTCGAGGAGGCCGGCTACGAGGGCGCGTCGATGAGCGAGCTCGCGCGCCGGCTCGGCGGGTCGAAGGCCACGCTCTACGGCTACTTCCCGTCCAAGGAGGAGCTGTTCGTCGGCGTCGTGGAAGCCTTCGCGACCGCGCACCTGGCGGAGGCGACCGCCATCGTCGAGGCCGCGATCGACGAGGCCCCGGCGCTGGCGCCGCTGCTCAGGAAGGCGGGCGGCTGCATGCTGCAGGTGATGCTGAACGACCGCCGCGCGATCCTGGTCTACCGGATGGTGATGGCGGAGGCCGGGCGATCGGAATTGGGAGCGCTGTTCCATCGCGCGGGCCCGCGGCAGTTCGCCGATGCCCTCACCCGGCTGTTCGCCGGGGCAATGCAACGCGGCGCGCTGCGCCGGCTGGATCCGGCGATCGCGGCGATGCAGTTCATGTCGCTGCTGACCGCCGAAACCGGCCCGCGCCTGTACGAGCGCAGCGCGCGGCCGATGTCGCTGGCGGAGATCGAGGAGCGCGCCGCGCGTGCCGTCGACCTGTTCCTGGAAGGCGGCAAGCCCCGCCCGTGACGCGACCGGCCCGCCGCTCCGTCGTCAGGCAAAGAACAGCCCGACCGACAAGGCCACGCCAATGGCCCAGGCCGCGCTGCGCAGCGTCGGCCGATCGGCGATGTACAGCGCGATGTAGACCAGGCGCACCGCGATGAAGGCCATCGCCAGCGCATCGATGCGGCCCTGGTCGTGCTGCATCTGCTGCGCCGCCAGCACGCCGGCGATGAACAGCGGCAGCGCCTCGAAGCTGTTGGCCTGCGCCGCGTTGGCGCGGGCCTGCCAGCCGGTCTGGCGGCCGAGCCAGGCGCGCGGATCGTGGTTGTCGAAGCCGCCATCACGGCGGCGCTTGCCGATGCCCTTGGACTTCGCCACCCAGGCGCACAGCAGCGGCAGCAGGCAGGCGACGATCAGGCAATGGTTGGCGATGGTCATCGAGCGCCCTCCCCGGGCGTGGCGTTGGGTGGATGCCGCGATGCGGTCGCGGCCGGCCGCGGCGGTCGGTCAGGTGGAGCGCCGGTCCACCAGCGCATGCGCGATCGTGCCCAGGTCCACGTACTCCAGCTCGCTGCCGACCGGCACGCCCCGCGCCAGCCGGGTGCTGCGCAGGCCGCGCGCGCGCAGCGCCTCGGCCAGCACGTGGGCGGTGGCCTCGCCCTCGGCGGTGAAGCTGGTGGCGAGGATGACCTCCTCCACCTGGCCGTCGGCGGCCCGCTCGAGCAACTGGTCCACGCCGATCTCGCGGGTGGACACGCCGTCCAGCGGGCTGATCCGGCCCTGCAGCACGAAGTAGTAGCCGAAGTAGGACGCGGTGCGCTCCATCGCGGCCTGGTCGGCCGGCGACTCGACCACGCACAGCAGCCGCGCGTCGCGGTGACGGTCCGAGCAGATGGCGCACAGCGGCGTCTCGCTGAAGGTGTGGCAGCGCTCGCAATGGCGCACGTTGCGCGCCGCATCCTGCAGCGCGCGGGCCAGCGCGTCGGCGCCGGCGCGGTCGTGCTGCAGCAGGTGGTAGGCCATGCGCTGGGCCGACTTCTGGCCCACGCCGGGCAGGCGCCGCAAGGCCTCGATCAACTGCTCGAGCGCGGTCACCGTCGTCCGATCAGAACGGGAACTTCATGCCCGGGGGCAGCGGCATGCCGGCGGTCAGCTTGGACATCTTCTCGGAGCTGACCTGCTCGGCGCGGCGCACGGCGTCGTTGAACGCGGCGGCGACGAGGTCCTCCAGCATGTCCTTGTCGTCGGCCAGCAGGCTGGGATCGATGGCGACGCGCTTGACGTCATGCTTGCAGGTCATCGTGACCTTCACCAGGCCGGCGCCGGACTGGCCTTCGACCTCGATGTTGCCGAGCTCGTCCTGCGCCTTCTTCAGGTTGTCCTGCATCGCTTGCGCCTGCTTCATCAGGCCGGCGAGTTGACCCTTCATCATGATCGTGATTCCTTGTTCAGAGATTCAATGGTGCGGTGGATGGCCGACCGGGGACGCGACCCGGAGGTCGATGCGATGGGCGGGATTGTCGCCCAGCGCCGGATCGGCCGCGGCGCCGGTCAGGCCGGCTTGATCGAGCCCGGCAGGATGCGCGCCGTCTTGAACTGCGCGAGCAGCTGCTGGACTTCCGGGTCCTCGAGGATGATGGCCTCGGCCTGCCGCTG
The DNA here is from genome assembly GCF_052044995.1 of Roseateles sp. 22389. Classification (NCBI taxonomy): domain Bacteria; kingdom Pseudomonadati; phylum Pseudomonadota; class Betaproteobacteria; order Burkholderiales; family Sphaerotilaceae; genus Roseateles; species Roseateles sp. 22389. The sequence continues at coordinate 108,789 of NZ_JBQEOF010000002.1, forward strand.
GCGGGCGCGCACCGCCAGCGTGTCGCGCAGCGCCGGCGAGTCGGAGGCGCGCCCCGCCTCGATCTCGACGCGCGCCGGCTTGCCGGTCAGCGCCGTCAGCGCCGCCTGCAGCTTCTCCTGCAGGCCGGGCTGGCGCAGCGACTCGCGCTCGACGCGGAAACGCCAGCGCTGCGGCTCGGCGGTCTCGTCGATCTCCAGGCATTCGGCCTGCAGCGCCAGCTCGCGCGCCAGCGCGTTCAGGCCCAGCTGCGGCGCGAGCGCGTGCCAGCGCTCGCCCAGCGCGGTGGGGACCAGCACCACTTCCTCGATCGCGGTCGAGACGTAGATGCCATCGCCGGCGTTGTCGGGCACCGGATCGTCCATGTCCGGCATCGACATGCCCAGCGAGGCTTCCTCGTCCGACGGCGGCGGCACGTCCATCCAGGGCGGAGGGCCGTCGTCGTCGTGCGGCGGGGACAGGTCTTCCGGCTCCTCGGCGTCGGCATCGGCCTTGGCGGCCGCCAGCGGCGCCGCACGCGGACGCAGCCGGTCGCTGAAGCGCGTCGCCGGAGCGCCCGCCGGAGCGGCGCGCAAGGGGCCGGACGGCGCTGGCGCGCGAGGCGCTTCTTGCGCGGGAGCGGCCATGGTCGCGGGAGCTGGCGCGGGTTCCGGCGCGGGGGCAGGCGTGGGTTGCGGCACCGGCGCAGCGGCGCTGGGTTGGGGCGCCGCGGTGACCGGCTGAGATTCCGGCTCGGGCTCGGGGGCCGGTGTGAGCGGCGGTGTGGGCGTGGGTTCCGGCGCCGACGCGGATTCGGGGGCTGGCGCCGGCTCGGGCTCAGGGTCGGGTGCCGGCGCGGCGGCTTCCGCCACGCGCGGCACGGCCGGAGCCGGAGCCGGCATTTCCGGCGCACGCACCGGTTCCGCCTGGACCGGCGGCGCCGCGCTCACCGGCGGACGCGCAACCGGTGCGGCACTCGCCACCGGCGCCGGAGCGGGCGCGGTCCGCGCCGCGCTGCCCTCCGGCGCCGACGGCTGTCGAGCACCCTGCCCGTTCGGCCGGAACGCCATCATCCGCAGCAGCACCATCGTCAACCCGGCGTACTCGTCCGGCGCGAGCGGCAGTTCCTGGCGGCCGTGCAGCGCCATGCTGTAAATCAGCTGGATCTCGTCGGGCGGCAACTGGCTGGCCAGCGGCAGCAGCTCGGCCAGGTCGGGATCGCCCGCGTCGAGCGCCCCCGGCGCCGCCTGCGCCACGGCCAGGTGCTGCAGCGCCACCGCCAGGTCCTCGAGCGTGCCGCCCGCCGACAGCCCCATGTCGCGCAGCCGGTCCGAGGCGCCGACCAGCGCGGCGCCGTCGCCCGCGATCAGCGCGTTCAGGATGCCCAGCACATGGCCGCGATCGACGCTGCCCAGCATCTGGCGCACGCCGGCTTCCTTGAGCTCGCCCGAGCCGAAGGCGATCGCCTGGTCGGTCAGCGACAGCGCGTCGCGCATCGAGCCGCGCGCCGCGCGCGCCAGCAGGCGCAGCGCGCCGGGTTCGTTCGGGACGTTCTCGTTGCCCAGCACGCGCGTCAGGTGCTCCAGCACCGTCTGCGGCGCCATCGGGCGCAGGTTGAATTGCAGGCAGCGCGACAGCACGGTCACGGGGACCTTCTGCGGGTCGGTCGTCGCGAGGACGAACTTCAGGTACTCGGGCGGCTCCTCCAGCGTCTTCAGCATCGCGTTGAAGGCGGTGTTCGAGAGCATGTGCACTTCGTCGATCATGTAGACCTTGAAGCGCCCGACGACCGGCTTGTAGACGGCCTGGTCCAGCAGCTGGGAAATTTCCTCGACGCCGCGGTTGGAGGCGGCATCGAGCTCGACGTAGTCGACGAAGCGGCCGGCGTCGATGTCGCGGCAGGCGTCGCAGACGTTGCAGGGATGGGCGGTGATGCCGCCGGTGCCGTCCGGGCCGATGCAGTTCAGCGACTTGGCCAGGATCCGCGACACCGAGGTCTTGCCCACGCCGCGGGTGCCGGTGAACAGGTAGGCGTGATGCAGGCGCTGCTGCGTCAGCGCGTTGGCCAGGGCCTGCACGACGTGTTCCTGACCCATCAGCTCCTCGAAGGTGCGGGAGCGGTATTTGCGTGCGAGGACCTGGTAACTCATGGCGGGGCATTCTACGGGGGCGCACTCGCCCGCCGGCGCGCCGCCGGGCGGGCGGGCGGCGTCCGGGTTTGTCAGGAGGCCCGTGCGGCGCTGACGGATAATCCGCCGCCATGAGCACCCACGCCCCGCACGATCCTTCCTCCGGCACGCTGAGCTACGAACAGGCCGGCGTCAATTACGACCTGATCGACCCGCTGAAGATCAGCGCCCAGCGCGCCGCGGCCGCCACGGCCGTCCACATGAGCGCGCATGGCTTCACCGAGGTGAAGGCCTCGCGGGGCGAGTCGGCGTATGTCGTGGACGTGGGGCCGTTCTACATCGCCTCGATCGTCGAATGCCTGGGCACGAAGACCCTGGTCGCGGACGAGATGGCGACGCTCACCGGCAAGAGCTACTACGACGGCATCGCGCAGGACACGATCGCGATGGCGGTGAACGACCTGATCACGGTGGGCGCGACGCCGCTGGTGGTGCAGGCCTACTGGGCCGCGGGCGGCTCGGACTGGTTCGGCGACGCGCAGCGCGCACAGGCGCTGGTGGCGGGCTGGAAAAAGGCCTGCGACGTCTGCCAGGTGGCCTGGGGCGGCGGCGAGACGCCGGCGCTGGCGGGCATCGTGGAAGGCGGCCGCATCGACCTGGCGGCCTCCTGCACCGGCCTGATCAACCCGAAGGAACGACTGTCGGTCGGCGACAAGCTGGGCGCGGGCGACGCGATCGTGCTGCTGGCCTCGTCCGGCATCCACGCCAACGGCCTGAGCCTGGCGCGCAAGCTGACCGAGCGTCTGCCCCAGGGCTACCTGACGGAAGTCCAGCCGGGCCTGAGCTACGGCGACGCGCTGCTGGCGCCGACCACGCTGTACTCGCCGGTGACCGAGGCGCTGTACAAGGCCGGCATCACGCCGCACTACTGCGCGAACATCACGGGCCACGGCTGGCGCAAGTTGCTGCGCCACCCCGGCAAGTTCACCTACCGCATCCACACGGTGCCGCCGGTGACGCCGGTGCTGAAGTTCATGCAGGAGCACGCGCAGCAGGACGACCGCGAGGCCTATTCGACGCTGAACATGGGCGCGGGTTTCGCGATCTTCGTGAAGGCGGACCAGGCGGCGAAGGTGGTGGAGATCGCCAAGTCCTGCGGCATCGAGGCGTGGGACGCCGGCCGCGTCGAGGACGGCGAGAAGCAGTTGCTGATCGAGCCGCTGGACATCCGCTTCGGCGACGACGACCTGCAGCTGCGCTGAGCGAGGCCAGGTCTGGAGGCAATGAAGGGCGCTGAGGCGCCCTTTTTTGTCGCTCCTACCTTCTCGCCGAATGAATCCTGGCATTCAGCCTCCCGCTGCGTGAGCGTACTTTCGCCGCCCGGCAAAGATCCTCAGGGCGGCACGCACGTGCCTTGAGCGCTTCAAAACGTCACGCGAGTCCTGCTGAGAGAAGATCCGCTCAGTCAAATAGTCCGCGACGTTTCGGCGTCGCCTCAAGTATTCAAGGCCCTCCGCGATCAGCCTTTCACCGGCTTGTTCGTAATGGTGCTGGGTGCGCAGATGCACTTCGCTCCCCTTGTCGCCAATGACGGCCAACTCACGCGCCAGGATGAACACGCCGTAGTACGCGCGTGAAGCCGCGCTTCGCATGCTGCCCTCGCTTTGCCGAGAGACCAGGTGCTCCGCCACCTCCAAAAACTCGTCCGGATCGAATCGATGCATGCGTCACCTCTTCCACATGTCCCACCGATCCTCAAAGGCGCCACGCTTTGCATCGAGTCCGACGGTTCCCATCAGCGAGCGCAACGTGGGGACGGCAAACCAAACCCTGCTCATGGTCTTGATCTCAACGGACTCGAAGCAGAACTCGTCCTCCGCGAAACCCCAGAGCGTGAACAGCAGATCCAGTGTGGCCAGCTCTGGATCCCGCCTGATCTCCACGCTGATCTGACGGCCTCGTGAACACCGAATCAGCTCCTCTTCGAAGTGCCGTACGTCTTCGCGGGGTACGGCAGGATGCCTCGACAAGAACCATTCGATGATGTCGCTCCAATCCTCCGTGCCGCGCAGCGCCTGCAAGTCGTAGGGCCATTCGGACGGCGCGCAGGGATTGAGGCACGGATGAAACTTGTAGGGCGGCTGGGCCTTGCTGTCGACCCTCACCCAGCGGTAGTGTGGCCACTCCGCCTCCCTGCCCGACGCGGCCAGCACACCGCTCGGCTTGCATTCCACTTGATCAATCATCTTCACGACCTTTCGACTCACCGACCCACGTCGATGGAAGGCGCCCATTCTCGAAATCGCGGCGCGTCCTGCCATGACTCAAAGTGGTTCCTGGCGGGGGGTTGAAGCGGGCCCACCTTGGAGGGAAGTCGCTCGGCCTCTTGGGCCCTGCCCCGCGTTCCCCGGATTGACATCCCCCGCCCGGGTGACGAAGCTCCGCGCTCATGGACTGGTTCTATGGCCCGATGGTCGAGATGCATGCGCTGCTCGCGTGGTGCAGCGTCGGACTGTTCCTGGTACGTGGGCTGGCGCATCAATTCGGCGCGGCGTGGGTGATGGACGAGCGGCTCCGCACGCTCGTGTTCAGCAGCCATGTGCTGATCGTGGTGTCCGGGCTGAGCCTGTGGGGCGCGATGCACCACGACCCGCGCTACGAGCCCTGGATGACGGCGAAGTTCATCGCGCTCGGCGCGTACTTCGCACTCGGGCACTGGGGCATCGGACGCGGAGAGTTCCGCGTGGTCGGTTATCTGCTGGCGCTGGTCGCGCTCGGCTACGTCATGGCGGTGTCCATGACGCGCCAGGTCTTGCTCGGGCTCTGAGCCACCGCGCGCACGCGGCGCCCACAGGGCCTTGACGTCCACGAGCCATGCCGGGCGTAGCATCGGCCGATGACTTCCGCCCGCCCCATCCACGACGCCGCGCAGCGCGGCTACACCAGCGCCTCGGACAGCTACCAGCGTGGCCGCCCGGAGTATCCGGAAGCGCTCGCCGAATGGCTGGACGCGACGCTGGGCGCCCGCGAGGGCGCGCGCGTCGTCGATCTCGGCGCGGGGACCGGCAAGTTCACCAAGCTGCTGGCGCGTACGGGCGCGTCGATCACGGCGGTCGAGCCGGTCGACGCGATGCGGGCGCGGCTCGCGGAAAGCCTGCCTGACGTGCGGGCGCTCGGCGGGACGGCGGAGGCGATCCCGCTGGAGGATGGCGCGGCGGACGTGGTCGTCTGCGCACAGGCCTTCCACTGGTTCGCGAACGCGCAGGCGCTGCGCGAGATGCATCGCGTGCTGCGGCCGGGTGGGCGACTGGGGCTGGTGTGGAACGTGAGGGACGAGTCCCGCGACTGGGTCGCCGCGATCACCGAGATCATCACCCCCTATGAGGGCGATGCGCCGCGCTTCTACAAGGGGACGTGGAAGCAGCCTTTCGAGGGGCAGTCGCTGTTCGGGCCGCTGCAGCGGACGGTGCTGCCGCACAGCCACGTGGGGACCTTCGATCAGGTCGTGATCGATCGGATCCTGTCGGTGAGCTTCATCGCGTCGCTGCCGGAGACCGAGCAGCACGCGGTCGCGCAGCGGCTGCGGGCGCTGCGGGATCGCTTCGCCGAACTGAGAGCGCCGACGATCGCCTTCCCTTACGCGACCGAGGCCTGGTTGGCGGAGCGGCTCCCGTCGGCGTGACGGCGTGGCGAGCGCTCCGCTTGCGTGGCGGATCAGCCGACCAGCTTCCAGCCCGACTGCCAGAGCTGACGGACGGCCGCGGCCTGGAGCGCGCGGCGCAGCTCGGCGGGACGCTCGCCAGGTCGCGCGGCGTGAGGGGCGCTGATCCATTGCGGGCCGACCTCACGCGACACGCGAGCCTGGCCGTGGCGATCGGCGCGCAGCAGCGCGAGGCGCCAGACGGCATTCAGGCGCTGGGCGTGGGCGTCGTCGGCGAGCGGGCCAATCCAGTCGTCGCCTTGCAGGCGATGGGCGGCCTTGAGCAATTCGAGATCGGAGGGGAAGCGGGAGAACTCGGCGACCGGCTCGTCCCAGGGGTCGCGCAGCGTGCGCAGCGGCTGGGTGGGCGCGGTGGTGCCGTGAGCGGCACGGCGGCGGGTCAGCAGCGAATCGAACTGAGCCAGACGAGCGGACATGAAAAAACTCCGAGAGCCCACAGTGGTCACCGGCGTTTGCCGGCCCGGGGGCAATCGGAACCGCAACGCTTTAGCCGCATTTGTGAATCGCCCGCAAGTAGTTGGTAAATCGGCGATGGCCTGGGCGGGAGCGCGTCCCACGAGGTCCGGGGCGGATTTAACCACAGGCCCGCGGGGCACGTCGACCCGGGGGCGGCGGTGTTCGCACGCGTGGCGTGCGGAGATGCACGCCCGGGGAGCGCGCGGCCGGAGGGCTCGGAAAGCTCGGCTAGAATCCGCCGCTGACGGGCCTCCTCGCATGGAAGCGCGGCCAACCGGGTCAGGTGGGGAACCAAGCAGCCCTAACCGTTGTGACCAGTGCCGAGGGTAAGGCTCGTCAACCTCATACCCAGAATGAAACCGCCCGAGTGGCGGTTTTTTCGTTTCTGCGGCCCGCCGCGAGAATTCGCGGCAAGCAAATTTCGGTGAGCCCAACCGAAAGAATCACTTCCGCCACCCCGGGCATTTCCCGTTCTTATCGCGAGGCCCTCCCGGTCCTCCACGCGAGCCGCAATCGCCGCTATTACCACCGCCTCCGCCCGCTCCTCCACGGCCACCGCGGCTGCCGCCTCGCCCTCCACCACCACGCCGACCCTTGGCTTCTGCTGATCCAAGGCCGAGCGCGAGCAATCCGCCCAGCACGAGCAAACGCCGAGAAATGATCTGCGCCATACGGGTCTCCTCCCTTTGAAAACTTCAGTCTGAAAGAGGCGCTGCCTCGGGCGCATCGGAGGAACCCTCAAAGGATTGCCGCATCTCATCAATCGTGAGGAGAACCACCGCCGTCGGCTGAACTCCTTCCACCAAATGGGTTCCCTCCGATTCAGGCGTCCCCTTGCTAGAGTGCGCGGAATCCAGCCCCATCCACGACCGCCATGCCGGCCCCCTTCGACCTCGACCGCTTCCTCGACGCCCAGTCTCCTCAACTCGCCGACGTCCTCGGCGAGCTCAAGCGCGGTCGCAAGATCAGCCACTGGATGTGGTACTTCTTCCCGCAGCTCCGCGGCCTGGGTCTCAGCAGCACGGCCCAGTTCTACGGCATCGAATCCCTCGACGAAGCCGCCGCTTTTCTGGCCCACCCGGTCCTCGGCCCGCGTCTTCGCGAATGCGTGACGCTGATGAGCTCCCACCGCACCCGATCCGCCGAGCAGATCCTTGGTCAGGTCGACGCGTTGAAGTTTCGCTCCTCGCTGACGCTCTTCGTGCGCGCCTCTGGCAACGACGCCGTCTTCCTCGAAGCCCTCGACCGCTTCTACGATGGCCAGCCCGATCCGCGCACGCTGGAACTCCTCGATGTCCGCTGACTCCGCGCCTCGCGGCGCCGCCTTCACCCGCCTCCCCTGCCCGATCCCCGGCGTCGACATCGTCCGCGCCGACACCGCGCGCGCCTTCTCCCGTCACATCCATGACGAGTTCGGCATCGGCCTGATCGACCGCGGCGCTCAGAAGTCCGCCAGCGGCCGCGGCATCGTCGAAGCCGGCCCCGGCGACCTCATCACCGTCAACCCGGGCGAGGTCCACGACGGCCTGCCCATCGGCGACCGTGGGCGCGCCTGGCGCATGCTCTACCTCTCGCCGGAACTGGTGATGGACCTCCTGGCCGACATCGCCGAGGACGCGCCCACACGCGACGTCGAGTTCCACCACCCCGCCCTCCACGACGCCCGCATCGCCGCCCGCTTCGAGGCGCTCTTCCGCGCAATGACCTCGGAGCCCGCCGCCGCGGCCGACACGCTGCGCGCCGACTCCGCGCTCGTGCTGCTGCTCCAGGGCCTGCTCCGTCCCCGCGCGCCAGCGCCGACCGCGCTCCCTTCCGGCATCGCCGCCGCCCGCACCCGCCTCGATGACGAGCTCGCCTCCCCGGCGAGCCTCGCCGACCTCGCCCGCGAGGCCGGCCTGAGCCGTTTCCAGTTCCTGCGCGCCTTCACCCGCGCGACCGGCCTGCCGCCGCATGCCTACCTCGTCCAGCGCCGCCTGCAGCGCGCGCGCCGGCTCATCGATCTGGGCACCCCGCTGGCCGAGGCCGCCGCCGCCAGCGGCTTCTGCGATCAGAGCCACCTCACGCGCCACTTCGTCCGCTGCTTCGGCATCCCGCCCGGCGTCTACGCGGCCGCGCTGCGCTAAGCCGCCCGGCCCTGCAATTTCGTCCAAGACGCGCCGCCCCTCGCGGCCCGACCATGACCTCTCCGCAGCCATCGCATCGAGGTCCGCCGTGCCCTTCTCCTCGCTCTCCAATCCCGAGTTCCTGGTCACCTCGCTGATCGTCGTGGCCTCGCCCGGAACCGGCGCGCTGGTGACGCTCGCCGCCGGCCTGTCCAGCGGCGGACGGGCCGCGCTCGCGGCCGCCTTCGGCTGCACCCTCGGCATCGTGCCGCACATGCTGGCCGCGATCACCGGCCTGGCCGCGCTGCTGCATGCGAGCGCGCTCGCCTTCGACCTCGTGAAGTACGCCGGCGTCGCCTACCTGCTCTACATGGCCTGGATGTCGCTGCGCGAGCGCGGCGCGCTCGCCATCGATACGGCCGGACGGTCTCGCTCCGCGCGCGAGATCGTCGCCCACGCGGTGCTGGTGAACCTGCTCAATCCCAAGCTGTCGATCTTCTTCGTCGCCTTCCTGCCGCAGTTCATCGCCCACGACGAGCCCCGCCCGACGCCCTTGATGCTCGAGCTGTCCCTCGTCTTCATGGCGATGACCTTCGGCGTGTTCGCGGTCTATGGCGTCTTCGCCGCCGCGATGCGCGACCGCGTGCTGTCCCGCCCGCCGGTGCTGCGCTGGATGCGCCGCGGCTTCGCGGCCGCCTTCGTGGGACTGGGCGTCAAGCTCGCGCTGGTGCAGCGCTGAGGGCGTCCGCGCCGGTCGACCGGGCCGCCGAGCGACGGGCGCGGTAGTCGCCCGGTCCGCGACAACGCCTCGCTAGCATCGAGGCCCATGAGCACTCCGCCCTCACCGCCCGAAGCGTCGCCATCGGCCGCGTCGTCGCCCGTCGCGCCGCCTGCTTCCTCCGCGCCCGTCGCGGCGATGTCGCCGCGGGACGCCGTCGCGAAGGACGCCGCCGGCAGCTGGCTGCCGCTGCTCTTCGTCGCCGTCTGGAGCACCGGCTTCATCGGCGCCAAGTTCGGCCTGCCCGACGCGGAGCCGCTGACCTTCCTCGCCTGGCGCTACGCCGCGGTGATCGTGCTGATGCTGCCGGTGGTCCTGCTGCTGCGCGCGCCGTGGCCGCGCTCGCCCGCCGCCTTTGGCCACATCGCGGTCACGGGGCTGCTGGTCCACGGCGTGTACCTGGGCGGCGTCTTCACCGCCATTTCGCACGGGCTGCCGGCCGGCATCACCGCGCTGGTGGTGGGCCTGCAGCCGCTGGTGACCGCGCTGGGCGCGCGCGCCTTCCTCGGCGAGCGCATCGACCGCCTGCAATGGCTGGGGCTGGCGCTGGGCTTCCTCGGCGTCGGGCTGGTGGTGGCGCAGAAGGTGGCCGCGGTCGCCGGCGGCGCGCTGGTGACGATGCTGCTGCCCGCCGTGGTCGCGCTGGTCGGCATCACCGCCGGCACGCTCTACCAGAAGAAGTTCTGTCCCTCCTTCGACCTGCGCACCGGCTCGATCATCCAGTTCGTGCCCAGCCTGCTGGTGACCGCCGCGATCGCGGCCGCGACCGAGACGATGCAGGTGCGCTGGACCGGCCAGTTCATCTTCGCGCTGAGCTGGCTGGTGGTGGTGCTGTCGCTGGGCGCGGTCAGCCTGCTGAACCTGCTGATCCGCCGCGGCAGCGCGGTCAATGTCGCAAGCCTTTTCTACCTGACGCCGCCGACCACCGCGCTGATCGCCTGGGCCCTGTTCGGCGAGACGCTGAGCGGGCTGGCGATGGCCGGCATGGCGCTGGTCGCGATCGGCGTGTGGCTCGCGCGCAGAACCCGCTGAAGCGGCCGGCGGTTGGTCGGTCCCCGCGCCTCGCCCGCCGCATTTGCAGCAAGGAAAAAGGCGACCCGTGGGTCGCCTGCGGGGTGGGTGACGACAGCGGAATCAGTTGCGGTCGGCGCGCGCCGGCAGGTTGCTGTCGGAGCTGTTCGTCGACATGTCGGTGGTCGACGTGTCGCTGCCCATGGTCGACGTGCTGCCCTGGTTCATCGGCTGCGTCGGCGTTCTCACGCTCGGGTCCTGCCGCTGGTCGGTCGTCGTGTTGTTGCCGTTGTAGTCGCTGCCGGTGGCCGGCTGGCTGTTGCGCCAGTCGTTGGTCGTCGCGGGCTGACCGGTGCTCGGGTTGGCCGCGGGGGTCGCGGGCGGCGCCTTGTTCTGGTCATTGTTGTTGGACAGCGGATCCTGGGTCTGGTCGCGGGCGCCGACCGAGCCCGAGCTGCCGCCCTGGCCGCCGCTCTGTGCATGCAGGAAGCCGACGCCGGACGCCAGCGCGATCGCCATCGCCACGGTGGTGATCTTGGAACGTGAGTTCATGGTGGATCTCCTTGGAAGCTGAGGGTCGAGGTCTTGCCGGGAACGGTCGCGAACCCGCGTCGCATCGCGGATCGACGGGCCGTCCTTGCAGGCATTGACCGGCAATCCCGATGCCCGCGCGCATCGGCGCGGCCGGGTCACCGGTCGCGGACCACCGTCCGCGTCCTGCCCGGCACGAGTTCATCGAGCACCGCCCGCACCGCCGGCGCGCCCGCCGTTGTCGCGGGCACCGGCTCGGGCGTCAGCGGCTGCGTGAGCGCGCGCGCCTGCGCCGCGCCGCGGGACCCGGCAACCGCCGCCTGCGCCGCGACGCCGCGCAGGCGCTCGCCCAGCGCGTCGAGGCTGGCAGCCATCGCGTCCTCGTCCGCCTGCGCGTCGAAGGGCTCGAGGCTGATGCGCTCCTGCGCGATGCCCAGCCCCAGCGCATGGAAATAGCTGGCCTCGCTGACGACGCTGAGCTGGCTCGCGATCAGCCGGTGCACCTCGAGGTCAGGCATGTCCAGCTGGGACCCCTGCACCGAGCTGAGCACCGGCGTGCGCGTGATGCCGCCCGCCAGGCCGGCCAGCCGGTGAGCGTTCGGCAAATGCGCGTGCAGCACGTCCGCCTGCCGATTCCGGATCAGCCCCACCAGCACCTGGATCGCGTGCCAGGGCGGGTCGTCGGGCATCGCGACGATCACGACCTCGGCGCCCCGGCTCCGCATCCGTTCCGCGAACGCACCGTCGGCGGGACACACGACGGTGAAGCGCAGGCCATCGTCCGGACCGAGGCGCTCGAGCAGGCGCTCCACCAGTTCGGTCGCGCCGAGCCGGTCGGCGGCGGAGGCCAGGCCCGAGGGCGAGTCCTCGTTCGCCTCGTCCGGCGGCACGGCACCGACGACCTCGACCACATGCACCGCCTGCGACGTCGCCCCTGCGCCGGCCGACGCCGCCACGGGAACGGCGGGCAGCGCGGGGATCGTGCCGGGACGGCGAGCGGCGGGACGGTTCATCGGCGGCCTTTCACAACCGCCAGTCGCGGTGTTTCCCCGATTGGCAAACCCCATACCCGCGAGCGCGGCGCGCTCAGCCCGGCTCAGTCGCCGGCGGCAAGGGCTTCAGCGACTGCAGCACCGTCGGCAGCAGCTCGCTGACAGTGGGATGGATGCGCACGCCGCCGGCCGTCACCTCGGTGTACGGCCGCTTCGACGCGATGACATCGAGCAGCGACTGCACCGCCTCGTCGCCATCGACGCCCAGCACCGTCGCGCCGAGGATCGCCTTCGAACCCGCGTCGACCAGCAGCTTGATGAAACCTTCGGTCTCGCCCTTCTCGATCGCCCGGCCCACCCGCGTCATCGGTCGCGTGCCGATCAACGCCGCGCGACCGCTCGCGCGCACCTCGCGCTCGCTCAGCCCGATGCGCGCGAGGGGCGGATCGGTGTACAGCGCATAGGTCACGACCCGATCGCCGATGCCGCGCTCGGCGCCGTCGAAGAGATTGGCCGCGACCACTTCGAAGTCGTTCCAGGCGGTGTGGGTGAAGGCGCCGCGGCCGTTGCAGTCCCCGAGCGCCCAGATGTGCGGCACGCTGCTGCGCAGCCGGTCGTCGACGACGACATGACCGCGCTCGTCCACGCGCACGCCGGCCTGGTCCAGGCCGAGGTCGTCGGTGTTGGGCCGGCGGCCCGTCGCGATCAGCACGTGGCTGCCGCGGACCTCCGGCTCGCCGGTCTGGCAGTTCACCCGCACGGCGACGCCCTCGTCGGCCGGCGCGAGCTTCACGCATTCGGCGCCGGTGCGGATCGTCAGCCCTTCCCGCTCCAGGATCCCGCGCAGCGCCTCGGCCACGTCGGCGTCCTCGCGCGGGACCAATCGTGGCCCCCGCTGCACGACGGTGACCGCCGAACCGAAGCGCCGGAACATCTGCGCGAACTCCAGCCCGATGTAGCTGCCGCCGACGACCACCAGATGCCGAGGCAGTTCCTCGAGCGCCATGATCGACGCGTTGGTGAGCCAGGGCACCGCGTCCAGTCCTTCGACGCCGGGCTGCGCCGGCCGGCCGCCGACATTGAGGAAGAAGCGGTCGGCCCTCAGCCGGCGCTCGCCGACGGTGATCGTGTGGGGATCGACGAAGCGCGCGTGGCCCATGACCAGTTCCACGTTCGCCATGCTGCGCAGCCACTGCTCGACATTGCGGCGCGACTGGCCGGAGATGCGGTCCTTGCGCGCGACCACCGCGGGCAGGTCGACGCCGAAGCGCTCCGGCGGGCGCACGCCCCAGCGTGCGGCCTCGCGCACGACCCAGGCGGCATGCGCGCTGGCGACCATCGCCTTGGTCGGGATGCAGCCGGTATTCACGCAGGTGCCGCCGACGCGCGAGCGCTCGATGACGGCGACCCGCCAGCCGGCTTGCGACATCCGCTCGGCCAGCGCCGGGCCGGCTTGGCCGGCACCGATGACGATCGCGTCGAAGGTCTCAAGGGAAAGGCTCACGGCAATGCTCCTGGAAGAGGACCGTCGCGGAGTCTGCCACCGCGCCCCTGAATGGGGGCTGAGCGCTCCACAAATTCACGTGCGCCCGAGCCCCCTCGGTTTTCCACATGATTTTGTCAATTCGAAAAGCGCAAAATTGACACCATCATGAAAGTCGTTCTCGTCGAAGACTCGCCGCTGGTGCGCAAGCACCTGCTGGCGGCGCTGAAGGAGCAGCCCTTCCTGTCGGTGGTCGGCATCGCTGCGACGGAGGCCGAAGCACTGTGCACGGTCGGCCTGACGCGGCCGCACGTGGTCGTGCTGGACCTGTCACTGGCTTCGGGATCGGGGCTGGAGGTGTTGCGCAAGCTCCGGATGGCCGGCTTCGGCGGGACCATCCTGGTCCTCAGCAACCGCGAGGCGGAGATCTACGCTCCGCTGTGCGTGCAGAACGGCGCGAACGCCTTCTACGACAAGGGGCGCGAGTTCGAGCGCTTCCTCACCGACCTCAACATGCTGGCCGAGGCGCCCCGCCTCGCCGCCAGCCGGCCGATGACGCTGGGCTCGCTGCATTTGCGTTGAACGCCAGCGCGCGTGATGATCGGCTGATTCAATCCCTCGCGCCGGCGCTCCGACAAACTGGCCCCGGAGTTTTCAGGATTTCGCCCGACCAAAAAGAAAACCCGCTCGAGGCGGGTTTTCTAATTGCTTGATTCACAAGCATCTTGGCGGAGAGGGGGGGATTCGAACCCCCGGTACGGGGTTACCGTACGCCTGATTTCGAGTCAGGTACATTCAACCACTCTGCCACCTCTCCTGATTCGGTGCTCACCGTGGTTGTCAGCGAGTAAGCCTAAGAGTATAGCGAGGTTTTCCGAGCCTTGGCAACAAGTCTTTGGAGATTGTGCGAACGCCGCCGCCGCCGCGGCGCGCCGCCTCAGGCCTTCAGGACCTTCAGCCCGCCCAGGTAGGGCTGCAGCACTTCCGGCACGGCAACGCTGCCGTCGGCCTGCTGGTAGTTCTCCAGCACCGCCACCAGCGTCCGCCCCACCGCCAGGCCCGAGCCGTTCAGCGTGTGGACCAGCTCGTTCTTGCCCTGCGCGTTCTTGAAGCGCGCCTGCATGCGACGGGCCTGGAAGTCGCCCATGTTCGAGCAGGAGCTGATCTCGCGATAGGTGTTCTGCGCCGGCACCCACACCTCCAGGTCATAGGTCTTGGTCGAGCCGAAGCCCATGTCGCCGGCGCACAGCAGCACGGTGCGGTACGGCAGGCCCAGCTTGCGCAGCACCGCCTCGGCGTGGCCGGTCATCTCCTCGAGCGCCTCCATGCTGCGCTCGGGCTGCTCGATGCGCACCATCTCGACCTTGTCGAACTGGTGCTGGCGGATCAGGCCGCGCGTGTCGCGCCCCGCCGAACCCGCTTCCGAGCGGAAGCACGGGCTGTGCGCCGTCAGCTTCACCGGCAGGTCCTCGGCCTTCAGCACGCTCTCGCGCACGGTGTTGGTCAGCGAGATCTCCGAGGTCGAGATCAGGTACTGCTCCTGCTGCTCGTCGTCGCCGCCGCGCAGCACCCAGAACATGTCCTCCTTGAACTTGGGCAGCTGGCCGGTGCCCTCCAGGATCTCGCGGTTGACGATGTAGGGCGTGTAGCACTCGGTGTAACCGTGCTCGGTCGTCTGCACGTCCAGCATGAACTGCGCCAGCGCGCGGTGCAGCCGGGCCGCCGGCCCCTTCAGGAACGCGAAGCGCGATCCCGACAGCTTCGCGCCGGTCTCGAAGTCCAGGCCCAGCGGCGCGCCGAGGTCGACGTGGTCCTTGACCGGGAAATCGAAGCTCCGCGGCGTGCCCCAGCGGCGCACCTCGACGTTGCCGGTCTCGTCCGCGCCGGCCGGCACGCTGGCATGCGGCAGGTTGGGCACGCCCATCAGCATGCCGTTCAGTTCCTGCTGGATCAGCTCCAGCTTGTCCGCGCCCGCCTTGAGCTCGTCGGCGATGCCGCCCACCTCCGCCATCACGGCGCTGGCGTCCTCGCCCTTGCCCTTCAGCATGCCGACCTGCTTGGACAGCTGGTTGCGCTTGGCCTGCAGCTCCTCGGTGCGGGTCTGCACCTGCTTGCGCTCGGCCTCCAGCGCCTTGAAGCGCTCGACGTCCAGGAAGGGTTGCGGGTTCTTGCGCAGCTGCAGGCGCTCGATGACGGCGTCCAGGTCCTTGCGCAGCAGGGTGATGTCCAGCATGGTGTGTCTTTCGTGTCCTGCGCCAGTGGCGGTCCTATGGGGGAGCACCGGCGCTCGAATGGGGGAGTCGGTTCAGGAAGGTCAGCGGAGAGTCAGGCGGCGGCCCCGCGCGGGGACCGGCCGCGGCGATCAAGATCGATCGCTGGTGACCTCGGCCATCGACTTGTCGCCCAGCCCCATCGGCAGCGGGAAGCGCACGTGTTCCTCGACGCCCGGCAGCGTGCGCACCGTCGTCGCGCCCAGTTCGCGCAGCCGCGCGATCACGGCCTGGACCAGCACGTCCGGCGCCGAGGCGCCCGCCGTCAGCCCGACCTTGGAGCGGCCGTCGAGCCACTCGCCCCGCACGTCCTCGGCGGCGTCGACCATGTAGGCCGGCGTGCCCAGACGCTCGGCCAGTTCGCGCAGGCGGTTGCTGTTGGAGCTGGTGGGGCTGCCCACCACGACCACCACGTCCACCTGCGGCGCCAGCACCTTCACCGCGTCCTGGCGGTTCTGCGTGGCGTAGCAGATGTCCTGCTTCTTCGGCTCGCGGACCTGCGGGAAATGCCGCTTCACCGCGGCGAGGATCTCGGCCGCGTCGTCCACGCTCAGCGTCGTCTGCGTCACCACCGCCAGCTTCGACGGGTCCTTGACCCGCACGTGCGGCACGTCCGACGCTTCCTCGACCAGGTAGATCCCGTCGCTGAGCTGGCCCATCGTGCCCTCCACTTCGGGGTGGCCCTTGTGGCCGATCATGATGAACTCGTAGCCCTCGCGATGCAGCTTGGCCACCTCGACATGGACCTTGGTCACCAGCGGGCAGGTGGCGTCGAAGACCTGGAAGCCGCGCTGCTGGGCCTCCTTGCGCACCGCCTGGCTGACGCCGTGCGCCGAGAACACCAGCGTCGCGCCCGGAGGCACCTCGGCCAGGTCCTCGATGAAGATCGCGCCCTTGGCCTTGAGGTCGTTGACGACGTAGGTGTTGTGCACGATCTCGTGCCGCACGTAGATCGGCGCGCCGAACTTCTTCAGCGCGCGCTCGACGATCTCGATCGCGCGGTCCACGCCGGCGCAGAAGCCGCGGGGCTCCGCCAGCACGATGTCCTTGTCCATGGTCACGTCCGTCATCACAGCACCCCGATCAGCTGCACCTCGAAGCTGACGGGCTGTCCCGCCAACGGGTGGTTGAAGTCGAACAACAGCCAGTCCTCGCCGAGCTCGCGCACGACACCGGCGTACTGCCCCTGCCCGTCCGGCGTCGGGAACTGCACGACGTCGCCGACGTGGTACTGCTCGTCCGGATCGCCCAGTTCGCGCATCAGGCTGCGCTTGACGCGCTGCAGCAGCTCCGGGTTGCGCTCGCCGAAGGCCTCGCCGGGCGCCAGTTCGACGCGGGTGTGCGTGCCCTCGGCCAGGCCGATCAGCCGGGCCTCGATCGCGGGCGCGAGCTCGCCGGCGCCCAGCGTCAGCGTGGCCGGCAGCTTGTCGGCGAAGGTGTTGATCAGGTCCTGGCCGTCCGGCCCGCTCAGCCGGTAATGCAGGGTCAGGAAGGATCCTGGTTGAACGAGGTTCACTAGTCAGGGGGATTTTGGGAAACGAGGCGCGATTTTAGGCTGGAGCGCCGTGGTCCTTCCTCCGAGTCCCGCCATGACCGTTCTCGCCGTGTCTTCCTCCCCGTCCACCGCTGCCGCCGGTGCCGTCGCTGCCGCCCGTCCCGCCGGCTCCGCCATCGCCGCCCTGCCGCCCGAGACGCGCCCGCGGGAGAAGCTCGTCGCCCTGGGGCCGTCCGCCCTGGCCGACGCCGAGCTGCTCGCCATCCTGCTGCGCACCGGCCTGCCGGGCCGCTCCGTCCTGCGCCTGTCGCGGGACGTGCTGGACGAGTGCGGCGGCTTCCGCGGGCTGCTGCGCGAACCCGCCGCCGCGCTGGCCGGCATCAAGGGCTTGGGGCCGGCCAAGCGCGCCGCGCTGCTGGCGGTGCTGGAGATCGCCCGGCGCGCGTTCCGCGACGCGCTGGCCGACGGGCCGGTCTTCGAGTCCGCCCAGGCGGTGCGCGACTACCTGCGCCTCGAGTACGACGCCCGCCGCGCCGAATGCTTCGCCGTGATGTTCCTCGACACCCAGCATCGGCTGATCGCCCTGGAGACGCTGTTCCACGGCACCCTTTCCCATACCATTGCCTATCCCCGGGAGGTGGTGAAGCGCGCGCTGACCCTGGACGCCGCCGCCGTCGTCCTCGTGCACAACCACCCCTCGGGCCGCACCGATCCATCGCCGCAGGACGTCCAGCTGACGCGCGCGATGATCGAGTCGCTGGCCCTGGTCGACGTGAAGGTGCTGGACCACTTCATCGTCGGCGCGGGCCAGCCCGCTTCGATGACCGACCTGGGCCTGCTGTGACCGACCGACTGCGCAGCCTGCAAGACCTGCAGACGCTGCACCGAGAACTCAAGCTCCGCCAACGCGCGGAAGAGGAACGCCGCGAGCGCGAGGCCGCGCTGGCGCGGCTGCGCGAGCAGGAGGCCCGCGTCTTCGAGCTCACCGTGGGTCCGGTCGTGCCGCTGCCCGATCCGAACCGCGCGATCCTGCGCCACGGCCGGCCCGAGCCCGAGCCGCGCCAGCGCGAACTCGACGAGCAGAGAGCCTGGCAACAGGCGCTGTCGGACGACTTCGACGTGGACTCGCTGCTGGAGACCGACGAGACGCTGTCCTTCCGCCGGCCGGAGATCTCGGCCGAGTCGGTGCGCAAGCTCAGACGGGGCCACTGGGCGCTGCAGGCGCAGATCGACCTGCACGGCCTGCGACGCGACCAGGCCCGCGAGGTCCTGGGCCAGTTCATCCACGACAGCGCCCGGCGCGGCCTGCGCTGCGTGCGCGTCGTGCATGGCAAGGGCAACGGCTCGCCCGGGCGCGAACCCGTGCTCAAGGCCCGGGTGCGGCGCTGGCTGGTGCAGAAGCAGGAAGTGCTGGCCTTCGTGCAGGCCCGCGCCAGCGACGGCGGGGCCGGGGCGCTGATGGTCCTGCTGAACGCGACCTGAGGGTCGGCGCGCCGTGGTCGGCGCTTCGTTCCTGTGGGGGATTCCGGGCGGCGGAGCGCCGCTGCGGTCAGTGCAGCATCAGGCTGCTGTAAGGCGAGACCGGCGTGGTGAAGGCCATCAGCAGGCGCTCGGGACGGAACTCGCCGACCGAGTCGGCGCCCTGCCAGTGGGTCTCGATCGCGTGCTCCAGGCCCTTGAGCACGCAGAAGGACATGAAGGCGTGCTCGGCGTCCTCGCCGTCCATGTCGACGTGCTGCAGGCGGACGCAGGCGGCGCGCAGGAAGTTGAGCATCTGCATCGGGCTGTCCGTGTCCGGGCAGAAGCCGGCGCAGACCTCGATGTCTTCCCGGGCGTCTTCGGACAGCCACAGGCGGCCGTCGTCGATCCGGACATGCATCAGGTCGGGATTGGCTTCGATGCCGACCTCATCGTCGTGGAACAGCGTGGACATGATGGACGCGACAGTAGACGAAGCCGCCCGCGCCGTGTTCACCGCCAGCCCGTCGCGGCCGGCGTCGGTGTCAGATATGCACGCTGGTCGCGCCGTTTACATCATTTCGGCCCGCCGGCAAGCGAACCGGACCGTCCCCAGCGCCACGCGGCGCCGACCCGCGCGGCCTCAGACGTTGCGCATCCAGTCCGCCGTGTGGGCGAAGGAGGCGGCCAGCCGCCGCTGCAACTCGACGTCGAGTTCGCACTCGGCCATCGCCTGCGTCATGGCGGCCATCCACTGGTCGCGCTCGGCGATGCCGATGCGATAGGGCATGTGGCGCGCGCGCAGCCGCGGATGCCCGAAGCGTTCGACGAAGTGGTCCAGACCACCAAGCCAGCCGCACAGGAACCAGAACAGCTTGTCGCGCGAGCCGTCCAGCGTCGTCGGATGGATCGCGCGCAGCTGCGCGAAGCGCGGCTCCAGGTCCATCAGGTCGTAGAAGCGGTCGACCAATCGCCGCACGGCGTCCTCGCCACCGACCCACTCGAAGGGGGTGGCGGGCGCAGCCGTCGGGGGGACCGCGGTGCCGTCGGCGGCACCGGTCTCGGGGGAATCGGACATCGGGGAGGGAGCGCTGAAAGAAGCGCTGAAATAGGGCGCTGGAAGCGGGAAAGGTTCAGGGATGCCCGGCCGATTGTTCCAGCAACTTCGCGGCCAGCCCGCGGATGCCCTGCGCCGCGTCGCAGCCGGGGTAATGCTCCAGCAGCAGCTGGCGCTTGAGCACCGCTTGCCGGACCATCGGATCGTTCTTGACCTCGCCCAGCAGTTCCAGCTTGAAGGTCTGGCCCGGCGTCGGGCCGACGAAGCGCTGCAGCACCTGCTGCAGCTGGCCGCAGATCAGCTTGCCCTCGCCCGGCCGGTTGGCCTGGTTCAGGATGAGCCGCACCTGGCGGCGCTCCTGCTGCGTCGCCAGCACCTTGATGGTGGCGTACGCGTCCGTGAGCGAGGTCGGCTCCGGCGTCGCGACGACCAGCACGTCATGCGCCATCGAGACGGCGAACAGCACCACGTCGGAGATGCCCGCGCCGGTGTCCAGCAGCACGTAGTCGAAGCGCGGCCGCACCACCTCGAGGATGTGCAGCAGCTTGTCCCGCACGTCGGGCGTCAGCCGCGAATACTCCACCATGCCCGAGCCCGCCAGCAGCACATGGAAGCCACCGGGCGCCGGCAGGATGGCCTGATCCAGGGTGCAGCGCTCGGTGAAGACGTCGTGCAGCGTGAGCTTGGGATGCAGGTTCAGCACCACGTCGAGATTGGCCAGGCCGAGGTCGGCGTCCAGCACCAGCACGCGCTCGCCGCGCGCAGCCAGGGCCGCCGCCAGGTTGGCGGTGACGAAGGTCTTGCCCACGCCGCCCTTGCCGCTCGTGATGGCCAAGGTACGAGCGCCTCCGCGGGCCTGGGGTGCAGCAGGAGCTGTTGTCATGCTCATTCACTATCCTGTTGCGTTACGGCGAACAACATGCCCTTTTCCTCGGCGCTCACCAGCGAGTCCACATGGCTCTCCAGGCAGGCGCGATTGCGGCCCTCGGCCTTGGCGCGGTAGAGCTGGCGGTCGGCCCGCTCCGTCCAGATCAGCGTCGACGAGCGCACCCACTGCGGCGCGAACGCCCCGCCGATGCTGATCGTGCAGGTCAGCGGCGGCTGGCCGCCGCCCAGGCTGATGGCCAGCGCCTGCACCCGTTGCCGGATGCGCTCGGCCACGACCACGCCGAACGAGGTCGGGCAGTTGGGCAGGATGATGGCGAACTCCTCGCCACCGATCCGCGCCACCGTGTCCATCGGGCGCACTGTCTGCGCGATCGACTGCGAGACCGCGCGGATCACCAGGTCGCCGGCCGCGTGGCCGTGCTGGTCGTTGACCGCCTTGAAGTGGTCGATGTCCAGCATCAGCAGCAGGGCCGGTTCGCCGGAACGCGCCACCCGATCGACCTCGCGGCCCAGCGCCATCTCGAAGCTGCGGCGGTTGACCAGGCCGGTCAGCGCGTCCTTGCTCGAGAGGTCGCACAGCGCGTCGACGATGCCTTGCAGCCACGGTTCCGAATACGGCTCCGCGTCGGGCAGCATCGCGCCGGCCTGCTGCAGCAGCTGCAGGGCCAGATCCAGGCGCAGCTGGTGCGCGGCAATGAGACTGTGCGGTGCGTCCAAGGTGGGAAGGGGCAATTTCCGGCGCAGTCTAGCGGCTTCCCCCTCTAATGAGCGTGCAGAAATGAGGGGTTCCCCCCACCTCTTTCACAGATCAAAGAGACCAAACACAATCAAACTAACGATTGCCGACAATGGCGGCCATCCGGTGCTACGGCATCTCACCTTCGAAGAAGTCCAAACAGCCTCATGCGCCCAGGTCAACCGGTCTCGTTCGCGGCCCCGTCCCCGGTCGAGGCGATCGATCACGAGTTCAGCTTCAGCCGCGCCGACTTCGAACGCGTGCGCCAGCTGATCTACCAGCACGCCGGCATCTCGCTGCACGACGGCAAGCATGCGATGGTCTACAGCCGGCTGTCGCGCCGGCTGCGCGACACCGGCCATCGCAGCTTCGCCGACTACCTCCAATGGCTGGAGGGCGTCAGCGGCCCGCAAGGCGACCAGGAGTGGCAGGAGTTCGTGAACTGCCTGACCACCAACCTGACGTCGTTCTTCCGCGAGGACCACCACTTCGTCTCGCTCAACGACGACCTCAAGGCGCTGACCGGAAAGCCGATCCGCATCTGGTGCTGCGCCGCCTCCACCGGCGAGGAGCCCTACTCCATCGCGATGACCTGCCAGGAGTCGCTGGGCCCGAGCTCCGGCGTGCAGATCATCTCCAGCGACATCGACACCAACGTGCTCAACACCGCGCGTCGCGGCGTCTACGCGGCCGAATCGCGCGGGCTCTCGCCGCAGCGGCTCAAGCAGTTCTTCCTGCGCGGCACCGGCGCCAACGAGGGCCGCATCCGCGTCAAGCCCGAGCTGGCCAAGATGATCGAGTTCAGGACGCTGAACCTCATGCACACCTCGTGGTCGCTGGGCGATCCCTTCCACGTCGTGTTCTGCCGCAACGTCATGATCTATTTCGATGCGCCGACGCAGCGCAAGGTGCTGGAGCGCATCCACAAGGTGATGCGTCCGGGCGGGCTGCTGTTCGTCGGGCATTCCGAGAACTTCACCGATTCCCGCGATCTCTTCCGCCTGCGCGGCAAGACGATCTACGAACGCGTTTAACGGAACACCCCCATGACCCTGCCTTCCGCCTCCTCCGCGATGCAGCAAAGCGCGGCGCTGGCCAGCGCCGGCGCGGCGCGCGTGGCCCAGCTCAAGACGGTGTCCCGCAAGAATGGCGAGGCCTCGTTCTTCTTCTACGACGCGCACTTCAAGAACGCCGCGGTCAAGGTCCTGCCCGGCGAGTACTTCGTCGACAACGACGACCTGCTGGTGATGACGACGCTGGGGTCGTGCATCGCCGCCTGCCTGTGGGACCGCCACGCGCAGATCGGCGGCATGAACCACTTCATGCTGCCCGAGGGGCATGGCGACTCGGGCCGCTACGGCTCCTTCGCGATGGAACTGCTGATCAACGAGATGATGAAGCGCGGCGCCGCCAAGAGCCGCATGGAGGCCAAGATCTTCGGCGGCGGCGCGGTGATCTCGGGCATGAACACGATCAACGTCGGCGAGCGCAACACCAACTTCGTCATCGACTTCCTGAAGCTGGAGCGCATCCCCATCGTGTCCAAGGACGTGATGGACGTGTACCCGCGCAAGGTCTGTTTCCTTCCGAAGAGCGGCAAGGCGATGGTCAAGCGCCTGGCGCCGACCAACACCGATGCGCTGGTGCAGCAGGACAAGGCCGCCGCGCAGCGGGCCCAGCCGGTGGCGAGCACCGGCGGCTCGATCGATCTGTTCTGAGACGGCAGCGGCCGGAAGTACCGAGGAGTAAGCAGCAATGGCCAAGACCACCGTCGTTGTCGTGGACGATTCCGCGCTGGTGCGCAGCATCCTGACCGAGATCATCAACCGCCAGCCCGACATGCAGTGCATCGGCGCGGCCAGCGATCCGCTCGCGGCGCGCGAGATGATCCGCAACCTCAACCCGGACGTGATCACGCTGGACGTCGAGATGCCGAAGATGGACGGCCTGGACTTCCTGCAGCGGCTGATGCGGCTGCGGCCGATGCCGGTCGTGATGGTGTCCACGCTGACCGAGCGCGGCGCCGAGGTCACGCTCAAGGCGCTGGAGCTGGGCGCGGTGGACTTCGTCGCCAAGCCCAAGATCGGCGTGGCCGACGGCATCCGCGCGCTGGCGCAGGACATCACCGACAAGATCCGTATCGCCGCCAAGGCGCACATCCGCCGCCTGAACGCGCCCGCGCCGGCCGCGGCGCCGGGCGCCCCCGCCGCGGCCGGCGGCGCGACGCCGCCCCTCAAGCCGGCCTCGCCGATCGCCAACCTGGGCCGGCTGTCGACCGAGAAGATCATCTTCATCGGCGCCTCCACCGGCGGCACGGAGGCGACCAAGGACGTGCTGATCAACCTGCCGGCGGACTGCCCCGCGGTCTGCATCACGCAGCACATGCCGCCGGGCTTCACCCGCAGCTACGCGGCGCGGCTGGACGGCCTGTGCAAGATCCGCGTCAAGGAAGCCCAGGACGGCGAGCGCATCCTGCCCGGCCACGGCTACATCGCGCCGGGGGGCATGCACTTCAGCGTGGAGCGCTCGGGCGCCAACTACATCGCGCGCGTGCAGGACGGCGATCCGGTCAACCGGCACAAGCCGTCGGTGGAGGTGCTGTTCAACTCGGCGGCGCGCGTGGTCGGCCAGAACGCGCTGGGCATCATGCTCACCGGCATGGGCGCCGATGGCGCCAAGGCGATGAAGACGATGAAGGACGCCGGCTCCTACAACTTCGTCCAGGATGAGGCGACCTGCGTCGTCTTCGGCATGCCGCGCGAGGCGATCAACGCCGGCGCCGCCGACGAGGTGCTGCCGCTGCAGCAGATCGCCACCCGGCTGATCGAGCGGCTGCGCAGCACCGCGGGCATGTCGCTGAACCGGGTTTGACGAGTTTGACGCTTTGACGGATGCGGGCCGCGACGGCCCCGCTCCACAGCAAACGGGCGCCGACGAGGCGCCCGTTTGCATTGCCTTTGCCGCTCACGGCAGGCCGGCGGAGGTCAATCCCGCTGCGCCCGGCCTCACCGGCCGCGTCCGGGCTTCGCGTCGTCCGTCCGGTCCGCGACGGGCAGCGCCCGGGCGGTTCCCGTCACCGCCGTCGCGCGGTCATTGCCCGCCGCGACCAGCAAGGCCCGGCGCTCGGCCTGCGCGCGGGCCTGCTGCTGCGCCTCCTGCTTGGCCAGCCGCTGCTCACGCGCGGCGATCTGCAGTTCAGCATTGACGTCGTTGAAGGCGTTGGCGTTCGAGACCAGCGCCAGCGCCGAGACGATCGCGATCAGCACCGTCAGCGCCGGACCGATCACCGGGAAGCGCGTCCAGGGGGAATAGGCGTAGCACGGCAGTTCCGGCGTGAGCCGGGCCGGTCGGCCGCTGGCGGCCAGGGCGGCCGCGCAGGACGAGGCGGCGCGGGCGACGGCCTGATGCGCGGCGCGGACCGGCGCGGCAGTGGGCGAACAGGCCGGCGAGCGAGCGGCAAAGGCGGTCGGGAAACGGGGGCTGATGTCGGGCTCGTTCATGGTCGTTCCTTCGTTCATCGGGGTTGGTCGGGGGTAAATGCTGGTAATCCTAGGTGCCCAACAAGCGCGCTCCAAACGCTATATCCTTGCCTCCTTGTGCAGCCAGACTTTCCAGGAAGTCGCTACAGTCGCCCCGCCCGCCGCCTGACCAAGGACCCTTCCGATGCGACTCCCCCGCCTGCCGCTCCAGTACCTCGCCGCCTTCCGGGCGGCCGCGCTGCACCAGAACCTGCGCGCGGCCTCAGAGGAGCTCAACCTGACGCACAGCGCGGTGAGCCAGCAGATCCGCGCGCTGGAGACGCAGCTGGGCTTCGATGTCTTCGACCGGCAGGGCCGGCGCGTGGTGCTGAACGCCGCCGGCGCGGCGCTGCTGCGCGGCGTCGAGCGCGCCTACCAGGAGCTGGACCAGGGCCTGCGCGCCGCCACCGCGGCGCATGGCATCGAGCAGCGCAGCCTGCGCGTGACGGTGCTGCCCTCCTTCGCGCAGCGCTGGTTGTTGCCGCGGCTGGGCCGCTGGCACGCGCGCCACCCGGAGGTCACGATCGAGATCGAAGCAACCGCGCGGCTCGTCGACCTGGAGCGGGAGAAATTCGACCTCGCGTTGCGACAGGGCCTCGGCCCGTGGCCGGGACTCGACAGCGAACCTCTGTTCGACTTGTCGATGCTGCCGGTCGCGTCACCGGCGCTGGCGCATCAGCTGATCGGGCAGCCGCTGGAGGCGCTCGCGCAGGCGCCGCTGCTGGGCGACGCGTCGCAGTGGGAGGACTGGTTCGCGCAGGCGGGCCTGCGGCGCCAGGTGCTGCCGGTGGCGATCTTCAATGACTTCGGCATCCTGCTGCAGGCTGCCGAACAGGGCATGGGCGTGGGCCTGACGCGCGAGCTGCTGGCGGCGGACGCACTGCTCGACGGCCGGCTGGTGCGCGTCGCGCCGCGGCAGGCGATGCTCAAGGAGCCGCAGCGCTACCACATCGTCTACACGCCGAAGTCGCGCGAGGAGCCCGCGGTGCGGGCCTTCGTCGCGTGGCTGCACGAGGAGACGGCGCAGTCGCGCGCGGCGCTCGACGGCGCCACGACCTGCCTGTCGACCGGCCGGATGACCGCGGCCGCGCCGCCGCGCGGCGACGCGATCACGATGCCAGGAACAGCGCCTGCAGATCGCTGAGGAAGTCGAAGCCGCGCGGCGTGGCGCGGATCACGGCCGGATCGGGATCCAGCAGGCCTTTCGCGCGGCCCTGTGCCATCGCCTGGGCGATGGCGGACGGCGGCAACCCGGTGCGCTCGAGGAAGCTCTGCATCGTCACGCCCTCGCGCAGGCGCAGCGCGTTGAGCATGAATTCGAAGGGCAGTTCCGAGCGCGCGACCTCGTGCTCGTTGGACACGGCCTGGCCTTCGGACGCCTTCTGCATGAAGGTCGCCGGATCGCGCCAGCGCACCTGGCGCAGGAGGCGGTGCGCGAAGCTCAGCTTGGTATGGGCGCCGGCACCGATGCCGAGGTAGTCGCCGAACTGCCAGTAGTTGGTGTTGTGCGTGCAGCGGTGACCGTCCCGCGCGTAGGCCGAGACCTCGTAGCGCTGCATGCCCTGGGCGCCGGTGCGCGCGGTGATGAGGTCCAGCATGTCGCTGGCCAGGTCCGGATCGGGCAGGTGCTCGGGCGGCGCATTCGCGAAACGCGTGTTCGGCTCGATCGTCAGGTGGTAGACGGACAGGTGCGGCGGATCGAAGGCCAACGCGGTGCCCAGGTCCTCGTCAAGCTCGGCCAGCGTCTGCTCCGGCAGCGCGTACATCAGGTCGATGTTGAAGGTCCCGAAGGACCGCGCGGCCTCGGCGATCGCGGCGCGCGCCTGCGTGCCGCTGTGGATGCGGCCCAGCGCCTGCAGCTTGCGGTCGTCGAAGCTCTGCACGCCGAT
Organism: Roseateles sp. 22389; assembly: GCF_052044995.1. Taxonomy (NCBI): domain Bacteria; kingdom Pseudomonadati; phylum Pseudomonadota; class Betaproteobacteria; order Burkholderiales; family Sphaerotilaceae; genus Roseateles; species Roseateles sp. 22389. The sequence continues at coordinate 135,280 of NZ_JBQEOF010000002.1, forward strand.
GGACAGCCGCGTCACGCCCGCCTGCGCGAAACCGGCGAAGCGGTCCGTCTCGAAGGTGCCGGGATTGGCCTCCATCGTGATCTCGCAGCCCGGCTCCAGCGGCAGCCGGGCGCGCAGGTCGGAGATCAGTTCGGCGATCTGCTCCGGCGCGAAGAGGCTGGGCGTGCCGCCGCCGATGAAGACCGACACCACCGGCCGGCCCCAGACCAGCGGCAGCGCGGCTTCCAGGTCGGCCCGCAGCGCGGCCAGGTAGGCGCGCGCGGTGTCGACGTCGAGCTCGCGGCCATCGCGGTACTCGTGCGAGTTGAAGTCGCAGTACGGGCACTTGCGGATGCACCACGGCAGGTGCACGTACAGCGACAGCGGCGGCAGCGCCGACAGCGTCAGCGTGCCGGGCCGCATCATGCGGATGATGTCGGCCACGGGATCAGCCCAGGTGCCAGCTCTCGCGCATCTGGCGCAGCAGGTCCTGCGACGCGAGCGCGCGATGGCTCAGGCGGTTCTTGAGCTCCGCGCCGAGCGCCGCGACGCTCTGGCCGAGCTCGGGAATGAACAGCAGCGGGTCGTAGCCGAAGCCGCCCTCGCCTTCCTCGGCGCGCAGGATCTCGCCCTGCCAGCGGCCCAGCGCGATCAGCGGCTCGGGGTCGTCGGCCGAGCGCACCGCGACCAGCGCGCAGACGAAGCGTGCGCGCCGATCCTCGATGCCATCGAGCTTCTCGAGCAGCACGCGGTTGTTCTCGGCGTCGCTCTTCTCGCGGCCGAACAGCGTCGCGTAACGCGCCGACAGCACGCCGGGCATGCCGCCCAGCGCCTCGACCGCCAGGCCCGAGTCGTCGGCCAGCGCTGGCAGGCCGCTGGCCCTGGCCGCGTGGCGGGCCTTGGTCAGCGCGTTCTCGACGAAGGTGTGGAAGGGTTCTTCCGCCTCCGGGATGCCGAGGCTGCCCTGCGTGACAAGCTCGATGCCCAGCGGCTCGAACAGCGCCTGCAGTTCCTTCAGCTTCTTCGCATTGTTGGAGGCCAGGACCAACTTCATCGCTTGCTCCAATCGGGAACGGGATTTACTTCAGGCCGAGGGCCTCGCGCTGCGCGACGAGCAGCTCGCGGATGCCCTTCTCGGCCAGGTTCAGCAGCACGTCGACTTCGGCGCGGGTGAAGGCCACGCCCTCGGCGGTGCCCTGCAGCTCGACGAAGTGTCCCGCGCCGGTCATGACCACATTCATGTCGGTGTCGCAGGCGGAGTCCTCGACGTACTCGAGGTCCAGCAGCGCCCGGCCCTCGTGGATGCCCACGGAGATGGCGGCCACCGCGTCCTTGAGCGGCGAAGCGGCGATCTTGCCCTGCGCCAGCAGCCAGGTCACCGCGTCATGCGCGGCCACGTAGGCGCCGGTGATGGCCGCGGTGCGGGTGCCGCCATCGGCCTGGATCACGTCGCAGTCGATCTGGATCGTGCGCTCGCCCAGCTTGGACAGGTCGAACACCGCGCGCAGCGCGCGGCCGATCAGGCGCTGGATCTCCTGCGTGCGGCCGGACTGCTTGCCGCGGGCGGCCTCGCGGTCGCTGCGGGTGTGCGTGGCGCGCGGCAGCATGCCGTACTCGGCGGTGACCCAGCCCTCGCCGCTGCCCCGCTTGTGCGGCGGCACCTTCTCCTCGACCGAGGCGGTGCACAGCACCTTGGTGTCGCCGAACTCGATCAGCACGGCGCCCTCGGCGTGGCGGGTGTAGTGGCGGGTGATGCGGACCGGACGCAGGGCGTCGGCCGCGCGCCCATTCGGGCGGCTGGCAGTGCTGCTCATGGGGAATTCCTTCAGTGGGGCTTCTTGCCGGCCTTGCGGATCGCGTCCTGGATCTCGCGCACGGCGGAATCGATCTCGGCTTCGTCGAGCTGCACGTCCTGGGTCGCGCCCTGGATCGTGGAGGCAAAGCCCTGGTCGTCGAGGTCCTGGGTGGAGATGGAGTCCGGGGCATCGCCCTCGCCTTCCCATTCCACCGCCAGGGCGGTGACGTTGTCGCTGCGCGCGCCGGCCTGGCGCAGCGCCTGCTCGACCAGCTCCGGCACCGCGTCGCCGACCGAGCGGCTGTCCGACAGGTGGCGCAGGATGTCCACGTCGCTCACCGAGCTCCACAGCCCGTCCGAGCACAGCAGCATGCGGTCGCCGTTCTGCAGCAGCACCGGGCCGTTGACGTCGATCATCGGCTTGCCGGGGCTGCCCAGGCAGGTGAACAGCACATGGCGGTTGAAGCGCTCGGCGCCGGTCGCATGGCGGCCCAGCGCCTCCTGCAGCTCGCTGTAGGAATGGTCCCGGGTGCGGGCGATCAGCTCGGCATCGCGCAGCAGGTACATGCGGGAGTCGCCACAGTGGGCCCACCAGATCTGGCCTTGCTGCATCAGCCCGACGACGATGGTCGTGCGCGGCGTGTCGTTCATGCCGCGCTGCTGGGCGTAGGCCAGCAACTGCTGGTGCGCGAGCAGCACGGCGGTCTCGAGGAACTGCGAGGGCTGCTTGATCACCGGCTGCGCGTCGCGCTGGAACAGCGCGGCCACGTTCTGCAACGCGAGGTGGGCGGCGACCTCGCCGTCCGGGTGACCGCCCATGCCGTCGGCCAGTGCGAAGAGGCCGGCCTCGCGGGTATAGCAATACCCCATCCGGTCCTCGTTCTTCTCCCGGCCGCCACGGCGGCTCACCTGGTAGACGGAGAACTTCACGCCTTCGCCCCGGTCTTCAGGTTCTCCAGCTGCAGCTTGAGGCGCTCGCTGAAGCTGAGCTTGGTGTAGCGGCGCTCGGTCTCGCGCGACAGTTCCTTCTGCAGCGCGAAGACGCTCTGCGGACGGGTCAGCGGGTCCAGCGACATGCACCACTCGGTCACTTCGAGCAGGTTGTCGGAATACACGTTGCGCAGGCGCGAGAGCGACAGGCCCAGGCGGTCCTTCTCCAGGCGCTGCGGCGCGTCGTTGGGCGGGTAGCCCTGCATGCACGCATAGATGCAGGCGCCGATCGCGTAGATGTCGGTCCACGGGCCCAGCGAGCCGTCGCGGCGGTACATCTCCGGCGCGGCGAAGCCCGGCGTGTACATCGGGCGGATGAAGTTGCCTTCCTTGGACAGCACCTCGCGCGCCGCGCCGAAATCGAGCAGCACCGCCTTGTTGTCGTTGGTGATGAAGATATTGGCCGGCTTGATGTCCAGGTGCAGCATCTTGTGCTGGTGCACGATGCGCAGGCCTTTGAGGATTTCGTCGAAGAGCGACCGGATGGTCGATTCGCGGAACACCTTGTCGCGCTTCAAATCGCGCGCGGTCACGATGAAATCCTGCAGGGTATCGCCCTGCAGGTAATTCATGACCATATAGACGGTCTCGTTCTCGCGCAGGAAATTCAGCACCGAGACGACGCTCGGATGCGAAATTTGCGCGAGGGAACGGCCTTCCTCGAAAAAGCTCCGCAGCCCCAGACGGTACAGGGGCTGCTTTTCAGGCTTCACTCGAGGCGTGAGTTCGCCGGGGGATCGTTCTGCAAGGGACGAGGGGAGGTATTCCTTCAGCGCCACCAAATGATGGTCGGGGTCTTCGGCCAAATACACGACGCCGAATCCACCCGCAGCCAGCTTTTTGATGATCTGATAGCCCCCCACCACCGTGCCTGCGGGCAAGGGCGCCGGTTTCGGCTTTGACATAATCGCGGTTTCGATTGTTCTACCGATAGCTGATGCCAGTTTACAGCATGACCGGTTATGCCAGCGCCACGGCACAACCCGCGAACTCCGGCGAAACCCCTAGCCCCGCCGCCACGCTGGCGGTCACGGTGGAGGCGCGCTCGGTGAACGGCCGCTTCCTGGACCTCAGCTTCCGCATGCCCGACGAGCTGCGCTCGCTCGAGCCCGCGCTGCGCGAGCTGGTCTCGGGCAGCGTCAAGCGCGGCAAGATCGAGCTGCGCATCAACACGCAGCGCGATGCCGACAGTTCCTGGCCGAACCCGCAGCCGGAGCAGTTGAACCGGCTCGCGCGACTCGAATCGCAGGTGCAGACCTGGCTGCCGAAGGCACAGGGGCTGAGCGTCCAGGAGGCCTTGAACTGGTGCAAGACCGGCACGACCGGCGCCTCCGCGAACGACGAGACGGTGCTCGAGGCGGCGCGCCAGTGCATCAAGGGATTCCTGGAAGCGCGAGAGCGCGAAGGCGCCAAGCTCGTGACGATGCTGAAGCAGCGCGTCGCCACTTTGCGGGACCTCGCCACACAGGCCGAGCCGCTGATCCCCGCCGCCGTGCAGCGTCAGCGCGAGCGCTTCCTCGAGCGCTGGCAGGAGGCGCTGAGCGCCACGGGCGCGGCGCAGACGATTTCCGAGCAGACGCTGCAGGAGCGCGCGATCAACGAGGCGGCCGCGTATGCGCTGCGCATCGATGTCGCCGAGGAACTGACGCGGTTGCGCGCTCACCTGGACGAAGTCGAGCGCCTGCTGAAGAAGGGCGGCGAGATCGGCAAACGGCTGGATTTCCTGATGCAGGAACTGCATCGCGAGGCCAACACGCTGGGATCGAAAGCGGTGGCCATCGAGCTCACCAACATCTCGGTGGAAATGAAGGTGGCGATCGAGCAGCTGCGGGAGCAGGTGCAGAACATCGAGTGACCTCTGGCGGCCAGAAGCAACTGATCGCGCAGCCCATGCAGTTCTTCGCCCCACCCCGCGAACACTTCTTCCGCCCGCTCACGCACGACAACCGCGAGCTCTGTGCGGCCGTCCTGCGCGCGCTGCATGAGCGGGTGCACGGGGCCAACGCCGACTATGCAGAAACGCTGACCCGCGACATCGTGCTCGAAGTCATCCTGCGTGCCCTCGCCGATCCCAAGCTGCGCGCACTGGCCTCCGACACCGGACAACCGGTGCGGCCTGAGGAAGAACGCGCCTACGCAGGCGAACTGCTGCGCAAACTCAAGGAGCATGGCTGGCTGGAGGACTACCGCGACCCCATCGATCTCAAGCCCACGCTCAAGCTCAGCCGCGCCGGCAGGGCCTTCAGCGAAACCTTCGCCAACCTCGACGACTCACGCACCAAGACGCGCCAGCGCAACATGCGCTCGGCGCGCAAGGCGCTGGCCGCTTTCATCGCCACGCGAGACGCAGACGAACTGCTGGATGCTCAGGAATTCGCCAGCCGCGTTGTGCAGGATCTGCAAGACGACATCGAGTACTTCCGCCATCTCATTCAGAGCCTCACTCGCGAGGCCCTGGCGCAGAAGGTCGCATGGGACGAGTTCAACGACTTCATCGAAAAGCGCTTCATGCGCGAGTACGCGGTGCGCCTGGTGGCTGACTCGGCCGAGCGCCACCGGGGCCAGATCATCGAGGCACTGGACCAGGTGCGCGCACTGGACGGCGAACTGCGCGCTCTGGCCGATGGCCACCTGCTTCAGCGAGCTCCGTGGCTGGAGCAGGAAGTACAAGGGCGCAGCCCGCTGCTGTGGCTGTGCGACCGCATCGAGAACATGGTCGAAGCGGCGTGCAGCCTCAAGCTGCCGATGCTGCGCTCGGAAATGAACAACTACGTGCGCCGCTTCACCAGCCTGCTGCGGCAAGCGCTGTCGCTGGACTATGGCGCCGAATCGGCGCTGGGCCGCACGATGGCCTGGCTGAAGGAGCGGCCGCAAACGCAGCGCGAGGCCCTGCTGGATGCACTGGGGGAGCGCCTGGCGACCAGCGAGACCCGGTTGCCTGGCGGTGTGCTTCGCTGGACGGTGCGTGACCGCGAGGCAGGCCATGCCGTGCAATCGCCGCTCGTAGTGGATGACGAGAGCCGGCTATCCGCCGTCCTGCGGCGCGCTGAGGCCGCGGCGTTCACCTTCAGCGACCGCGATGTGCTGCGCGGCCTGCTGCCCCTGCTGGAGCGAGGTCCTATCGCCCTGGACACCCTGCCCGTCGAGAATGCAGCGGATGCCGTGCGCGTGCTGCACGCCGTAGGGGCAGCGCGTTCGACTGAAGGTCGCCAGCTGCGCGTGCGCGCACGCAGGACCGGCGAGCAGCTGCGCAACGAGTTCTTCGCGGCGGACAACTATGTGCTGGATGCGCCGGCCATCGACGCTTCCGAACCCCCGTCCCGATGACGCAATCGCTCGCTCATTTCATCGAACAACGGCTTGCCACCGAAGGCGCCGGCAATGTAAAGCCGGCCCGTTTTTCAGAACTGGCCGGTCGGCTGCTGGCCACCGGCGTGATCTGGCGCGACTACTCGCAGCCCGATGCTCGGCACTACGACGACGCGTTGCAGTGCGAGCAGTTGCTGCGCGAATGGTTCGGCTGCATGGGTTTCGTGCTGGTGCACGATCCCGACGCCAGGCTGCTGCGCCTGTACCCACCGGGCGAAGGTGGCGGCGAGGATGACGAAGATGGCGTCAAGCGGTTGCGCGCCCGCCTGTCGCGCGACTTCGTGGCCGCGGTCATCGCCTTGCGCTTTCTCTACACCGAAGCGCTCACCGGCCGGCGGCCACTGGTTGACGAACGGCTGGCCATCAGCCTCGAGGAGCTGTCGCAGGCCGTCGTATCGCTGCTCGCGCACCGGCTGCCGAACTCGGCCACCGAGCGCATGGCGCTGCTGCGCGACCTGCGCAAGCACCGTGTCGTTCACTTCGTGGAGGGCGACGATGCTGGCGACATGCAGATGGGCCTCGCGGTGTTGCGGCCTGTCATGAGCTTCGTGAGCGATGAAGCAATGGACGACGCACTGCGGCTGGCCGGCCGCAAGGTGCCGGCGTCAGCGGCACCGGCCGCGCCGCATCAGGACGATTCACCGTGAAGATCGGCCGGCTCCTGACGTGGCATTGGGGTTCGCTCGAAGACCGCGAATGGGTCTTCGCCGACACCGTGCTGCTCACCGGCGAATCAGGGTCGGGCAAGTCCACGCTGCTCGACGCCATCCAGACCCTGCTGACGGCCGCGCACCAGCACCTAGTGCAGTTCAACATCGGCCAGGACGAATCCACGCAGAGCCGTCGCGGCGGCAAGGAGCCGCGCACGCTGGCGGCCTATGCCCTGGGCCAGCAGGCCGACGGCGTGTTCCTGCGCACGCGCTCGACCAGCTACGTGGGGATCGTGTTCGAGCCCTCGGAGAGCTCGGAGGAGCAGGCGCCTCCTTTCACGGCACTAGTCGGCGTGGAGGCCTTTGAAGAGGGCCGGCGAGCCGTGCTGCAGGGCCAGCCCCAGTTCTTCATCGTGCGCCGCGCCTTGTCGCTGAAGGATCTGGCGCGGCGCGGCGGAGAAGCCCTGGGTGATGCGCCACTGCCGCTCAAGGAGTTGTATCTGCAGTTGCAGCACCGTCTGCAAGCCGGCAAGGAAACCGTGGTCCAGCGCTTCCCCGACAAAGGCGGCTATCTGCAGCACCTCTACGGCGCCTTGATGGGCAAGACGGCGGTGGGCGAGAACGAAGCCGTGCGCGCGGCCAAGTCCATCGTCAAGGCCATGGCCTACAAGGAACTGGGCAACGTCAACGACCTGGTGCGTGACGAGATCCTGGAGCCGCACGACTTCAGCCGCGATCTCGACAAGATGCGCGAGTTGATGCGTTCCATCGCTGGACTGAAAGCCGAAGCGGAGCGCCTGCAGGCCAACCTCGATCGGCTCGACGCCGCCGGCGAGCGGGCCGACGCCGTGCTCGAGGAAGCTCGCCGCTTCGTCGTCACCACGATCGCCCACGCGCTGCGCATGCACAGCGAGGCGCACGACGAACTGGCCTCGGTGAAGCGTCAGATTGCGATGCAGGAAAGAAGGCAAGGCCAGTCAGCCGATAGGCTGGCCTCGCTCGACGCCCAGGACACCGAGCTGCGCGAGCAACTCGGTGCGGTGAAGCAGCGCCTGTCGGGCAGCGAGGTGGCCCAGAAGAAGGACACGCTGGAGAACCAGATCCGGCTGCAATCCGACCAGTTCCGCCTGCACTGGACCCGCGTGCAGGAGGCGGCGCGCGGCATCGGCGCCATGGCGTCGCAGTTGGAGCAGTTGCTGGCGCTCGACTTGTCGACCGTGCCTGCGCTGGGCGACGCCGTGCAGACGCTGCGACCGGCCGCTTCAAGTGTGCTGAAACCGTGGCCGGACATGGGCCGGGCCTACGCTCGCCCGGCCCAGCTCGATGTGGAACTGCCCGCCTTCGAGCTGGAAGCCTTCGACGCCAGCCTGGCAACCTTGCAACGCGGCATCCACGAGGGCGACGGGTCGGTGCAGGCGGCCGTCGTGCAGGCGCTCGCCGATGCGGGTGCGCGCATGAAGAACTTGAAGGACGAGGCGGAGCAGCGCGACGCGGAGCTGCGACAGCTGCAGGCCGGTCGCAGCGTGGCCCCGCGCGACACCCACGAGGCCGTGGCTCTGATCGAGCGCGAGCTGCCGCAGGCTCGCCCGCACCTGCTGGCCCAGTTGGTGGAACCGCGGTCCGGCAGCACGTGGCAGAACGCCATCGAGGGCTACATGGGTGGCGACCGCTTCGCGATCATCGTCGAGGCGGGGCACGAGGCGCGCTGTGCACGGCTCGTGAAGCAGCGCTTCCCCGTGCGCTCGCCCAAGGTCGTGCAAGGCCGCAAGGCCATGGAAGACACCGAAGGCCGCCAGCTCGAAGCCCGCGCCGTGCTGCACGAGCTGGTGTGCAAGCATCCTGTCGCCAACGCCTTCCTGATGGCGCAGTACGGCCGCGTGCGCAAGGTCGACAGCGAAGAAGAACTCGCCCGCACCCCGCAGGGCCTGATGGAGCAAGGCCTGGGCAGCCGGGGCTACGGCATGTTCTCCTGCCGCGCGCCGGACAGCGACCTCGCTTTCGGCGAAGCGGCGCGGCAACGCCGGCGCCAGTGGTGCGAGGAGGAACTCTCGCGGCTGGCGCGCGACATGCGGGCACTGCAGGTGCTCGACCAGTCCTTGAAGGCCGTCGCGCGCATGTTCAGCGGTGCGGCCTTCACGCCGTTGTCGCCTCTGCTGCTGGCCGTGCTCGAGAGCCAAGCGCAGCATGCAACTGCCGAACAGGCGCTGAAGGCGCTGGACTTGTCTTCCATCGAAGGGTTGGAAGCCGAACGAGTTTCACTGGGCAAGAAGATTGACGAGATCAAGCACCAGCGCGACGAAGAAGTGGAGCAGATCGGCGCCGGGAAGAAAGAGATGGCAGATCTGCTTCGCCGTGAGGGAGCGCTCGATCAACGGCTGCCGGAGCTGGAGATCGCGGTGACGAACGCCACCGTGTGGGCCGCTCGCTTCGCCGGCGCCACGCCGGAGCTGGCCACCGAAGCTCAACTGATCGCCGATGCCCATACGCTGGCAGCCGAGGCGGAGACCAGCCTGGACGCCCTGCGTCACCGCGTGCAGACGCTGCGCGAGAACCTGCCGCGCACGCTTCGCGAGCTTCAGCAGGCGGTTGCCGCCTACCTGAGCGGCGCGCGCGATGACAGCGAGCGCTTCGCCTGGAGCGACCCGCCGCGCAGCATCGACCGCATCGAGGAACTGCTGCCGCCCGTCTTCCAGACCCGAAACGCCATCGCGGAGCAATCCCGGCGGCAGCGCGCCATCGGCCTGGCCGACAACGCTCGGTCTCTGCAGGAGGCTGAAGCGAGCTTCAACCACGTCTTCACCAGCAGCTTCTGCTTCAAGGTGCGCGACGATGTGAAACAGGGGGCCAACACGCTGTCCCGGCTCAACCGCCACCTCAAGGGCATCCGCTTCGGCAACGACAGCTTCGAGCTGGAATGGGACTGGATCCCTCGCATGCAGAAGGTGTGCGAATTCTTCGACGCGGTCGAAGGCGCGGTGGAAGGGCTGGAACATGATCGCGGCTCGATCTTCGAGTCGACCCGTCTCAGCGACGAGCAACGCGCCACCGCGCAGGAGATTCGCCGCCTGCTGCTGGCCAACGACCAGGGCGCCAGCGAACGAGCGCTCAAGGAGATTGCCGACTACCGCAACTACCGCCGATACGACATCATGCGCACCAGCCCGGTCGGCACGACCCGGCTCTCCACCTGGGGCACGGGCTCAGGCGGCGAACTGGAGACCCCGTTCTACGTCGTGCGCTCGGCGGTGCTTGCCCATGCACTGGGCCACTTCGGGCGGGAACGGCGCGAGGCCCCGGCACTGCGGCTGATGCTCAGCGACGAGGCGTTCTCGAAGATGGACGAGTCGCGTTCACGCAGCGTGCTGCAATTCCTGTCGCGCACGCTGGGTCTCCAACTGGTCGTTGCGATGCCGACCTCGAAGTCCGGCGCGGTGAAACCGGAGTTCGAGAAGGAGTTCACCTTCTCCAAGGTGCTAGCGCGGCGAGACGGTCAGGAGCTGTTTATCAGCGAGGTACAGGAAAAGACACTGCACCGTGATGCCTTGGCGCGCCTGTGGGACGCACACGCGGCACAGGCCCGCGAGACCGCCCGCAAGGATTGGGATGCGAATCGGGTATGACGGCAATGCTTGCGGTCCACCCGTTCATCCAGCGTTTGGCCATGGCTCTGCTCGCCAAGGCCGAGCGCAGTACCGGTCAAGGCCCCGTGCGCCTGCCCCTGGACCGCAAGACCGCACCCGAACTGCACGCCGCGGCCCACGCCGACCAGTTGCAGCTGCTGATCATGCTGCTGGATGACCTCTGCGAAACAGGTTGGGTCGGCCTGCAGATCGAGCCGCCGCGCGCGTTCTCCAGCTTCACCGATCGCAAGCCAAGACTCGAGCTTCGCAATTTCGATGAGTTGGCCGCTTGGGCCGGCTACACGCCCCAGGCCTTGCGCTGGCAGCGGCAGTGGCTGGAGCATCTCGCGATGCAATGGGCAACCGCGGCGGCATCAACGTCGATCGTGCCCAACGACCCGCGGATGGTCCTCGACTACCTGGCACGCAACCCGATGACGCAGTTGGAAGGGCTTTCGCTTGACGAGGCCACGCGCAGCCTGTCCGCGTTGATCGGCCTGTGCCGCTCCGGGCGGTCCATGGCGCTGCGCGAGGCGTCCGCCCGCGTGTTTCAGGGGCGATCCAAGCTGTTGGACAGCCGGGATGAGCTGCTGCGCCTGCTGGGCGCCGTCCCGGGGCAGTTCTCCGAACCGCCGATACAGCTCCTGCTGGCGCTGCCAGGCGACGGCAGCTTCACGGACGTGCTCTTCGTCGAGAACCTCGTGACCTTCGAGCACATGGCTGACATGCGTGCTCCCGCCTGGGACCGCAGCCTGCTCGTCTATGCCGCCGGCTTCCGCGGCAGCGCACGGCGGCTGCGCTCGCGTTCGGGTTCTCGCCTGTATCTGCGCATGCCATCGGCCGGAGGGGACCTGTCAGCCGCCGAGTCCTGGCTCTTCGGTGCGGCGCAGGTGCCTGTCAGCTTCTTCGGTGACCTCGACTTCGCGGGCATGCAGATCCTTGCCAGCCTGCGCGAGGTCTTCCCCGGCGCGGGCGCCTGGCACCCTGGTTATCGCGCCCTGACGCGCTTGCTGCCCCAAGGCGGGCATCTGCCGGATCAGGCATCCAAGGGTCTGCAGGTCGACCCCGGCGAGACGGGTTGCGGCTACGCCGACCAGGAATTGCTGCCGGCGATGCGCCTGCATGGCCGCTTCGTCGACCAAGAGGCGTTCGGCTTGACATAGGCCGTTCAGCCGAAGCGCCAGCATCGCTGGTGGACGACTGCCTCGACAAAGCGGCGGATACTGAATCGACGGGCTCGACGTGGCTCGAAAGCGGGATCGATGACAGCCAGACCATCGAAGAGCGACGGTTGAACCTTGGCCCTGATGCCGCACGACTTCAAGCGCTTGCGCAAGGTCTGGACGGCGACTCGCAAGTCTGAGGCGAGTGCCTCGACGTCCCAGTCAAACCTCATTAGCAGCAGCACGTAGGCCGACGCCTCCGAGTAACTGTGCCGGACGATCTTCGAATAGTCGACCTCGTCCTCGGCTTGCTGCAGTCGAACCAATGGGTCGGAATCCAGTGGCGAGGTGAGCAAGCGCGCCAAGGCACCTGCCGCAACGTCGGCGTCTTCCTGGTCCCAGTCCTTGTCGATGCGAACGGCGCAGCGCATCTGCTTCTCGGCAAACTTCACGAGCTTGCAGTAGAGCCACTTCAGCACGGAGTCCTGATCGCCAGGATCGCTGAAGTCAACCGGGTAACCGCGGCGCTGCTCAATGTCGGCCGCAACGAGCCAAGCCTCCTGCTTGACGTCCTCGACATTCATGTCGCCGCGCGTCGCACCGGCGATGCGCCGGAGGGCTGCAGCCTGATCTCTCAGGAACTCGCTGATGGCGTGCACGCGAGCAGCACCTCAGTAAACGAACGCGGGTTCAATCCCAGGACCATGTCCAATCCCCTCGGAACTCTGCGCCCGCGATAGTTCGGCATTTCAGCACTTGTGTCCAGCCGCTGAGCTGCAACGACGCGTCAACGAGTGACAGCGAGGCGGGTAGCAGTGGCCGGCGCACATTCTTGGGGGCTCGCGATGGGCGCGCTCGAAGGTCGTTTGCTGGAATTGCTCTCGCCTCGGAACGCGACCGGCCGCCGCTCATGATGGAACAGCGGCCGACGTGCGCACGGCCCCGGGAGCAGCGTGAGCCGACGGTGGTCAGGAGGGCGTGCCCGCGCTGCAGCAATACGCCAGCAGGAAAGTGTTGTTGCTGTCAGCGCCCGTCTTGGAGGCGGCGATCTCCGCGTTCAGCTTATGCATCGCCACCCCATCCGGGCCCACATCCGACAGGTCGGGGTCCGACAGGTCGGCGGTGTTGAAGTCGTGCACGTCCAGCCGCACCGTCTTGCCGTCCGCCGTCGTCGGATTGGCCAGGGCCCGATCCTCGACGGCGAACTTCTCCTCGCGCTTCGCGACGGCGCCGACCTGGCCTTTGCAGCGGCCGTGGGTGCCGGACATGATGTGGATCGTGTGTCCCTCGCCGCGCAGCCCCGCGGCGATGGTTTCCACCGCCTTGGCCACGTGATCGACCGTGCATCGGCCGTGAAAGCCCCAGATCTGCACGCCGGTCGGGGTTGCTGCGGTGATGTTCACCAGTGTGGGCATGGTGTTTCTCCTTGAATGGTGGAAGAGAACGCATCCGGCTCCGGATGCGCCCTCATTCGATGCCGCCGCGCCCACGCGCGAAATCGGCGCCCCTCCCACACACGCCCTCCAAGTTGCCGAGGCCTTCTCGGCCATTCCCACCACGCGCTCGCGGCACCCCGCCGCTGCCCCTGTCGCGCGCACCTGCCAACGATGACGGCCATGCCGCCGGGTCTTCCGGCGCTGCCGGCCGCCCCGGTCCGGACCTTCGTCGATCCCAACCTTGAGGTGCCACGACATGGCCGATTTCAACCAGTACCTGCCGACCCTGCTCCGCTTCGAGGGCGGCTACGTCAACGACCTCCAGGACCCGGGCGGTCCGACCAACATGGGCATCACGCTCAAGACCTTCCAGGGCCTGGGGCCGTCGGCGGGCTTCACCGACACCAGCCTGGAGGCGCTCAAGCGGCTGAGCCAGGCGGACGCGGGCCGCCTCTACAAGCTCAAGTACTGGGACGCCGTCGACGCCGACGCCATCGCGCTGCAGCCGCTGGCGGAGATGCTGGTGGACTTCCACGTCAACGCCGGCGGCCACGCGATCCGCGTGCTGCAGGAACTGCTGGTCGAGCGCGGCGCCGCCATCAAGCCCGATGGCGCCTGGGGCCCGCAGACCGCGCAGGCGCTGCAGCGCATCGACCCCACGGACGCCTACCGCGCCCTGCGCGCGCGCCGCATCGCCTACTACGAGCGCCTGGCCGCCCGGCAGCCCGACCTGCGCAAGTTCCTCAAGGGCTGGCTCAACCGCGTCAACGCCTTCCCCGTGCTCTGACGCCGAGCCCCGCGGCGCCGCGCCCGCGCGCGCCGCCCGCCACCACCGACCTCCAACCATTCCGCAGGGAAGGACCCTCCCATGAGCTCACGTGTCGACTTGAAGGAACTCATCGAGGCGCTCGCCGGTGCCGTCATCGATGCCCAGGACCGCATCGAGCAGCACCAGATCGCCAAGCTCGGCCAGTACTTCGACGAGGACAACCGCCCGCGCACCGTCGTCATGCGGCTGCCGTCGATGCAGCCCGACGCCGAGCCCGGCACCGAGGACCTCTACCGCGCGCCGCTGCTCGGCCTGGTGCCGGCCAACGCGCTCAAGATCAAGGACGTCGAGATGCGCTTCGACGTCGACCTCGGCGCGCTCTCCGACGACGCGCTGCCCGGCGCCCGCCCCACGGCCACCGGCAGCGACTGGCAGGGCCCGGCCGGCGCCGCGCGCAAGAGCGTGCAGGTCCACACCCGCGGCCCGCTCGTGGGCCGGCGCAGCACCGCGCACGTGGTGCTGCGCGTCGAGGGCTGCGAGCCCACCGAAGGCCACGCGCGCCTGGTCGGCCAGCTCAACCAGGTGCAGGGCGTCTTCGACACGCAGCAAACGCTATGAGGCCAGGCCGGCCCGCCGCCGGCCCGCCATGGATCGGCGGACGGCACCGCCGATGCCGGCGCCGCAACGGTTGTGGCGCCGTCGTGACCCTGCCGATTCAAGGAGCACTGAATGCCTTCCGATCTCGTCAACATCGCCGACCAGTACAAGGGTCTGCCCATGGGCGAACTCATCGGTTCGCCGCTGACGGCCGCCTGCGACGCGCAGATCCGGCTCGCCAAGGCGACCGCCGACTTCATCCAGACCGTCGGCTTCGACGCCGACGCCAGCGGCAATCCGGGCGCGACCCGCCAGGTCAACTTCAACTTCAAGCGGCCCACGGCCAACACCAACAGCGCCGACGGCACCTTCTACGAGGAGCAGGTGGAACTCAGCGTGCCGCTGCTGGCCATCGTCAAGGTGCCCAACCTGAGCATCACCAAGGTGGACATCGTCTTCGACATGGAAGTGAAGTCGTCCTTCGCGTCCAAGGAGCAAAGCAGCGCGCAGGCCTCCGCCTCCGGCACGGCCAGCGTGGGCTTCGGCCCCTTCAAGGCGTCGGTGACGGTGAGCGGCTCGGTGTCCTCGCACAAGGAGAACACGCGCAGCTCGGACAACTCGGCCAAGTACCACGTCGAGGTCCACGCCGTTGACGACGGCATGCCCGAGGGCCTGGCGCGGGTGATGGACATCCTGCAGTCCGCCGTGGCGCCGCGCAAGGTCGGCGCGCCGACCCCCGTCTGACCCGGGCCCGAGCGCCCGCCACGCAGGTCCGTCCGCGCCCGGGCGCGGGCGGGCCTGCCCCTCGGAGCCGTCATGTTCGATCAAAGCAACGTCAAGTACATCAAGCGCCTCGTCGTGGGGAGCGACAACCCGGCGCGGCTGTGCACGCGCGAGGAGACCGAGGCCCAGATGGAGGAGCTCAACGACTGCCTGTCCGGCGCCTCGCATCCGCGCGGCACGCTGCTGGCGGTGGAGCGCAGCTTCACGCTGGTGCGCATCGGCGACCACCAGGTCGTGCTCGAGTGGATGGCCTATCACGTCGGCTTCGCGCGCAAGCCGGCGCCCAAGCCGCCGCGCCAGGCGAGCGCCGCCGCCGCCCCGGCGCCGCACGATGCGCCCGCGGCCGCCGGCGCGGCCCGGGCCGGTACCCCCGCGGAGGCCGGCGAGGTGACCGACCTGCCCTCGACCGACGTGGCCGACCCGGCCTGACTTCAACCCCTGTCTTCAACACTGCCGCGATACGCGGCCCAGGAGATCCCATGATCGCTTTCCGGAAGAATCGCCGTCCCGCCCCGGGACGTTTCGCGCCAGCCGCCTACGCGGTCTCGGTGTCCGTCTCGCTGGCCGGCGCGCTGGTGCTGCTGTTCGCGCCGCTGCTGCCCGCGAGCGCCTGGGCGCAGCCGGCGTCCGCCGCGGAGGATCCGCCGGCGGCAACCCTCACCGGCCGGATGACGCTCAAGACCCAGCCGGGCGAACTGCCGCGGCTGGTGCCGGTGACGCTCACGCCGCAGGCCAAGGGCGGCTACGACGTCCACTATGAGGAACAGCTCCGCTGCCACGTCGTGCTGGCGTACAACGGCTACGTCCCGGAGGCGGGGCATCTGTACACGGCCTCGGTCGCCGGGACGGCTTCGGGCGGCATGGCCGCCTACTGCTCCAGCGTCGGCGGCAAGGGCAAGCGCGTGCTGCTGCGGCCGCTCGGCGGTGGCCAGCCGGGCTACTCGTACGAGGACCAGGCCCCGTCCGGCAGCCCGGTCCTCGTCGCGCCGGCGGCCCCGGCCAAGCGGTCGCCATGAGCGCCCGGCGCTGACGGCCATGGCCGGCCCGCCCGCCATCGCAACGCCCTCCCCGGCATCCGGCGCGGCCGTTCCCGCCGGGGCGGCGCCGCAGGACCGCCTGGAGGTGCTGGCGCAGCTGCGCGCCGAGATCACCGCGATGCTGCGCCACGCGCTGGCGACGGGGCGGGAAGTCCCGCCCGCGCTGATGCGCACGGCGCTCGAGGCGCTGAGCCCCGGCGACGACACGCCGGCGCCGGGCGCCGCCGCGCGGCCTCCTTCGGCGGGCGATCCGGAGACGCTGTCGCGGGTCCACGCGCGGCTGGCCGCGCTGGTCGCGCCCGCGCGTCCGGGCACCTTGCGGCTGATGCACGCCGCGCGCGACACAGGCGCGCTGCCGCTGCTCGGTCCGATGCGCAACGTGCGCTGGCTGACGCTGGCGGCCTTCGGCTGCCTGGTCGCGTTCATGGTGGTCGCGCAGTCGCCGCTGATCGACGGGCCTGCGCTGTCGTCCGACCTGCTGGCGCTCAACGGGTTCCAGCAGGTGGCCGTGACCACCCTGCTGCTGACCGCCGCGGGCCTGGGCGCGACCTTCCAGGCGCTGTTCACCGCCCAGACCTACGTCTCGCGGGCCACCTACGACCCGCTGTACGACGCTTCGTACTGGATCCGCATCGGGCTGGGGCTGGTGTCGGGCCTGATGCTGGCGGTGCTCATCCCGATCGACAGCGTGAACAACGCGGGCTCGCTGCAGCGCCCGCTGCTGGCGCTGCTGGGCGGTTTCTCCGCGCGCCTCACCCACCGGGTGCTGCAACGCCTGGTGGACACCGTGGACTCGATGTTCGACAGCGACCGCCAGCAACTGGTCGAGCAGACGCGGGCCCACTCGCAGGCCGAGGCGCGGCAGTCGGCGATGCAGACGCGGCTGGCGCTGGCGCGGCAGCTGATGGGCGTGCAGGGCGAGCTGCTGGCGGCCGCGCCGGACGACGCGGCGCGGCAACGGCTGTCGGCGATGCTGGACGAGCTGCTGGCGGGAGCGCCAGCGTCCGGCGCGGCCGCCCCACCGGACGAACCGGGCGCGCCCGGAACTCCCGGAACGCCGGGCGGACCGGGCACGTCCGGCGTGCCGGACGGGCCCGGTGCCTGAGCGGTCACGGACGGGCGAGTCCCTCCCGGATGGCGTAGCGGGTGATGTCGGCCACGCCGCGCAGTCCGAGCTTGTGGACCGCATGCTCGCGGTGCGAGGCCACCGTCTTCTGGCTGACGCCGAGCTGCGCGGCGATGTGCTTGGTGGACAGCCCTTCGGCGAGCAGTTGCACGATCTCGCGCTCCTTGGGCGTGAGCCGGACGAAGGCGCTGGGCGCGGCCGCCGGATGAGCGCAGGCGATGACGGCGGCCTCGGTCAATGAGGGGCTCAGATAGAACTGGCGCCGTCCGAGCGCGCCGATCGCGCGCACCAGCTCATCCACGCCGCTGTCCTTGGCGAGGATGCCGCTGGCGCCGGCGTCGAGCGCCGCGCGCATGCGATGCGGCGGTTCCTCGTCGGCCAGGCAGAGCACGCGGGTGGAGGGCGATGCCGCCACGATGCGCTGCGTCGTGTCGACGCAATTGAGCCCGGGCAGCTCCATGTCCATCAGCACCACTTCCGGGCGCAGCCGCACGGCCAGCCGGACCGCCTCCTGGCCGTCGCCCGCCTGGGCCACCAGTTCCTGCCCGCCCTGTTCCTGGATCAGGGAGGCCAGGGCCTCCCGCAGCAGTTGATGACGCGCGATCACCATCAATCGAGTTCGCATGCTTGTTTTCTCCCTGTGAATCGAGCCCTGCGACATGGGCTACGTGGGCGATTGCAAACAGGATTGGGAGGCTCCGCAATCGAGGCGATACCGCGAATGAGGTCAGCGATTCACCGAGACGCGCCTCGGTGCGCGACCGCGGCCCGATGGCTGCGCGAGGCAAGGCGCAGAGCGGGTGGGAGATCGGGCGCGCGCAACTGTAATGTCTTGCAGGATCAGCGTTGCGACCTCGCGACTTGGCCTGCGCGCCGCGTGCCGCCAGGGCGAGCGCATCGTCGGTTGTCCGGGCCGGACGCGCACGAGCGTCAATGCAGCTGCAGACGCGCGCGGATCTGGGCCCGGGAACTCTCAAGCACCTTCATGGCGAAGCTCGGGTTCGGGACGGCCCTCGCCAAGGTGAGGGCCCCGACCATCTCCATCTGGACGGAGCGGGCGAGTTCGCGGGGCTGCTCGTAGCCGACTTCCTGGAGCAACGCGGCCAGGACCTCCAACGCCTTCTTCACGCCTTGCTCGAAGGCTTCTCGAACGGGGGACGACATGCGCGGCAGGTCGCTGGCGAGAGCCGCCATGGGACACCCCGCGTCTCGCTGCTCCAGGTGTTCCCGGCTCAGGTAGCGGTCGATGAGGGCCGCCAACCCTGCGTCGGCGGACAGTCCCTCCAGGCATTCCTCCAGGGTGCTGGCGCTCTCCTCGAACATCAAGGTGATCGCCTCCTGGATCAATTCATCCTTGGATCCGAAGTGCGCATAGAAGCCGCCATGGGTGAGCCCGGCCTGGGACATCAGCGCCGCGATCCCGATGTTGTCGGGGCCGTGCAGCCGCACCGCCCTCGCGGCCGCGGCCACGACCTTCTCGCGGGTGCGTTGTTTGTGTTCCGAGTCGTAGCGCATAGCCCCCTCAACCATTCGAGTGCGGTCCGCTGGTCCCGCAGACCAGCCCGCAGTTCTCGGAAATCATACGGTTCGGATTGGACTGAGCTCCCCAACCCGTGGTCCGCCGTTTTATATTACGCTCAACATTCAATGCGCTGATCGGGCGCATCTACCCATCAATCGACGGGCTGGGAAGCCCTGCAAGAGGAGACCGAGAAGATGATGTTCCGCAAGAATCACCGGCAGTCGATGCTCGTGTTCGTCACCGGGATGGCCTGTGCCACCCTGGGCCATGCCGCGGCCTTCAAGCTGAAGGAACAAAGCGCGGCGGGTCAAGGTCGGGCTTTCGCCGGCTCGATCAGCGAAGGCGGGGATGCCTCCGTGATCGCGAACAACCCCGCCGCCATGGCCCTGCTCGACGGACGCCTCTTCCAGGCGGATGCGGCGGTCGTGAACTACTCGGCCGAGTTCAATGGCGCAGGCCGCGATGCGCTCGGACGCCCGCTTTCCGGCGGCAATGGCGGCGACGCGGGACAGACCGCGGCGATTCCGTCGCTGTACTTCCACTCGCCGTTGACGGACCGGATCCATCTGGGTTTCTCGGTGACCGCTCCCTTTGGATTCAAGACCGAATACGACGATGGCTGGGTCGGCCGCTACCAGGGCGTCAAGACCTCGCTGAAGGTCATCGACGCTGGCGTGTCCGGCTCCTACAAGGTCAACGAGGCGCTGTCTCTGGGGGTCTCGGTGTTCGCCGAACGCCTGGATGTCGAGCTCCGCAACGCGGTGGACTTCGGCGCCCAGTTGGCAGCCTCCCGTGTCCCCGGATTCCTGCCCACCAGCGCGGATGGCTATCTGGACGTCAAGGGAGACAACACCGAAGTGGGCTATACCCTGGGCGCGCTGCTGCGTCCCGCTGAAGGCACCACGATCGGCCTGGCCTATCGCTCGGAGGTCAAGCACAAGGCCAAGCGCGCGGACGTCAGCTTCACGATCCCGGCGGCCGCGAACGCCGTGCTCTCCGTGGCGGCACCGAACACCTTCGTCAACACCACCGTCAATACCGAGCTGACGATGCCCGCCTCGTGGACGCTCAGCCTCAGCCAGCGGCTGAACGATCAATGGACGGTGATGGCCGACTACTCCCGTACCGAGTGGAGCAAGTTCGACAAGGTCGTGCTGGACTTCGCGTCGAACCTGCCAAATCAGACGCTGGACTTCGGCTACCGCGACTCGTCGTTCTACTCGGTGGGGGCCGAGTACAAGCTGAACGACGGCTGGACCCTCCGAGGCGGCTTCGCCTACGACCAGACGCCGGTCACCGATGCCGTGCGGGATGTGCGCGTTCCCGATGTGAGCCGCAGGTGGTTGTCGCTCGGCGCGACCTGGCGCGCAAGCAAGCAGCTCGCCTACAGCATCGGCTTCACCCACCTCTTCATCAAGGACACCAGCGTCAATCTCACCTCGCCTTCCGCCAGCACGCTGCAAGGGACCTACAAGGTGGGCAGCGACATCCTGGCGGTCTCCGCGCAGTACAGCTTCTGAAGGGAGCGGCCCTCGCTCTTGAGGTCCTTCCGCTCGCGTTTCAAGCAGTCGTCAGGCGAAAGCATCGGCGCGCCGACTGAAGCGACGCGGACAGGCGGTTCCAGGGGTTGTCGTGCGAGTCCCCTCACACGCAACTCATTCACCCCGGACGGCGACGTCCGGGGTGTTTTTTCTGGGTCACTGAAGACCTCCCACGCGCGTGCGGGGCCCTACCCCTTCATCGGCTTGCTGAGGAAGCGCGAGCCCGCCGCGACAAAACGCCAGGGGCGATCGACCGCCTTGCTGATGCCGATGCGGGTCCCGCAAAGCACCTCGGCCTGGCGCGACGGCGGCAGCAGTTGAAACGGCGGCGCGTCGAGCGAGGCCCCGCCCAGCGAGCGATCGATGCCCAGGGCCTCCCCGACCCGCCCCGGCCCCGAGGCGAGCAGGCGCGGCACCGCGGTGCCGCGCCGTTCGGCCATGCGGTCGATGCCATGCGTCGGTTCGAGCGCGCGGATCAGCACGCCGGCGCCGTGGCCCTCGGGACGGCACACGAAGTTCAGGCACCAGTGCAGGCCGTAGCTCCGGTACACGTACGCATGCCCCGGTGGACCGAACATCGCCGCGTTGCGCGGCGTCAGGCCGACGAAGCAATGCGAGGCCTCGTCGTCCTGGTCATAGGCCTCGGTCTCGACGATGACGCCGCCGACACCGTCCACCAGCACCGTCCACCCGATGAGCTGCCGCGCCACGAGGACCGGGCTCTCCATGAAATCGATCTGCTGCATCGCGCCAGTATTGCGGATCGGCGCCCCGCGCCTGCGGCGGCGTGAACGAGTGCGCGGTCGCCGCGGCCCGCCGCCGGGCGGCCTGTCGAGGCCTTCACGCCGTCCTCTATAAAATCGCGCGATGGAATACCCGGGCAATCTCTTCGTTGTCGCCGCTCCCAGCGGTGCCGGCAAATCCAGCCTCGTCAAGGCGCTGCTGGAACTGGACGCCAAGCTGAGCGTCTCCGTCTCGCACACCTCGCGCGCGCCGCGCGGCCAGGAACAGCACGGCCGCGAATACCTGTTCGTCACCCCGGAGGAATTCCGGGCCATGGTCGACCGCGGCGAGTTCTTCGAATGGGCGCAGGTCCACGACAACCTCTACGGCACCTCCCGCGCGGCGATCGAGGCGCGCATCTCGCATGGCGACGACGTCGTGCTGGAGATCGATTACCAGGGCGCGCTGCAGATCAAGCAGCTGTTCCCGCATGCGGTGCTGATCTTCATCCTGCCGCCGAGCTGGGAGGAACTGAAGCAGCGCCTGGTCCGGCGCGGCGACACCGAGGAAGCGGTGATCGCCAAGCGGATGCAGACCGCCCGGGAGGAAGTCGCGCAGGCGAAACACTTCGATTTCGTGGTCATCAATGCCGTCTTCGAGACGGCGCTTTTCGACCTGAAGGCCATCGTCCAGGCGCAGCGGCTAAAATACGCGACCCAGCGCCGCAACCGGTCGACCGTGTTCCGCGCGCTCGACCTCATCGAGTAACCCCGTCCCCTCAGGAACCCGCATGGCCCGCATCACCGTCGAAGACTGCCTGACCAAGATCCCGAACCGCTTCCAGCTGGTGCTCGCCGCGACCTATCGCGCCCGCATGCTGAGCCAAGGCCACGCGCCGAAGCTGGAGTCGAAGAACAAGCCCGGCGTGACCGCGCTGCGCGAAGTCGCCAACGGCGACGTCGGCGTGGAAATGCTGCGCCGCGTGCCGGTCTGATTCCCGGCCGACCGCTGGATCGAAACGCCCCGCTCGCGGGGCATTTCTCATGGGGCGCTCACCCCCGCACCGCCCGCTCCCGCCAGAACGCCGCGTCGATCTCCACCGCGTTGCCGCTCTTCTCGTGGATGACCCAGAAGCGCGCGCCGTCCGCGGCGATGCGGTCGACCTCGCCGACCAGCCGTCCCGCGGCGATCCGCAATCCGCGCGTGTTGAAAGGAAAGTCCGCCGCTCGGGCGAGCGTCGACAGCGGCACGGCCTCGCGCGCATCGCCCGCCAGCCGCAGGCGCTGGACGATGGGGGCGAGCACCTCGTTCGTCAGGTCCGCCGGCGACAGGTAGATCACCACCTTCGCCTGCGCGCGGCTCAGCGCGACGTTGAGCAAGCGCCGCGCCTCGTCCGTGCGCAGGAAGGGCTGGGTCCCGTCGGCCGGATCGAAGAACACCACCGGCGCCTCGCTGCCCTGCGCGCGGTGCACGGTGCTGACCCGCACCCCGTCGTCGACGCCCGCCGCCGCCAGGCGCTGCCGGATCAGCGCGCGCTGCGCGCGGAAGGGCGTGAGCACGATGAGCTCGTGCGGCGCCCAGGCGTCGCTGGCCAGCGCCTCGGCGATGGTGACGGCGATCGCGTCGGCCGACTCCCTTCGGATCGGCCCGCGGTCCTTGGCGGACCAACCGCCCTCCCGCGTCACGCGCCGCACGGCCACATGGACCTCCGCCGGGATGTCCCCCAGCGCGCGCGAGCGCGCGGCCAGCCAGTCCGCCGACGCCAACGCCTCCTCGGCCACGCGCAGCGCGCCGTCGTAGAACAGGTCGCTGACCAGCGCGCCGATCGGGGGCGCCATGCGCGATTGCTCGTCGAGCATGGCCACCGCCGCCCCGCCATGCCCGCCGCCGGGCATGGCCGCGAACGGCGACCGCCCCAGCCAGAGCCGCGCCAGCCGGTCGTCGCCGCGCAGCACCGGCGACAGCTGCCGCGGATCGCCGGCGAAGAGGCGCGCCCGCCCCAGCGGCATCAGCGCGAGCGCATGGGCCAGGCTGACCTGACTCGCCTCGTCGAAGACCACCAGGTCGAAGGGCGGCATCGCCGTCGACGTTTCCGACGGCGCATCGGGCGAAGCGAGCTCGCTCAGGGTCTTCAGCGTGAAGACCGCGCGCGTCGTCGTCATCGTGGCGAGCCGGCACTGCCGCATCACCTGCTGCGACGGGGTGCCGGGACTTGGGATCAAGTGCTCGCGACCGGCATAGGCCTGGGCATCGAACCGCGAGCCGAGCCGGCGGATCGTCCCGCGCAAGGCCTCGCGGCGGCCCTTCTGGAGCGCCTTGTCCACCGCCAGCGTCGCCAGGTCGACCGCCTGGTTGGTGGTCGACAGCAGCAGCACCCGCGCCGCGGGGCAACGGTCCAGGTACTCGGCGACCAGCACGCCCAGCGTCGTCGTCTTGCCGGTGCCGGGCGGTCCCCACAGGAAGGCATTCTCGAAGGCAACCAAGCCGAGCGCCTGTCGCTGCGCCGGCCGCAGCCAGCGGAACGGCGAGCCGTCCAGGCGCGGTCCGGCCGGATGAGCCGCGGGCGCGGACAGGCCCGGCCAGCAGTCCGCGGCGCGGCGCGCCCAGGCGTCATCGCGCCAGGCGTCGGCCACGGCCTGCAGGAAGCGCGGCGGATAGATCCGGATCAGGTGCCCCTCCCCCGGCGGCGGCACGCTCGCGTCCTGCAGCACGAGCTGGTCGTCCTCGACCACCACCGCCCGCACGCTCGCGCCGCCCTTGGCCGGCGCGCCCCACCAGGCGGACGCGCCCTCCAGCCGCTCGTCGAGCAACGTCTGCGCCGACGCCTGCCCGGGCCGCTGGCCCTCGGCGTAGACGTAACCCGCCTCGAGCGTCACCCGCCAACAGGCGCCGTCCGGCTCGCTGCGGAGCACGCGGAAGTCGTAGAACTCGGGCGTCGCGACCAGTTCGGCCTCGATCGCCGCGCGGATGTCGGCGATGGGCATGGACGGCGACGGGCACCGGCGGACGCCGGCAGGAATGCGGAGGAGGCGGGACTATAGCGGCCGTCACCGTGACGATCGCGACGGACGGCTCCTCCGGCACGGTGACGGCCGGCGCACGGATCGCCCCGCCGCGGAGCGCGGCCACCCCGCTCGGCGACCCGAAGACGCGGTCGCCACCGCGGGCCGTGCTCGTCGGCGCGCGTCGGCGCGACGAGCCGGCACGGGACGCGCCACGCAGGACCGTCGCCGCGGCCGACCGGCCCGAGGACGCGGCGACGGATCGTCGGGCGCGCGCATGGCGACGCGCCTCAGCCGAGCAGCGCGCCGATGAAGGCGATGTCGGCCACGCCGGTCGCCGGCAGGCCACGCGCGCGTTGCACCTCCTGCACGCAGCGCATCGAGGCGCCACCGAAAACGCCATCCGCCTTGATGTCCGCGCCCAGCCCGGACAGCGCGAGCTGCACCCGCCGCACGTCGAGCCCGCGCTGCAGCGGCGCCTGGACCGACAGCGCGCGGCTGCCGGGCGCCGGCCCGTCGTAGCAGCCGGGCGGCGTGCCGTTGAGCGTCGTCATCGAGATCTCGGCGCCGCGCACCACCAGCGGCAAGGGCAGGCCCCATTGGCCGAGGTCGATCAGCCGCCGGAACGCATCCATCCGGTAGACCGTGCCGCGCAGGATCGCGATGCTGTGCGTGGCCAGCCATTGGCGGCGCACCCGCACGTAGGCGTCGATCCAGGCCTGCTCGCCCACCTGCGCCGCCATCGCGCCGACCTGCGCATCGGTGGCCGCGCGAATCCGCGCCCAGGAGCCGTGCACGAAGCTGTCGTAGACCACCGCCGTGCCCAGCGCCGACACGATGCCCAGCTTCCCGGCCGCGCGCGCGGCGGGCTGCCAGAAGTGCTCGTCGAAGAAGAGGTCCTGCGTCTCGCGCATCACCGGGTCGTCGGCGCAGGCGCGCAGGAGGTTGTGCAGGCGCTGGTCGGTGTCGAGCGCCGCACCGGCGGCCGCCAGGGCCGGCAGCCAGTCGCCGATCGCGGCCCCGAACTGCGCGCCCGGGTTGCCGGCGTACTGCCGCAGCAGCTCGACCAGCTTGCCCGACCCCAGGGTCGTCTGCGAGCGGCCATAGGTCAGCCGCCCCGGATCGCCCTCCAGCACGGTCACCTGGCCGTAGTCGCCCAGCACATGACCGGTCTCGAAAAGGTTGACGATCGCCTGGGCGGTGCGGATCTGCGAGGGCGTAAGGAGGGACATGGCGTGCTCCCGCCGGGGGGACCCGGACGGCGGCAGTCTGGCACCCGCCCCTCCCCCGCGCATCCGTCATCCAGGGGATGACCGCCCGCTCAGGCCAGCGCGTAGGGGCCGCCGCGCTCGAGCGCCCGCTGGTAGGCGGGCCGGGCATGGATGCGCTGGAGGAATTCGGTGATGCGCGGCTGCCGTGCCACGGCGCCGCCTCGCTGCGCCGCGGCCTCGAGCGGGAAGCTCATCTGCACGTCGGCGGCGCTGAAATCCGCGCCGGCGAACCAGGGGCTGCGACCGAGTTCCGCTTCCAGGTAGTTCATGTGGTTGTCGATCTGCGGCTGGACGAAGCTCGCCTTGGCCTTCGCCGCGATGCCCCGGGCGATCGGCTTCACGAAGAACGGCACGGGCGCGCGTTCGATGCGGTCGAAGACCAGCTTCAGGAGCAGCGGCGGCATCGCCGAGCCCTCGGCGTAATGCATCCAGTACCGGTAGCGCAGCGCCTCGGGCGTGCCGGCGGCAGGCTTGAAGCGGCCTTCGCCGTAGCGGTCGACGAGGTACTCCAGGATCGCGCCGGACTCAGCGATCACCAGGCCCCCGTCGCTGATCACCGGCGACTTGCCCAGCGGATGCACGGCGCGCAGCTCGGGCGGCGCGAGCATCGTCCTGGGATCGCGCTGGTAGGGCTTGATCTCGTAGGGAAGCCCGAGTTCCTCGAGCAGCCACAGGACCCGCTGCGAGCGGGAGTTGTTGAGGTGGTGGACGGTCAGCATCGGCGCAGTCTATGGCACGCGCCGTTACTTGTTGTCGGGCCGGTAATGTCCCGCCCGGCGCGTCAGCGAGGCACTGCGGCGGTACGTTCTCAAACGCATGCAGACCTGCTGGAGGTTCCTCATGCGCACATTTCGTCCCTTGCTGCTCGCCCTGGCCGCCGCGCCGCTGGTCGCGAGCCTGACCGGCTGCGTCGTGGTCCCGGCGCATCGTTATTACGGCTACGACCGGGGCCCCGGCTACACGGAAGTCGTGCCCGTCACCGGCACGATCTGGATCGACGGCTACTGGGACACGCGCGGCGGAGGCCGGCGCTGGATCCCGGGTCATTACGGCCCCCGCCGCTGAGCCCTCGTCCCTCTTTCCAGTCTCCCTTGAACGACGAAGCCGGCTCAAGGCCGGCTTCGTCAGCGGCGGAGTCCCTCACGGGCGCCGCCTCTTCGGGCTCACTTCGAGCAGTTGAAGATCGCGACGCCGCGGTACTTGCTCGCGCCGACCTTCACCACATACCCGACGATCACCGCCTGCTTGCTGGCATCCAGGCCCTGCGCCGTGGTGAGCTGCAGGCCGGACGAGCCGCCCAGCATGCCGCCGGTGTAGGTGATCGTCGTCGGCGAGCTCAGCTTGCGACCGATGGCGGATTCCGTGCCGGTGCTGCCGTCGGCCAGCGTCACGGTGATCGACGCATCCAGCTGCGCGCCCGAGGCGTCGAAGCTCAGCGAGGCCGAGCCCTTGGCCTGTCCGACCTCGGTGCCGGGGGCGACGTCCAGGGTGGGCACGGTGAACTGGCCCGCGTCGCAGGAGAAGCTGCCGCTCGTGGGGAACGCGTCCGGCGCGTTGTACACCGCGTAATGGACGGCGGTGCCGGTCGCGCCGAGGGTCTTCGTGCTGCTGCCGATCACGGTCGATCCGTGGGTCCAGCGTCCGATGGCGAAGGACACGTCGCCGGCGACGTCCGCGATCGCGCGGTCGATGCCGCTGAGCGCGTTGCCGTTCATCGTGATGACCTCGCCCGTCGTCTGCTGCTCGATGGTCTCGAGCCGGCCCGCGTTCTGCGCGGACGAACTGATCATCAGGTAGCGCGCCGTCGCGCCCTTCACGAAAGCCGCCTTCACCTTGGGGCGGCTGGCATCACCGGCGCCCTGCAGTCCCGCGGGCGTGGCCGTCCCCGAATCTCCACCACCGCCACCGCAGGCCGCCAGTGCCGCGATCAGCGGCAGCACCGCCAGGGCTTTCGTCATTCCAGCTTTCATGAGATCTCCAATCGTTGATGTTCGTGGTCGCCGTGCGGATGCACAGCGCGGCGGTTAGTCGCGGAATGAAGAGAGCTGCTCGCTCGCCTGGAGCGCGGAATGAAGGGAAATGTCAAAGGCGATGCTCGCCGGGCGGCCTGGGTGGCGCCGAGGGCAGAACCGGCACCGGCCCTGTCCCCGCGACGCAGCAGCAACGACGAAGCCGGCGCGAGGCCGGCTTCGATCGAGCAGGCGGGCCGATGGCGCCCGCCCGGAGGGTCATCGCGTGCAGAGGAAGGTGGCGATGCCGCGATAGGCCGCATCGCCGCCCGCCGTCACTTCATAGGCCGCGATGATGCGGAACTTGCCGTTGCCGCTGTCGCCCAGCGTCAGCATCATCCCGTCGCCCTGGCTGAAGAAGTTCCCGGTGACGGCCGAGGCGCCGGGTGCGATCGTTCGTCCGGTCGTCGACACCGTGCCGGTGCGGTGACCGGCGGTCGCGGTGAGCGACACGTCGACCACGGCGCCCGCGTCGTTGAAGCTCAGCGCGGCCGACCCGGTCGCGACACCGAGCGCCGGCGCCGAGGGGTTGCTGATGACCGTGGGCCGCGTGAACGTGCCGGCATCGCACCGGAGCGTGCCGCCGGCAGGGAGATGGGTCGCGGGGAGGTGCACGACGTAGTGGTAGGCGGCGTTGCGCGCGCCCCCCAGGGTCGAGGTGTTGCCGGCGGCCAGCGCCGTGCCCTTGGCCCACCGGCCCTGCGCGAAGGTCTCGTCGCCGGCGATGTCCGCCACCGACAGGTCCGGGCCCGTCAGCGTGTGGGCGTTCATCGCCACGACGCCGCCCGTCGGTTGCTGCTCGAGGGTCTCCAGCGCCCCGGTGGATTGCAGGCTGGTGCCGAGCAGCAGGTAGCGCGCGGTCGTGCCACGAGGCGAGATGTGGAACAGCTCTGCCACCGCAGGCGTGGTGGGCGTGTCCTTGGTGTCGCCGTCGGTGGCCGGCTGGCCGGTGCCCGCGCCGTCCGCGCTCCGGGTCGTGTCGACGGGGCTGCTGTCGCTCCCGCCACCACCACAGGCCGTCAGCGCGGCCACCAGCGGCAGCAGAACCAGCGTCTTCTTCAATTCGTGCTTCATTGGATTTCCCTTCATGGATGACTGTCGTCGCCATGGCTGATGCATGGCGGCGCGTCAGTGACAAGCCATGAGGGCCCGGCAGCGCGGTTCGGCCGGAAATATCAAGGTTTCGCGGGGCGCGGCCCTGCCCGGAAGGACGATCCGTGAAGCCGCTCACGAACGCGGCGGTGCCCCCCCCGCGAAGCGGGCCGGGCTCAGTTCGCCTGCTTGAAGGCCATCACGGCCTGGTTGCGCAGCGTGCGCAGCAGTGAGAGCTGCTTCTCGTCGAGCACCACGCTGCCCGGTTCGGGCTTGTCCGCGTAGATCATCGCGAAGGGCGCGCCGCGCAGCGCCATCGGCAGGATCAGGAAGCTGTGCGCCTTCGCGCCGCTCAGGAACCACGCCGGCAGCCGCTCGGCGATCTTGGGTTGCGAGGCATCGGCGATCAGGGTGTCCACGCCCTTGGTGCAGATGGCCGTGAACAGGTCGGCCGGCATGCCGGGCATGACCCGCAGCGGCACGCGGAAGCTCGGCACCACCGCCTCGACGCCCTCGCCCAGGCCGAAACGGCCGGTCAGCGTCTCGGTCTTGGGATCGCGCAGGCAGAAGATCACCCGCCGGAAACCCAGCCCGCGGTACATCGTCTCCAGGATCATCCGCAGGATCTCGTTGAGCTTGAAGCTCTCGACCATGGCGTTGGTGATGTCCTGGATGCCGGCGGCCAGCGTCGCCGCCGCCTGCTCCGCCGAGATGACGCCGCCCGCCGGCGCCCCTTCGACCATCGTCGCCTGCAGCTGGTGCGGCGACAGCGAATCCTCCGCCGACGGCGTCAGCGGCGCCAGCAGCCGCTGCGCGGGCGAGTTCTTCGCCAGCTTGATGTCCATCGCCTGCGCCAGCTGCGTCAACCGCTGCCGCGCCTGGTCGGCCGCGGCTTCGAAGGCCTTGGCCTCGACGCCCAGCGCGCGCGCGTAGCGCTGCGCCATCGCGCGCACCTTGGCATGGGCCTCGGCCGGATCGCTGTTCAGGATCACGTCGGCCACGTCGTTGCTGGCGCGGCCCAGCCAGCGCATGCGGTCCGTCGAATGCTCGACCAGCCGCGCCGGCGCATCGCCGTCGGGCCGCTGCATGCTGCGCTGCAGGCTGTCGGGGAAGCCCCACTGCCGCGCCACGCCCAGCCCGAGGCTTTCGTAGCTCAGCCCCAGCACCTGCGCCGAGGCCGCGGCCTCGCTCATCGGCGGCGCGGCCTGCTCGCCCATGCCGCGTTCGGGCCGCACGACGCGGCGCACCTGCTGCGCTTCCTCGGGCAGGTAGAACTCGGCCAGCAGACGACCCAGCCCCTGGAACATCGTGGCGAGGAAGGACTCCTCGTTCTCGCGCGGCACCAGGCACAGCTCGCGCGCGAGCGAGCCCGCCATCAGCGCGCGCAGGAACTCCTCCTTGAGGCGCTGCGCGTGATGCTTGTTCTCCATGCGCTCCAGCAGCACCAGCGACAGCGCCAGATTGCGGATGCCGCCGAAGCCCACCAGCGCCACCGCGCGCGACACCGTGCTGATGTGCCCGCCGCCAGCGTGGCTGAACTGCACCGTGTTGACCAGCCGCAGCAGCTTGTTGGTCAGCGCCACGTCCTTGAGGATCTCGTTGGAGAGCGTGGTGAGGCTCTCGTTGTCCGACTGCGTCATGCGCTGGATGCGCGCCACCGAATCGGCCATCGCCGGGAAGTCGCTGCGATGGCGCATGCGGCGCAGCAGGAACTCCAGCGTCGCGTTGCCGCCCTCGCCGGCGTCGGGGGCCTCGCCGGCGGGATGCAGCCAGGCGGCCAGCGCGTCGTGGAAGGCCTTGGCATCGGACCAGCGCTGCGCCGACTCGCGCGCCAGGCCGCGCAGCAGCACGGCGCGCAGCGCGTCGTCGCTGTCCGGGCCCAGGTCCGCGGGCGGGTCCAGCGTCTGCTCCATCGCGCGGCGCACCGCGCGCCACGGATCGGGGTCGTAGTTCAGGCGCTGGCCGGACAGCATCTCGCTGAGCATCACGGCCGCCGCGAACACGTCCATCACCGGCGAGGGCGCATCGCCGCGCGCCGCCTCCGGCGAGATGTAGCCCGGCGTGCCGACGATGCGGTTGGGCCTGGCCGCGGTGCCGCCAGCAGCCACGCGTCCGGCGATGCCGAAGTCCATCACCTTGGGCCGGCCGGTCGAGTCGATCAGGATGTTGGACGGTTTCAGGTCGCGGTGCACGACGCCGGCTTGATGGGCCGCGTGCAGCCCGTCCAGGATGCCCAGCATCAGCGTCACCGCCTCGCGCGCGGGCAGGCGGCCGCGCTGGCGCAGGCGCTCGGTCAGCGTGCCGCCGGGCACGTACTCGAAGACCATGTAGGTCTGGCCCGCCTCGATGTCGGCCTCGAAGACCGGCACGATGTTGGGATGCGTGAGCCGGCTGACCGCGCGCGCTTCATGCAGCCAGGCATCGACGCTGGCGCGGTCCACCGCCTGGGTCAGCACCTTCAGCGCCACCTCGCGGTCCAGCCGCGGATCATGGGCCAGCCACACCGTCGCCTGGGCGCCCTGCCCCAGGCTGCGCAGCGGCTTGAAGCGCCCGACGGCGGGCGGCATGGCGCTCATGGGCGATCCTTGCCGGGCTCGGGCGCGCGCGTCCCTGGCGAGGGTGTCGTCAGGGAGGACGAGGCCTGCGCGGTGGCCGAGGGCGCCGCCCCGGCGGACGGAGCCGCCGCCGGCACGCTCGCCGGGGCGCCCGATTCAGCGCGCTCCCGCAGCCGGGAGCGCGGCGCCGCGGTCGCGGCCGCGCCGATCGACGGATCGGTCATCGCGCCCAGGCCGCTGTCGCCGGCGTCGGCGATCGCGCCGCTGGCGCCGAGCGCGTCGTAGATCTCACGCAAGCCCAGGCCGAGCGCGCGCGCATAACGCCGCGTCGCCAGCTCGATCGCCGCCTGCCGCTTGCGCTCCGGCGCGGCCAGCGCGTCCACCAGCTCGTTGGCCAGGCTGCAGGTCAGGCGCAGCAGCTCGATGTCGCCATCGGCATGGCGCACCGGCGCCTCCTGCGGCTGGCGGCGCATCATGTGCTGCAGCTCGTCGCCCAGGCCCCAGTAGCGGGCCACCGCCAGCCCCAGGCTTTCCAGGTCGCAGCCCAGCACCGCGTAGGCGGCCGACTGCTCGTTCATGCCGCGCGGATTGGGGTTGTCCTCGGTCGCCTCGGGCGCGACCTGCAGCTGGCGGATCTGCTGCGCGTCGTCCGGGAAGTGGTACTGCACCAGCAGCCGGCCCAGGTTCTGCATCAGCGAGATCAGATACACGACCTCGCCGTCATAGCCCGCCGGCCGCAGCGCCTGCGACACCTGGCCGGCGCGCTGCACGCGGCGCATCACGCTCTGCATGAACTGCGCCTGGCCGTCGTTCATCGGGCCGGGCCAGGGCTTGAGCGCGCGGGCCGCGTCCTCCAGCCCGTTCAGGCCCAGCATCGCGATCGCGCGCTGCAGATTCAGCACCGTGCCGCCGCTGGTCGGGCCCTGCTGCCGCAGCGCGTTGTTGACGCGCCGGATCAGCTCCAGCGACAGCGCCATGTCCTTGAGCGCCATCGCCGCGAGCTGGCTGCCGTGCTGCGATTCCATCGAGGACGAGGCCACCGTCGTCACCAGCCGCGTCGAGGTGCTGGGCAGATGGCCGAAGCGCTGCATCTTGTCCTTGAGCAGCGCGATCGGGCCGCCGTCGTCCTGCTCGGCCGACTGGCGCCAGCCGTCCAGCGCGCGCCAGAAGCTGCGCGCCAGGTGATAACGCTGGCGCGTCTGGCGGTCGCTGGCACGGTTGACGATCGCGCGCAGCGGCTCGGGGATCGGATACGGGGTTTCCCAGCCCAGGCGCACCAGTTCGTGGCCCTGCGGCTGCATGCGCTGCAGCACGGCCTGCAGGTCGGGCTCGTCCAGCACCGGCTTGCCGGTCAGCAGGCGGTGCAGCAGCAGGCCGATGCTGACGACATCCTCCTCGGCCGCCTCGCGCACCGCGCGGCGGGTGGCGGCGTTGAAATCGGCGCTCGCGGGGACGATCTCCTGCGCCACTTCCAGGCCCAGCACGCGCACATGGTTGGAGCCGTCGACGACGAGGTGGGCGAGCTGGATGTCGCGGTGCGCATGGCCGGCCTCGTGGGCGAAGGCCAGGCCCTCGAGCGCCTGGGCGGCCCAGCCGGCCGCGTCCAGCGGCAGCGGCGGGCCGCCACGCGCCAGGCGCTCCTCGAGCGTCTCGCCGAGGGCGCGGTCGTAGGCGACATAGGGCCAGGGATCGACGCGGCCGGTCTCGATGACATGGGCCAGGTTGGGATGATGGATCCGCGAGGCCCCGTCCACCGTCTTCAGCCAGTGCAGCATCGCCGCCTCGCTGTTGGGCTTCTCGCGCGGCATCATCAGGTACATGTCCTGGCCCGACGCCGGGTCGAACACCACCCACAGCATCGAGCGCTGGCTCTTGTGCAGGAGCGCGCGCAGCTCGAAGCGGCCGAAGCGCCGCATCGGGGCGGCGGTGGATGTTGTGTTGTTGTCAGACACGAGCGATGAGCGACACCCGGTGGTGCGGGGGCCACGGACCTTTTGTAGCTTGGATTGGACCGAAAACCCGATGTCCTCGCCTGGAGAAGTAGGGGCGATTCTCCGCTCAGTTTTGTAACTGGGACCACACCTTTTCCAGGCGCTTGACGCTCACCGGCTGCGGCGTTCTCAGTTCCTGTGCGAAAAGGCTCACCCGCAGCTCCTCCAGCTGCCACCTGAAATCGTCGATCCGGGCATCCGGCGTGCCCTTGAGTTCCGCCACGCGGCGCGACCAGCGCTGCTCCAGCGGCCGCAGCTCCGACAGCAGCTTGGCGTCGCGCGCCGCGTCCGCGCGCAGCTTGTCCAGCCGCAGCGTGATCGCCTTGAGGTAGCGCGGGAAGTGCTGCAACTGGCTCCAGGGCGTCTGCAGCACGAAGCGCTTGGGCATCAGGCGCTGCAGCTGCGACTGGATGTCGTCGACGACCTCCTTGGAGGCCGAGCGCGTGTCCTTGAGCTTGCGCAGCGCGCCCTGGTACTCGAGCAGGACGTTGAACGCCAGCCGCGCCACTTCCTGCGCGATCAGGTTGAGCCGCGCGCGGCCTTCCTCGATGCGGGCCTTGAAGCTGAATTCGTCGGTGGGGAGCGGGTCGGCGAGGAAGGCGCGGTCCAGGGCGACAGCGACGATCTGGTCGCGCAGTTCCTCGGCGGTGCCCAGGCTCATGTAGGCGACCGCCATCTGGGTCAGGTCGGGGATGTTCTTCTCGAGGTACTTCAGCGGCTCCTTGAGCTGCAGCGCGATCAGGCGGCGCAGGCCGGCGCGGTGCTTCGCGGCGGCGAGCTCGGGTTCGTCGAAGACTTCGATCTCGACGTGCGCGCCCTTGTCGATCAGCGCCGGGAAGCCGATCAGGGTCTGGGCGCCCTTGCGGATCTCCATCAGCTCGGGGAGCTCGCCGAAGGTCCAGGCCGTGAAGGTTTTCGTCGCTTCGGCGGCGGGCTTGGGCGGCGGAGCCACCGTCGCCTTGATGCCGCGGGAGGCTTGGGCGGCTGAGGAAGAGGCTGGTCCTTCGGCGACCGCTGCCCTCACCCCTGCCCTCTCCCGCGAGCGGGAGAGGGAGTTCAGACCCGCGCCAGCGCCTGCGGCCGTGCCTGCGCCGGCGTCGGTGCGGGCATCGGCGCTGGTGGCGGCGTCGTTCGACGGGGTCGAGGATTGCAGCTTCAGCGCGGCGAGGGCCTGGAAGGCGGAGCGGGCCTGGCCGCCGAGTTCCGCCTTGAGCGTGGCCAGGTTGCGGCCCTGGCCAAGCTGGCGGCCGTGCTCGTCGACGACGCGCAGGTTCATGAACAGGTGAGCGGGCACCTGCTCGAGCTTGAAGTCGTTGCGCTGGACCGCCAGCTGCGTGTGCTCCTTCACCGCCTTGAGCAGCACCTCGACCAGGTTGCCCTGGGCGAAGGGATGCAGCTCGACGAACTCGGCGACGAACTCGGGCAACGGCGTCAGCCGCGCGCGCGGTTTCTGATGCAGGCTCTTGAGCAGCGCGGTGACCTTGGCCTCGAGCATGCCGGGCACCAGCCAGTCGGTGCGCTCGTCGCTGACCTGGTTCAAGGCGTAGATCGGCACGGTGACGGTCAGGCCGTCGCGCGCATCGCCGGGCTGATGCAGGTAGGTCGCCGTGCAATCGACGCCGCCCAGCCGGATCGTCTTCGGGAACGCATTGCTGGTGACGCCGGCGGCCTCGTGCCGCATCAGCTCGTCGCGGCTCAGGTACAGCAGCTTGGGATCGGCCTTGCTGGCCTCGCGGTACCACTTCTCCAGCGTCGCGCCCGAGTACACGTCGGCCGGCAGCTGCTGGTCGTAGAAGGCGTAGATCAGTTCGTCATCGACCAGCACGTCCTGCCGGCGCGACTTGTGCTCCAGCTCCTCGACCTTGGCGATCTGCTTCTGGTTGTGCGCCAGGAAGGGCAGCCGCGTCTCCCAGTCGCCATTGACCAGCGCCTCGCGGATGAAGATCTCGCGCGCGGCGGCGGCGTCGATGCGGCCGAAGTTCACGCGCTTGTTGTTGTAGAGCACGATGCCGTAGAGCGTCGCGCGCTCCAGCGCCACGACCTCGGCCGCCTTCTTCTCCCAGTGCGGCTCCAGCAGCTGGGTCTTGATCAGGTGGCCGGCGATGCCCGGCAGCCATTGCGGCTCGATCGCCGCGATGCCGCGCCCGAACAGCCGCGTCGTGTCGACCAGCTCCGCTGCGACGATCCAGCGGCCCGGCTTCTTGCTCAGGTGCGCGCCCGGATGACGCCAGAACTTGATGCCGCGCGCGCCCAGGTACCAGTCGTCGTCATCGGCCTTGACGCCGATGTTGCCCAGCAGGCCAGCCAGCATCGACAGATGGACCTGCTCGTAGGTCGCCGGCGCGCCGTTCAGGCGCCAGCCGTGCTCGGCCACCACGGTGTGCAGCTGCGAGTAGATGTCGCGCCACTCGCGCACGCGGCGCGGGCTGACGAAGTTGTCGCGCAGCAGCTGCTCCTGCTTGCGGACCGACAGCTTGTGCTCCCCTTCCCCTCCCCGCGCGTCGCCGAGCCACTTCCACAGCTTCAGGTAGCCCATGAACTCCGACTTCTCGTCGTCGAACTTCTTGTGCTTCTCGTCGGCCTGCTGCTGTTGCTCGGCCGGGCGGTCGCGCACGTCCTGGCCGGACAGGGCGCTGGCGATGATCAGGATCTCGCTGAGCGCGTCGCGCTTGCGGGCCTCCAGGATCATGCGGCCCACGCGCGGGTCCAGCGGCAGCTTGTACAGCTCGTTGCCCATGGGCGTGAGCTCGTTGCGCTCGTCGACGGCGCCCAGCTCGTTGAGCAGCTGGTAGCCGTCGGCGATGGCCTTGCGCGGCGGCGGCTCGATGAAGGGGAAGTCCTCGACCTGGCCCAGATGCAGCGCCTTCATCCGCAGGATCACACCGGCCAGCGAGCTGCGCAGGATCTCGGGATCGGTGAAGCGCGGCCGGCCGAGGAAATCCTTCTCCTCGTAGAGCCGCACGCAGATGCCGTTGCTGACGCGGCCGCAGCGGCCGGCGCGCTGGTTGGCGGCGGCCTGGCTGATGTTCTCGATCTGCAGCTGCTCGACCTTGTTGCGGTAGCTGTAGCGCTTGACGCGCGCCAGGCCGGGATCGATCACGTAGCGGATGCCGGGCACCGTCAGCGAGGTCTCGGCGACGTTGGTCGCCAGCACGATGCGCGGTTGGCCGTGCGGCTGGAAGACGCGGTTCTGCTCCTGCTCGGACAGACGCGCGAACAGCGGCAGCACCTCCACGCCAGGCGGGTGATGCTTGCGCAGCGCTTCGGCGGCCTCGCGGATCTCACGCTCGCCGGGCAGGAAGACCAGCACGTCACCGCGCCCTTCGCGCCAGAGTTCGTCGACCGCGTCGCAGATGGCGTCGTTGACGTCGTACTCGCGGGACTCCTCGAAGGGGCGGTAGCGCTGCTCGACCGGGAACAGCCGGCCGGAGACCATCAGCACCGGCGCGGGTCCCTTGGCCGACGCGAAGTGCTGCGCGAAGCGGTCCGCATCGATGGTCGCCGAGGTCACGATGACCTTCAGGTCGGGCCGGCGCGGCAGGATCTCGCGCAGGTAGCCGAGCAGGAAATCGATGTTGAGGCTGCGTTCGTGGGCCTCGTCGATGATCAGCGTGTCGTAGGCCTGGAGCAGCGGATCGGTCTGGGTCTCGGCCAGCAGGATGCCGTCGGTCATCAGCTTGACCGAGGCGCCGGGCTGCAGCCGGTCCTGGAAGCGGACCTTGTAGCCGACCACGTCGCCCAGCGGCGACTTGAGCTCCTCGGCGATGCGCTTGGCGACGCTGGAGGCGGCGATGCGGCGCGGCTGCGTGTGGCCGATCAGGCCGCCGCCGTTGCCGCGTCCGCGGCCCATGGCCAGCGCGATCTTGGGCAGCTGCGTGGTCTTGCCCGAGCCGGTCTCGCCGCAGACGATCACGACCTGGTGCTCGGCGAGCGCCCGCATGATCTCCTCGCGGCGGCCGGAGACGGGCAGCGATTCGGGGAACTCGATCGGCGGGATCGGGTTGGCGGGAGCGGGAGGCCGAGGAGCGGCCTGCTGGCGCGGGCGACGCGGCGGACGCGGGGCGCGGTCCGTCTTCGGAGCCGCCGGAGCGGGGGCGTTGGTGTTCTGACTCACGGGGCGCGGATTATCTCGCGCCCCGCAAGCGGGAGCCGGTCGTCAGGCTGCTGGCATCTCGGCGTAGGTGATCACGTTGATCACCGCGCCCTGCGGATCCTGGAGCGTCGCCATCCGTCCCACGGTGGGCACCTCCATGATCTCCATCAGCACCTTGGCCCCCATCGCCTTGGCCTGCGCGACCGTCTCGTCGACGTTGTCGACGGTCACGTACACGCCCCAGGCCGGCGGCATGCCCTGCTGCGGACAGGCCATCAGCCCGCCGATCGCGTCGTCCCCGCCCTTGGCGGTCTTGATCAGGTAATACGGCGGCGCCTCCGCTGGCCCGCCGGGCATCGGCATCACGTCGATCTTCCAACCGAACAGCTTGCCGTAGAACTCCGAGGCCTTCTTCGGATCGGTGGTCAGCAGCTCCGACCAGCTGAAGGCGCCATGGGTCTTGAAGACTTCCATCGTCTCGCTCCGGGGGGTGTTGTGGAGGCGCCATGCTCCGCCGCCGGACGGTGTCCCGCAAGTGACCTTCCCGCCGCGTTGGGGGGACAGCCTGTTGCACAATCCGCGCCCATGAGCCTGGTCTTCCCCCATACCTTCGTGCCGTGGTTTCGCGCGGTGGCCCCTTATATCCATGCGTATCGCGGAGAAACCTTCGTCGTCGGGATGACCGGGGAAATGATCGCGGCGGGCAAGCTCAACAGCTTCGTCCAGGACCTGGCCATCATGCATGCGATGGGCATCAAGATCGTGCTGGTCCACGGATTCCGCCCGCAGGTCAACGAGCAGCTCGCGCTCAAGGGCCACCAGCCGCAATACAGCCACGGCATGCGCATCACCGACGGCATCGCGCTGGACAGCGCCCAGGAAGCCGCCGGCCAATTGCGCTTCGAAATCGAGGCGGCGTTTTCCCAAGGCCTGCCCAACACCCCGATGGCCAATTCCACGGTGCGCGTCGTATCGGGCAATTTCCTGACCGCGCGCCCCGTGGGCATCGTCGACGGCGTTGATTTCAAGCACTCCGGCATCGTGCGCCGCGTCGATGCCGCCGCGATCCAGCGCGCCATCGATATCGGCGCCATCGTGCTGATGTCGCCCTTCGGTTTCTCGCCCACCGGCGACGCCTTCAATCTGATGATGGAGGACGTCGCGACCGAAACCGCGATCGCGCTGCAGGCCGACAAGCTGCTGTTCATGACCGAGGTCGAGGGCGTGCGCGAAAACCCCGACGATCCGGAAAGCGCGATCGACACGGAACTCGCGCTGGCCGACGCCAAACGCCTGATCGCGAAACTGCCGCCGCCGACGCAGCCGACCGACGTCGGTTTCTACCTGAAGTACTGCGTGAAGGCTTGCGAATCGGGCGTCGAGCGCTCGCACATCCTGCCTTTCGCCGTCGATGGCGCGATCCTGCAGGAGGTCTATACCCACGACGGCATCGGCACGATGGTGGTCGACGAGAAACTCGAAAGCCTGCGCGAGGCGACCCACGACGATATCGGCAGCCTGATCGCGCTGATCGAACCGTTCGAGCGCGATGGCACGCTGGTCAAGCGCGAGCGCAGCGAAATCGAGCGCGACATCGAGTCCTATACCGTCATCGAGCACGACGGCGTGATATTCGGCTGCGCGGCGCTGCATCCCTACCAGGAAGCGCGCACCGCCGAAATGGCCGCCCTCACCGTGTCCAGCGCCGTGCAGGGCCAAGGCGATGGCGAGCGCATCCTCAAGCGCATCGAGCAGCGCGCCAAGGCGATGGGCCTGACCAGCATCTTCGTGCTGACCACGCGCACCATGCACTGGTTCATCAAGCGCGGATTCCAGCCGGTCGACCCGAACTGGCTGCCCGAGGAACGCAAGCGCAAATACAACTGGGACCGCCGCTCGCAGGTCCTGGTCAAGAAACTCAGCTGACCCGGCGCCGCCGGCGCAACCCGCCCGGCGACGTCCCTTCCCCCCACTTTCTGAACATCGAGGTTTGATATGGCCCGCACCGTGCAATGCGTTTATCTGAAGAAGGAAGCCGAAGGCATGGACTTTCCCGTCTATCCCGGCGAACTCGGCAAGCGCATCTATGAGAACGTCTCCAAGGAAGCCTGGGCGGCCTGGATGAAGCACCAGACCATGCTGGTCAACGAAAACCGCCTGAATCTGGCGGACCAGCGCGCGCGCCAATACCTCGCGCGGCAGATGGAGCAGTTCTTCTTCGGCGGCGGCGCGGAACAACCCGCCGGATATGTGCCGCCGACGGCCTGATTTCCCCGCGGCGGTGCANCCACTCCCCGGTTTAGGGCATTTCCCGCCCACGCCCGGGGACGTCCCTCCCCAATTCGTGCCACGGCCGACACGATTTTTGACAGACCGGCGCTGAAATCCCCAGGAAATGCGGGACAGCCCGAGAACCGGGCATTTACCCCCTTGCGGTGATACTCGATTCCCTGCCTATAATGCGGCAATCCCTTTCCGGGGAGCTGTTGAACTACGCGAGGAATTGCATAAATGGCATCGCTCAAAGACCTCCTGGCCCAGCGGGCCGCCCTCGAACAGCAAATCGCCGAAACCCAGGAACGTGAGCGTTCCGACGCGATCGCCAAGGTCAAGTCGCTGATGCAGGAATACGGCCTGTCGGTCGCCGACCTGACCGCGCGCGCGGCCAAGACCGGGACGGCGAAGTCGTCCAAGGTGGCGGCCAAGTACCGCAACCAGGCGACTGGCGAAACCTGGAGCGGCCGCGGCCTGCAACCCAAGTGGCTCAAGGCCGCGATCTCCGGCGGCGCCAAGCTGGAAGATTTCGTGATCTGACGCCCGCCGTTTCAGGCCCCGCTTGAAAGCCACCTTCGGGTGGCTTTCTGCTTTTCGGAGCTGCTTTTCCTCCCGACCTCCCCGCGGCATTCCCCCCGGGCTGCATTCCTTTTTTTCATTCCCCGTCGCATTTCCGCCGGCGCTTTTCCCTGCCGGCACCGTGCCGGCTCCGCGTCGTGCGGGGGCCAGGCACCCCCATTCCGGGGGGCGCGCCCACCGCGGCAGGGAATGCGCTGACCACCCGCGACAAGGCCACGGCTAGCATCCCGCCCGATTCCGCGCGCGACCCGCGCGCGGCGCACCCCTCCTGAGCCGCTGCCGCCTTGAAGTCCGACATGTCCGCCCACGCCGTCTGGGCGCTGCCCGCCGCGCCGCGCCGCCTGCCCGCGTCCGTCCCGACGGCGCTGCTGGTCGCCGCCACCGTGGCGCTGCTGCTGGCGGGCGCCTGGTGGCCCGCCTGGCGCGCGGTCGCCTGGTGGCTGTTGCCTCTGGCGGGACTGGGCGTCGTCCTGCAGGGTCGGGTGGAACGTCGCCGCGCGCTCGACGAGCGCCGCGAATGGCGCACCAAGATCGACAGCGCCGGCCTGTCGCTGGCGCAATGGATCCCGGGCGGATCGATCGCCGCCTCGGCCGGCTGGGAGGCGCGCCTCGGACCGCCGGATCCGGCCGCGCCGCTGGCCTGGCTGGATCGGGTCCATGCGGTCGACCGGATGAAGCTCGAGGAGCTGCTGCCGGCGCTGCTGAACGGCCCGGCGCTCGAGCGCGCCTCGGCCGGGCGCCGCGACGCCGCGGGCGCGGCCGATGCGCTGCACCATCCGCTGCGCCTGCCCGGCGACGACGGCGACTGGGTGTGGCACGAGTTGCGGCTGCGCGTCGTGCGCCGCGATACGCGCGGCCACGCCCGGCGGGTGCTGGCCAGCCTGCAGGACATCCAGTGGCGCCGCACCGCCGAGGAACGCCAGCGCCTGAGCAGCGGCCTGTTCCAGCACCTGCACGAAGGCCTGGCGATCACCGACCTCGACCACCGGCTGCTCGATGCCAACCCGGCCTACTGGAC
Source organism: Roseateles sp. 22389 (assembly GCF_052044995.1). Classification (NCBI taxonomy): domain Bacteria; kingdom Pseudomonadati; phylum Pseudomonadota; class Betaproteobacteria; order Burkholderiales; family Sphaerotilaceae; genus Roseateles; species Roseateles sp. 22389. The sequence goes on from NZ_JBQEOF010000002.1 coordinate 176,264, forward strand.
GCTGATGGGCGAGCTGCTCGAGGCCGGGGCGGGGCTGGTCATCGAGGACGACGGCCCCTCGCCTGACACCGCCGAGGCGCTGCGCCGCCGGCTGCTGGGCCGGCCGGCGCTGCCGATGGAGGCGGCGCAGCTGCATCGCAGCGGCCACGACCTCGACGCGATCGCCGAGGCGCTGGCCGATCCTGCCGGCCACTGGCAGGGACTGGTGAAGGTCCGCGCCGCCGGCGGCCCGCCGCGCACGCTGCGGCTCACCGTGTCCTCGATCCCGGAGCCCGAGGGCCCGCCGCGCTACCGCGTGCTGGCGCTCAGCGACCTCACCCAGGACCTGCAGCGGCAGCAGGCGCTGGAGCGGATCGGCCGCTTCGACCTGCTGACCGGCCTGCCCAACGAGCAGGAATTCCAGCGCCGCCTGCAGGCCGCGCTGCAGGCCAGCCGCGATGTCGGGCCCGGCTCGATGCTGTGCGTCGCGCGGCTGGACCTCGACGGCTTCGCCGCATTCAACCGCCGCCATGGCGTCGCGCGCGCGGACCAGGCGCTGCGCGAGCTCGCTCGTCGGCTGACGACGGCGCTGCGCCAGCAGCCGCAATGGCGCGACGAGGTGGCCCGGCTCGGCGGCGACGAGTTCGGCCTGCTGCTGCGCGTGCAGAGCCCCGCGGAGGCGCAGTTGGCGCTGGAACGCCTCGTCCAAGTGGTGCGCCGGCCGATCGACGCATCGCCGGGCCACGCCCCGGCCGACGCCGCCGCCGCTTCGGTGGCCGAGGAGACGCCGACCTCGCCCTTGGGCTTGGACAGCGACGAGGACGCCCGCGACGACGACACCTTCGGCAGCGCGGCGGGCACGCCCGGCGACGTGCTGCGGCTGAGCGCGAGCGTCGGCGCGACGCTGTACCCGCAGGATGGCGGCGAAGCCGAGACCCTGATGCGCCATGCCGCCCATGCGCTGTACCGCGTCAAGCGCAGCGGCCGCGACGGCGTGCAGTTCTTCGACGTCGAGAAGCGCCGCAGCCGCGAGGCGCAGGCCCAGGCCGCGCTGCGCGTGCAGCAGGCGCTGGAGGCCGGCGAGCTGTGCCTCCACTACCAGCCCAAGCTGGACCTCGTCACCGGCGAGCTGCAGGGCGCCGAGGCGCTGCTGCGCTGGCGCCACCCGCAGCGCGGGCTGCTGGCGCCGGCGGCCTTCCTGCCGTCGGTGGAGCGCAGCGGCATGGCCGCCCCGCTCGGGCACTGGGTGCTGGAACAGGCGCTCGCGCAATGCGGGCGCTGGCAGGCCGAAGGGCTCGACCTCACGCTCAGCGTCAACATCAGCCCGCGTCATCTGTCGGCGCCGGATTTCCCGGCGCGGCTGGCCGCCCTGCTGGCCCGCCATCCGGAAGTCCCGCCGCAGCGGCTGGTGCTGGAGCTGCTCGAATCCAGCGCGCTCGACGACGTCGTGCTGGCGCGCCGCCTGCTCACCGACTGCAAGCGCCTGGGCCTGCGGCTGGCGATGGACGATTTCGGCACCGGCTACGCGACGCTGTCGGTGCTCAAGCAGTTGCCGCTGGACCAGCTGAAGATCGACCGCTCCTTCGTCCAGACCATGCTGGTCGACCCGCAGGACCGGGCGCTGGTGCAGGGTGTGATCGCGCTGGCCGGGCAGTTCGGCTGCGAGCTCGTGGCCGAGGGCGTCGAATCGGCGGCGCATGCGCGGGCGCTGGTCGAGATGGGCTGCCGCGTCGGCCAGGGCAGCGGCCTGTGCGAGCCGCTGCCGCCACAGGCGCTGCTGGACTGGGCGCGGCAGCGCGGCGCCGTCGCCCGCGGCCGCGAGAGGCCGCCGCAGGCCATCACTTAAACTCCTGCGGTGATCCCGCCCGGCTTTATTCAGGACCTCCTGGCCCGCGTCGACATCGTCGACATCGTGGGCCGCCATGTCGACCTCAAGAAGGCCGGCATCAACCACAAGGGCCTGTGCCCGTTCCACGGCGAGAAGACCCCGAGCTTCACCGTCAGCCCCTCGCGCCAGACCTTCCACTGCTTCGGCTGCGGCCAGCACGGCAACGCCGTCGGTTTCCTGATGGAGCACCTGGGCATCGGCTTCATCGACGCGGTCAGGGACCTGGCCCAGCAGGCCGGCATGCAGGTGCCCGAGGACGACCGCAGCCCCCAGCAGCGCGAGCAGGAAAAGGCGCAGAAGCAGCGCCAGGCCACGCTCACCGAGATCCTGGCCAAGGCCGGCCAGCACTACCGCCAGCAGCTCAAGGGCAACCCGCGCGCGATCGAGTACCTCAAGGGCCGCGGCCTCACCGGCCAGATCGCGCTGCAGTTCGGCCTGGGCTACGCGCCCGATGGATGGCGCTCGCTGGCCAGCGCCTTCCCGTCCTACGACGATCCGCTGCTGGTCGAGACCGGGCTGGTCATCCTGCAGGACGACCCCGGCAAGAGCGAGGCCGAACAGCGCCGCTACGACCGCTTCCGCGACCGGGTGATGTTCCCCATCCGCAACGTGCTGGGCGAGGTCGTCGGCTTCGGCGGGCGCGTGCTCGACAAGGGCGAGCCCAAGTACCTGAATTCCCCGGAGACGCCGGTCTTCCACAAGGGCAAGGAGCTGTACGGGCTCTACGAGGCCCGGCCCGCGATGCGCCGGCGCGGTTATGCGCTGGTGGTCGAGGGCTACATGGACGTCGTGGCGCTGGCGCAGCACGGCTTCGGCAACGCGGTGGCGACGCTGGGCACGGCCTGCACGCAGGACCACGTGCAGAAGCTGTTCCGCTTCACCGAGTCGGTGGTGTTCAGCTTCGACGGCGACGCCGCCGGCCGGCGCGCCGCGGGCCGGGCGCTCGAGGCCGCCCTGCCCCACGCCAACGAGACGCGGACGATCAAGTTCCTCTTCCTGCCGACCGAACACGATCCCGATTCCTATGTCCGGGAGCTGGGGGCGGACGCCTTCGAGCGCTGCATCGAGGGCGCCGTGCCGCTGTCGCGCCAGCTGATGGAGACCGCCGCCGACGGCTGCGACCTCGGCACGCCCGAGGGCCGGGCCAGGATGCTCAGCGTCGCCAAGCCGCTGTGGGCGGCGCTGCCCGAGGGGCTGCTCAAGCGCCAGCTGCTGGGCGAGCTGGCACGGCGCGCACAGCTGCCGGACGCGGAACTGCAGGCGCTGTGGGCCAACGCGCTGCCGCCGGCCGCGCCGGGCACTCGTCCGCGCGCGGATCGGCCCGCCGCGGCGCCCGCGCCGAGACCGGCCGCGCGCGCGGTCGCTCCGTCGACGGACGGCGTCCACGAGGACCCGTATTTCGACATCCCCGCCTCGGCCTATGGCGACGAGGGCTCGCATGGACCGGACGAGGTCCACATCCCGCACGATCTCGACGCGGGCGTCGCGTCCGGCGGACCGCCGCCGGGCCAGCCCCAGCGCAAGTGGGAGCCCAAGGGCGACTTCAAGGGCAAGGGCGGCAAGGGCAAGTGGAGTGGCAAGGGCGAGTGGCGCAAGCGCGACCAGGACCCGACCATCGGCATGCCGCTGGAGCTGCCGCCAGCGCCGATGAACCTCGCGGTCCGGATGCTGCTGCTGCACGGCGAGCTCTGGCACCAGATCGGCGAACAGGACCTGCAGCTGTTGCATGAACTGCCCGGCGAACATGGGCAGTTGATCGCCTGGCTCGAGCGCTTCCTGGTCGACAACGGCCCGACGCCCTGGGCGGTGCTGCAGGTCGCGCTGCAGGAAGCGGACCTGATGGACCTCGCCCAGCGCGTCAGCGGCGGCCCGCTGACCGCCCCGCCCGGCGACGAGCACCTCGAGGCGGAATTCCGCGAAACCCTGCGCAAGCTGTGGATCGGCAAGCTGCAGGCGGACGCCGACCGCATCGCCCGCAGCCCGCAGCCGGACATGGCGCGTTTCCAGTCGCTGCAGCGGCAGATCCGCGACCTGAAAGCGGTTTAAGGGCGGTTTGAGGGCGCCCGATGGGCGTTCCATGGGCGCTCTTCGGGGCGGATGAATCCGCCTTTTTGACCAAACAACCGATTTCGCAGATAATCAAGGGTTTTCGCGCGTCAAGAGTGACCGCAGCGCCAACCGGTCCCCGGCCCCCCAGCTGACCCTGGGTTCATATTCAAAGTGGCCAACCTTTACCGCCTGGGCTGCAACTTCAACGGTTCACGCTAGCCTTCACGCGCCAAGCCTTGAATGGCGGTCGGTTCGTCCCGACCTGTCGTCCAGGGCACGAGTTCGAGCCGCCTGGGCTCGTCGCGCCGCATAGCCCGCAAGTGCCGGGAGTTTGTGGGCGCCGGCGACGCAGGTGGCCGTTTGCATTGCCTGCATCACCGCGAATTTCCCCGCATTCACCTACTGGCCCCGAGCCACCGAGGAACTGCATGACCGCCAAAAAGACCGCGTCCAAGGCCGCCGCCGCAGAAACCGAAGAAGTCAAGAAGCCGGCCGCGAAGGCCGCCGCCAAGACCACCAAGACCGCCACCGCTTCGGCCGATGACAAGCCCAAGCGCGGCCGCAAGCCCAAGGCCGAGACCGAGTCGAAGAAACCCGCCGGCAAGGCCAAGGTCGAGGAAGAGGACGAGGACTTCGGCGACGCGGACGCCGACGGCGAGGTCGAGGGCGACGGCGAGGCCGACGCGGAAGTCGAGACCGCCGAGGTCGAGGAGCTGGGCGAGGACAAGCCCAAGGCCAAGCCGCTGCGCATGAAGGTCAGCCGCGCCAAGGAGCGCGCGCTCATGCGCGAGTTCGGCCTGGACGAGACCGCGCTCACCGAAGAGGAAGTCGCCAAGCGCCGCCAGGAGCTCAAGACCCTCATCAAGATGGGCAAGACGCGGGGTTTCCTGACGCATCAGGAAATCAACGACCACCTGCCCGAGAAGCTGATCAACGAGGAAATCCTCGAGGCGATCGTGTCGATGCTCAACGACATGGGCATCGCCGTGTACGAGCAGGCGCCCGACGCCGCCACGCTGCTGATCCAGGGCTCGACCTCCCCGACGGCCACCGAGGAGGAAGCGGAAGAAGCCGCGGAAGCCGCGCTGTCGACCGTCGACTCCGAATTCGGCCGCACGACCGACCCGGTGCGCATGTACATGCGCGAGATGGGCACCGTCGAGCTGCTGACCCGCGAGGGCGAGATCGAGATCGCCAAGCGCATCGAAGGCGGCCTGCAGGCCATGATGCTGGCGATCAGCGCCTCCCCGACGACCATCGCCGAGATCCTGGCCATGGCCGCCAAGATCCGCGCCGGCGAGATGCAGATCTCGGAAGCGGTGGACGGCTTCGTCTCCGATGACGAGGCGGACGACTACGTCGCCGAGGAAGACTTCGACGAGTTCGACGAAGAGGACGACGACGACGGCGCCGGCGGCTCCAAGGCCCTGACCAAGAAGCTGGAAGAGCTGAAGAACGCGGCGCTGGTGAAGCTGGACTCGCTCGCGTCCAACTTCGACAAGATGCGCAAGGCCTTCGAGAAGGACGGCTACAAGTCGGCCAACTACAACAAGGCCCAGGCGGCCATCAGCGCCGAGCTGATGACGATCCGCTTCACCGTCAAGACCATCGAGAAGCTGTGCGACATCCTGCGCTCGCAGGTCGACGACGTGCGCCGCTTCGAGCGCGAGATCCGCAAGATCGTCGTGGACAAGTGCGGCATGCCGCAGGACCACTTCATCAAGACCTTCCCGCCCAACGTGCTGAACCTGCAGTGGGCCGAGAAGGAAGTGGCCTCGGGCAAGCCGTACGCGAACATCATGTCGCGCAACCTGCCCGCGATCCAGGAACTGCAGCAGAAGCTGATCGACATCCAGGGCAAGGCCGTGGTGCCGCTGGACGACCTCAAGGGCATCAACAAGCGGATGAACGAGGGCGAGAAGGCCTCGCGCGACGCGAAGAAGGAAATGATCGAGGCCAACCTGCGCCTGGTCATCTCGATCGCGAAGAAGTACACCAACCGCGGGCTGCAATTCCTGGACCTGATCCAGGAAGGCAACATCGGCCTGATGAAGGCGGTGGACAAGTTCGAATATCGCCGCGGCTACAAGTTCTCGACCTACGCGACGTGGTGGATCCGCCAGGCCATCACCCGCTCGATCGCGGACCAGGCCCGCACCATCCGCATCCCGGTTCACATGATCGAGACGATCAACAAGATGAACCGCATCTCGCGCCAGCATCTGCAGGAGTTCGGCTTCGAGCCGGACGCGCCGACGCTGGCCGAGAAGATGGAGATGCCGGAGGACAAGATCCGCAAGATCATGAAGATCGCCAAGGAGCCGATCTCCATGGAAACGCCGATCGGGGACGACGACGACAGCCACCTGGGCGACTTCATCGAGGACACCAACAACACCGCGCCGATCGAGGCGGCCATGCAGGCCGGCCTGCGCGAGGTGGTGAAGGACATCCTCGACAGCCTGACCCCGCGCGAGGCCAAGGTGCTGCGCATGCGCTTCGGCATCGAGATGAGCACGGACCACACGCTGGAGGAAGTCGGCAAGCAGTTCGACGTCACCCGCGAGCGCATCCGCCAGATCGAAGCCAAGGCGATCCGCAAGCTCAAGCATCCGTCGCGCAGCGACAAGCTGCGCACCTACCTGGACAACCTGTAAATCCCCCGCCCCTTCGGCGGCCAGACGGCTGCCGAACTCGGGCACCGGGTTTGCCTCATCGACCGGCCACCGTCTTCGGACGCTGGCCGGTTTTTCATGGCCGGGCGCTGTCGTCCCGGGCGTGCTCCGGCATTCGCCCGCCCGTCGGGGGAGAGGTGTCGCACCCGGGCCGACAGGCCCCCGAGGCGAGGGCTAATCACCACGCGGCGCCGAGGGTGGCGCGGCTACACTGAGACTCCCTTCACACCGCAGCTCCAACAAGGCCGATGACCCAGATCCGCGAGCGCTCCGTCCTGTTTGCCGACCTGCGCGGCAGCACGGCGCTGTTCGAGACCCTGGGCAACGCGGAGGCCTCGGGGCTGGTGACGCAGACGGTCGCGCTGATCGGCCAGGCGGTCGACGAGAACCGCGGCGACATCATCAAGACCCTGGGCGACGGCCTGATGGCCGCCTTCGACAACCCGCGCGACGGCATCAAGGCCGCGATGCGGATGCAGGAGCTGCTGGTCAAGACCTCGGCCCGCAGCGAGCGGCTGCGCCACACCCACCTGCAGATCGCGCTGGCGCGCGGCGAGGTGGTCGAGATCCACGGCGACTGCTTCGGCGACGCGGTCAACGTCGCGGCCCGCTTGCTGGACCATGCCGGCGATGGCGAGACCGTCGTCACCGCCGAGGTGGTGCACGGCCTGACCAGCGCGCAGAAGTCGCGCTTCCGCAGCCTGGACCACATCAGCGTGCGCGGCCGCGCCGAGCCGGTCCACATCTACGTGCTGGACCAGGGCCGCGGCGACGCGGCGGCGACGCAGTTCGGCGACATCGTCCGCAGCGCCGCGCCCGAGGGCATCCGCCTGGTCTGGCAGGAGCTGGACCGCGTCTTCGACATCGAGCAGATGCCCATCGTGCTGGGCCGCAGCACGCAGGCGACCTACTGCATCACCGACGTCCGCGTCAGCCGCTCGCACGCCCGCATCGACTGGCAAGGCAGCAGCTTCAGCCTCACCGACCTGAGCTACAACGGCACCTTCGTGCGCTTCGGCGCCGGCGGCCAGACGCTGAGCCTGCGCCGCGGCTCCTGCACGCTGCACGGCGCGGGCGCGATCGGCCTGGGCGGGCCGCCGTCCGAGACGCAGGCACCGACCGTGCGCTTCGAGGTGCTGCACCTGGCCGAGGCCGCCTCGCCGATGCTGATGCGCCGCGGCGGCCTCTGAGCGCGCCGCCCAACCGCAGCACGACCGCCGCCCTTCCCTGTCCTTCCTTCTCCTCGCCGGATGAGCTTCCGTCCCGAACCCGACCACGTCCATGGGCGCGCGCCGACGATCGGCGTGCTGCTGGTCAACCTGGGCACGCCCGACGCGCCCACGCCCGAGGCCACGCGCCGCTACCTGGCGCAGTTCCTGTCCGACCCGCGCGTCATCGAGATCCCCAAGGCCGCCTGGTGGCCGATCCTGCACGGCGTGATCCTGCGCACCCGGCCGGCCAAGTCGGCGAAGAAGTACGCCAGCATCTGGACCAAGGACGGCTCGCCGCTGCTGGTCTGGACGAAGAAGCAGGCCGCGCTGCTGCAGGGCCTGCTCGGCGAGCAGGGCCACCGCGTCAAGGTGCTGCCGGCGATGCGCTACGGCAACCCGTCGATCGCGTCGCAGCTCGACGCGCTGCGCGCCGAGGGCGCCACGCGGGTGCTGGTGCTGCCGGCCTATCCGCAGTACTCGGGCGCGACCACCGCCAGCGTCGTCGACGACGTCGCGCGTTGGTCGCTGGCGCATCGCCACCTGCCGGAGTTCCGCTTCGTCAACCGCTACCACGACGACCCGCGCTACATCGCCGCGCTGGCCGACAGCGTGCGCGCCCACTGGAAGGCCGAGGGCCGCGGCGAGCTGCTGCTGATGAGCTTCCACGGCATGCCCGCGCGCACGCTGGCGCTGGGCGACCCCTACCACTGCGAGTGCCTGAAGACCGGCCGCCTGCTGGCCGAGGCGCTGGGGCTGTCCGACGCCCAGTACAAGGTGAGTTTCCAGAGTCGCTTCGGCAAGGCGCGCTGGCTGGAGCCCTACACCGAGCCCACGCTGCGCGAGCTGGCCGGGCGCGGGCTGAAGTCGGTCGACGTGGTCTGCCCCGGCTTCTCGGCGGACTGCATCGAGACGCTGGAGGAGATCGACATGGAAGCGCGCGAGGCCTTCCTGCACAGCGGTGGCCAGCGCTTCAGCTACATCCCCTGCCTGAACGACCGCCCGGCCCACATCCGCGCGCTCTCGGCGATCGCGACCCAGCACCTGCAGGGCTGGCCGACGACCGTCGTCCCCGACGAGGCGCAGGCCACCGCCCTCGCCCGCCAGCGCCAGGCCGCCACGGCCGCCGGCGCCGCTCGCTGACGACGACGGCGCGCGGTCGCGCCTCTGCCACGAGGGCGGCATGCCGACGCCGTCCCATCGTGCGGCGGACCGCCAAGGTCCCAACGAAGATCCAATGAAGAAGGGCCCCCGCGGGGGCCCTTCGCGCGTCCGACGCGGCGCTCAGCCGAGCGCGGTCGCCGCCTGCTGACGCGCCTTGCGCGCGCCCAGCCACTTCAGCGCGCGCGGCAGCAGCAGCACGATCACCACGACCGCCAGCAGCCCCGCCGACAGCGGGCGCTCGAAAAAGACGCCCCAGTGGCCGCCGCCGATGGCCACGCCGTTGCGCAGGTGCGCCTCGGCCAGCGGGCCCAGGATCATGCCGACGACGACCGGCGCGGTCGGGAAGTCGAAGCGCCGCATCACCACGCCCATCGCGCCGATGGCCAGCATCAGGTACAGGTCGAAGGCGCTCTGGCGCATGCCGTACACGCCCACGGTCGCGAAGATCAGGATGCCGGCGTACAGCGGCGCGCGCGGGATGCGCAGCAGCTTCACCCACAGGCCCACCAGCGGCAGGTTCAGCACCAGCAGCATCACGTTGCCGATGTACAGCGACGCGATCAGCGCCCACACCAGCGCCGACGAGGTGGTGAACAGCTGCGGCCCGGCCTGGATGCCGTAGTTCTGCAGCGCCGACAGCAGGATGGCCGCCGTCACCGAGGTCGGGATGCCCAGCGTCAGCAGCGGCACCAGCGTGCCGGTCACCGCCGCGTTGTTGGCCGCCTCCGGCCCGGCCACGCCTTCGATCGCGCCGGTGGTGCCGAACTCTTCCTTGTGCTTGGACAGCTTGCGCTCGGTCGCGTAGCTCAGGAAGGTCGGGATCTCGGTGCCGCCGGCCGGGATGACGCCGAACGGGAAGCCCAGCCCGGTGCCGCGGATCCAGGCCGGGATCGAGCGCTTCCACTCCAGGCGCGTCATGTGCACGCGACCCATGGTGTTCATCATCAGGTTGCTGCGGCCCTCGTAGAGCGCGACGTAGAGCGTCTCGCCCACCGCGAACAGGCCGACCGCCACCAGCACCGTCTCGATGCCGTCCAGGAACTCGGGCACGCCGGCGGTGTAGCGGATCTGGCCGGTGATCTGGTCCTGGCCGACCAGGCCCATCGCCAGCCCGATGAACAGCGCCGTCATGCCGCGCAGCGTGCTCTGCCCCAGCACCGCGCTGACGGTGGTGAAGGCCAGCAGCATCAGGCAGAAGTACTCCGGCGGGCCCAGCGTGACGGCGAAGTCCGCCAGCACCGGCGCGAACAGCGTGACCAGCACGGTGGCGATGGTGCCGGCGAAGAACGAGCCGATCGCCGCGGTGGCCAGCGCCGCGCCGGCGCGGCCGTGGCGGGCCATCTTGAAGCCCTCCAGCGCGGTCACCATGGTGCCGGTCTCGCCGGGGGTGTTGAGCAGGATGGAGGTGGTCGAGCCGCCGTACATCGCGCCGTAGTAGATGCCGGCGAAGAAGATCATCGACGCGGTCGGGTCGACCTGCGCGGTGATGGGCAGCAGCATCGCCACGGTCACGGCCGGGCCGAGGCCGGGCAGCACGCCGATGGCGGTGCCCAGCGCGCAGCCGATGAAGGCCCACATCAGGTTCGCGCCCGAGGCGGCCGTGGCGAAGCCGCCCATCAGGTGGGTCCAGAGGTCTTGCATGTCAGGACTCCAGGAGGCTCAGAGCCAGCCGCCGGCGGTGAGGGCCGGCAGGTTGAGGGCGAGCAGCTTGTTGAAGAGCCAGAACACCGGCGCGGCGATCAGCAGCCCGGTGACGACGTCGATGAGGAGCTGGCGCGCGCCGCCATGGCCCTTGCCCTCGGCGCGGCGCAGGCCGCGCACGGCCAGCACGAAGCACAGCGTGCAGGCGAGCACGAAGCCGATCGTGGTGATCAGCGCCGCGTTGGCGATGACCGCGCCGGCGACCCAGGCCGCCGACACCCAGTCGGCGCGCGGCGCGCCCGAGGGCGGCTCCATCTGGCGGAAGCCGCCGGTGCGGGATTCCCACACCAGCCAGGCGCCGCAGACGATCAGCACCACCGCGACGAACCACGGCAGCGCGTTGGGACCGACGCCGCCGTAGCCGGCGTCACCGGGGATGGCGGCGGCGCCGATGGCCATCACCGCGCCGACGACGACCGCGCCCACGCCGACCAGGGTCTGGTACAGCGGATGGGGGGTGGTGTCGACGACATCCGACGCCGAAAGCGCCGAGGACGCCGCGCCGGGCACGGTGGCGGTCGGGTGGCCGGCCACGGCCTTGGAGGAAGAATCGGACATGGCGGGCCTCCCGGGATCAGACCATGCCGGACTTGTGCATGATCGCGCGCAGCGACGCGAACTCGGCGTCGACGAAGTCCTCGAAGGCCTTGCCGGTCAGCACGGCCGGCGTCCAGCCGTTCTTCTCCAGCGCCTCGGTCCAGGCCTTGGACTTGGTCGCCTTGACGACCATGTCGATCAGCACCTGACGCTGCTGCGGCGTGATGCCGGGCGCGCCGTAGACGCCGCGCCAGTTGCCGATCTCGACGTTGTAGCCGAGCTCCTTCATGGTCGGGATGTCCAGGCCCTTGATGCGCTGCGGCGCGGTGATCGCGATCGGGCGCATCTTGCCGCTCTCGATGTAGGGCTGGAACTCGCTGTAGCCGCTGCCGCCGATGGAGACGTTGCCGCCCAGGATCGCGGCCACCGCCTCACCGCCGCCGCGGAAGGCGACGTAGTTGACCTTGGTCGCGTCGACACCGACCTCGCGGGCCAGCATGGCCGCGGCGATGTGCTCGGTGGCGCCGCGCGAACCGCCGCCCCACTTCACCGAGCCGGGGTCCTTCTTCAGCGCCTCGACCACGTCCTTCATCGTCTTGAAGGGCGAGTTGGCCGGCAGCACGAAGACGTTGTATTCGCTGGTCAGGCGCGCGATCGGCGTGGCCTGCGTCAGCGTGACCGGCTGCTTGCTGGTGATCAGGCCGCCCAGCATCACGGCACCCATGACCATCATCGCGTTCGGATCGCCCTTGGCGGCGTTGACGAACTGCGCCAGGCCGATGGCGCCGGCGGCGCCGCCCTTGTTCTCGAAGGTCACCGCGCCGGCGGCGCCGGCGTCCTGCAGGGCCTTGCCCAGCGCGCGACCGGTGATGTCCCAGCCGCCGCCCGGGTTGGCGGGCACGAGGATCTTCAGCGCCGCGGCGGCCTGCGCGCTCAGCGGCAGCGCGCCCGTGGCGCCCAGCGCGGCGAAGGCGGCCGCGGACTTGAGGAACTGGTCTCGACGCATGCTCGTGTCTCCTTGGTTGTCGGCGCCGGGGCAGAGCGCGCACCCGACGTCGTTGTGCCGCGCATCGTGCACATGGCGGCTTTCATTCGGCTGTCGGGAAGCTCAGGGTTGACCCTGAGCGGCGGCCGCGCGGCGGCTGGCGGACACTGCCGATCATGAGGTTGCTTTTCGTCGAGGACAACGCCGCGCTGCAGACCACGGTGGCCCGCTCGTTCGAGCGCCGCGGCATCCAGGTGCTGGGCTTCTCCGAGGGCCGGCCGGCCCTGGAGCGCTGGCGCGCCCAGCCGCCGGACGTGGTGCTGCTGGACCTGTCGCTGCCCGACATCGACGGCCTGGAGCTGCTCTCGGCCGCGCGCGCCGCGCAACTGGCCACGCCGGTGATCATCCTGACCGCGCGCGGCACCGTGGGCGATCGCATCCTGGGCCTGAACCTGGGCGCCGACGACTACATGCCCAAGCCCTTCGACCTGGATGAACTCGAGGCCCGGGTGCGCGCCCTCGCCCGCCGCAGCCGCGGCGCGGGCGGTGCGCCGGCGGCCGCGGGCACGCACGAGGACGAGGCCTTCTGCGGCCTGCGCGTGGACGCCGACAGCGGCGCGATCTACCACCTGGGCCTGCCGCTGGACCTGCCGCCGCGCGAGGCCGCGCTGCTGCGCGCGCTGCTGGCGCGACCGGGCCAGGCGGTGGCCAAGGAACGGCTCACCGAGATCGTTTTCGCCGACGACCTGGACGTGCAGCCCGACGCGGTCGAGGTCGTCGCCTACCGGCTGCGCAAGCGGCTGCCCGCGGACGGCGCCCGGCTGGTCACGCTGCGGGGGCTGGGCTACCTGCTGAAGGCGCCCGACTGAACGGCGCGAGGTGCGGGGCGTGAGCGGCGTGGAGGTCAAGAGCGACGCGGCAGGCGTGCGCGGCATCGAGGGCTCGAGCAGCGCGGCGGGCGACCATGCGAGCGGCGAGACCCGCACCCGGGTAGCGCGACCGCGGCCGCGGCGACGCGGACGCGCACGCGGGCTGAGCTCGATGCGCAGCCGGCTGCTGCTGGGCATCCTGGTCCCGGTGGGGCTGCTGATCGGCGCCAATGCGCACCGGCTCTACCAGGACGCGCGGCGCGCCATCGACACCGCCTACGACCGCACGCTGCTGGCCTCGGCCAAGACCATCGGCGAGCAGCTGGACGTGCAGGGCACGCCCGACGCGCCGCGGCTCGTCTCCGAGGTGCCCTACGCGGCGCTCGAGGCCTTCGAGGCGGACAACCGCAGCCGCATGTTCTATCGCGTCACCGGCTTCCAGGGCGAGTGGGTGTCGGGCTTCGACGACCTGCCCGCCTGGCACGGCAGGCTGCCCGACCGCGGCGCCTACGCGGCGCTGGTCGATTTCTACGACGACGTCTACCAGGGCGAGCCGGTGCGCATCGCGGTGCTGAAGCAGCCGGTGGCGGGCGCGGCCGGCCTGGGCGTGGCCACGATCCAGGTCGCCGAGACGCTGGAGATCCGCCGCACGCTGGCGCGCCAGGTGCTGGTCTCGACGCTGTGGCGGCAGGCTGCGCTGCTGGCGGTCATCGCGATCGTGGTGTGGGGGGTGGTGCTGTTCGCGACGCGGCCGGTGCGGGCGCTCAGCCGCACGATCGCCGCGCGCGCCGACGACGACGTCGATCCCATCCCGATGCCGGGCGTGCCGGCGGAACTCGCGCCGCTGGTGGCCGCGATCAACGAGGCCTGGCACCGCCAGGCCGGGCTGCTCGCCCATCAGAAGCGCTTCGTTCGCGACACCTCGCACCAGCTGCGCACGCCGCTGGCGGTGCTCAAGGCGCAGGTGCAGTCGGCCCGGCGCGGCGACGTGCCGGCGGCGCAGGCGATCGACGAGATCGGTGCGACCGTCGACGGCGCGACCGCGCTGGCCAACCAGATGCTGGCGCTGGCCAAGGTCGAGCAGCTGCGCCAGCAAGGCGACCCGCCACGGCTGGACCTGGCGGCGACGGTGCGCGAGGTGGCGCTGGACCTGGCCCCGCTGATCGCCGACGCCGAGCTGGACTTCGAGCTGTCCACCGAGCCCGCGCCGGTGCGCGGCCATGCCTGGGCGCTGCGCGAGCTCGCCCGCAACCTGCTGCACAACGCGCTGCGGCACTGCCCGCGCGGCGGCCGATTGGCGGTCGCTGTGACGCTGCGCGGTCGCGAGCCCGACGGCAGCGGCGCGACGGCCGGCGTCGTCGAGCTGCGCATCGGCGACAGCGGGCCCGGCATCCCGGCGTCGCTGCGGGCCAAGCTCGGCCAGCCCTTCGCGGCCGGTCCCAATGGCGGCTCGGGACTGGGGCTGGCGATCTGCCGGGAGATCGTCGCTTCGCTGGGCGGCACGCTGGCGCTGGACAACCGCGAGCACGACGGGGTCATCGAGGGCCTGGACGCCGTGGTGCGGCTGCCGGCGGCAGCATCGACCGACGCCGGTCCGGCGTAGGACAATCCGCCCCCTGATGCCTGCCTCCCATCGTTCCTCCTCCGAGCTGACCAGCCTGCGCCTGGACAAATGGCTCTGGGCCGCCCGCTTCTACAAGACCCGCTCGATCGCCGTCGAGGAGATCGGCAAGGGCCGCGTGACCGTCAACGGCCAGGCGGTGAAGGCCTCGCGCGAGCTGCGCCCCGGCGACATGGTGCAACTGCGCCAGGGCGTGGTGGCCCGCGAGGTCAAGGTGCTTGGCCTCAGCAGCATCCGCGGTCCGGCGCCGGTCGCCCAGACGCTGTACGAGGAGACGCCGGACAGCGTCGCCGCCCGCGCACGCGCGGCCGAGGCGCGCCGCCTGGCCCCCGAGCCGGCCGACACCATCGTCCAGGGCCGCCCGACCAAGCACGACCGCCGCAAGCTGGCCGAGTGGGACGACCGCTGGAGCGCCAGCATCGACGAATGACAGCCGGTCCCCTCCCCCGAAGTCCCCGGTCGCAAAACCGTGAAAGGACGACAGTGGTTGGGGACGGCATGGCTTGGGGTTTCGGCGCTGGCCGCCGGGGCCCCAAGCCATGGCGGCCAACGCCCCGACCTCCGCAGTAAGAAGCGCCACTAGCAGGCCCCCGGCTTGCCCGCGCACCGATGCCAAAATCCCCCTCTTGAACTTCCGGCCATGAGCCCCAGATGCGGCGGGTCGCCCGACGCAGACCGGCTCCCACCGACGCCGGTCCCCTTCCGAAGAGAAGTCGGGCTCCGCTTTGGGGCCATCCAACCATGACGACTGACAACCAACAACCCGACCCGACGCTGGACGAACTGACCCAGCAAGCTGCCGCCGCGGCCGCCGCCTCGGTGCCCGAGACGCTGGAGGCCAAGCTCGCCGACACCGAACGCCGCCTGGCCGAGATGTCCGACGCCTATCTGCGCGCCAAGGCCGAAGTCGAGAACACCCGCCGCCGCGGCGAGGAAGACACGGCCAAGGCCCGCAAGTTCGCGGTCGAGGGCTTCGCCGACGCGATGCTGCCGGTGGTGGACAGCCTGACCGCCGCCATCGCCCGCCCGGACGCCAGCGTCGAGCAGGTGCTCGAGGGCGTGCACGCCACGCTGCGCCAGCTGCAGTCCGCGCTGGAGCGCAACAAGGTGCTGGAGATCAATCCGGCCGCCGGCACCAAGTTCGACCCCCACCAGCACCAGGCGATCTCGATGGTCCCGGCGGAGCAGGATCCCAACACGGTCGTGACCGTGCTGCAGAAGGGCTTCCTGATCGCCGACCGCGTGCTGCGCCCGGCGCTGGTCACCGTGTCCGCCCCCAAGTAAGCACAGCGAAAAATCGATCGGGGCCCTTGAACCCGGCGAAGTTATCCACAGATCAGCAGCATCCCGGAACGTTGTTTCAGCCGCTCGCTCCACCGAGCCTCCCACGCTGACCGTTCCGCCAGTTTTTCCCTATTCAGGAGCACCACATGGCTAAGAAGAAGATCATCGGCATCGACCTGGGCACGACCAACTCGTGCGTGGCGGTGATGGAAGGCAACACCACCCGCGTCATCGAGAACGCGGAAGGCGCCCGCACCACCCCGTCGATCATTGCGTACCAGGAAGACGGCGAGGTGCTGGTCGGCGCCTCGGCCAAGCGCCAGGCGGTGACCAACCCGAAGAACACCCTGTACGCGGTCAAGCGCCTGATCGGCCGCAAGTTCCAGGAGAAGGAAGTCCAGAAGGACATCGACCTGATGCCCTACACCATCGCCGCGGCCGACAACGGCGACGCGTGGGTGGAAGTGCGCGGCAAGAAGCTGGCGCCGCCGCAGGTCTCCGCGGAAGTGCTGCGCAAGATGAAGAAGACCGCCGAGGACTACCTCGGCGAGGAAGTGACCGAGGCGGTCATCACCGTCCCGGCCTACTTCAACGACGCGCAGCGCCAGGCGACCAAGGACGCCGGCCGCATCGCCGGCCTGGACGTCAAGCGCATCATCAACGAGCCCACCGCCGCGGCGCTGGCCTTCGGCCTGGACAAGCACGGCGCGGGCGACCGCAAGATCGCGGTGTTCGACCTGGGCGGCGGCACCTTCGACATCTCGATCATCGAGATCGCCGACGTCGACGGCGAGAAGCAGTTCGAGGTGCTGTCCACCAACGGCGACACCTTCCTGGGCGGCGAGGACTTCGACCAGCGCATCATCGACTACATCATTGCCGAGTTCAAAAAGGAGCAAGGCGTCGACCTGACCAAGGACGTGCTGGCGCTGCAGCGCCTGAAGGAAGCGGCTGAGAAGGCCAAGATCGAGCTGTCCAACTCCTCGCAGACCGACGTCAACCTGCCCTACATCACGGCCGACGCCACCGGTCCGAAGCACCTGAACATCAAGCTGACCCGCGCCAAGCTGGAGTCGCTGGTGGACGAGCTGATCGAGCGCACCATCGCCCCCTGCCGCACCGCGATCAAGGACGCCGGCGTGTCGGTGAGCGAGATCGACGACGTCATCCTGGTCGGCGGCATGTCCCGCATGCCCAAGGTGCAGGAGAAGGTCAAGGAGTTCTTCGGCAAGGACCCGCGCAAGGACGTGAACCCCGATGAGGCGGTGGCCGTGGGCGCCGCGATCCAGGGCCAGGTCCTGGGCGGCGAGCGCACCGACGTGCTGCTGCTGGACGTCACCCCGCTGAGCCTGGGCATCGAGACCCTGGGCGGCGTGATGACCAAGATGATCAAGAAGAACACGACCATCCCGACCAAGTTCAGCCAGACCTTCTCGACCGCCGAGGACAGCCAGCCCGCGGTGACCATCAAGGTCTACCAGGGCGAGCGCGAGATGGCGCAGGCCAACAAGAGCCTGGGCGAGTTCAACCTGGAAGGCATCCCGCCGGCGCCGCGCGGCGTGCCGCAGATCGAGGTGAGCTTCGACATCGACGCCAACGGCATCCTGCACGTCGGCGCCAAGGACAAGGGCACCGGCAAGGAAAACAAGATCACCATCAAGGCGAACTCCGGCCTGTCCGAGGCCGAGATCGAGAAGATGGTGAAGGACGCCGAGGCCAACGCCGCCGAGGACAAGAAGAAGGTCGAGCTGGTGCAGGCCAAGAACCAGGCCGACGGCCTGGTGCACTCGGTGCAGAAGTCGCTGGCCGAGCACGGCGACAAGCTGGACGCCGGCGAGAAGGAAAAGATCGAGGCCGCGATCAAAGACCTGGAAGAAGCCATCAAGGGCGAGGACAAGGCCGACATCGACGCCAAGACCGAAGCGCTGATGACCTCCAGCCAGAAGCTGGGCGAGAAGATGTACGCCGACGCGCAGGCGGCCCAGGCGGCGGCCGGTGCCGCGGGCGCCGCGGGTGCGGCGGGTGCGGACCACGCCGAGGCGGCGGCCGCGCAGTCCTCGTCCAAGCCGGCCGACGACAACGTCGTGGACGCCGAGTTCAAGGAAGTCAAGGACTCGAAGTAAGCCGTGCGCGCCGACCCCGGTCGGCGCCGCGATCGGCAACCGCTGTCGCCTGACAGCCGCCGCGCGGGGCCGCCAGCCTCGCGCGGCGTTTTGGTTTGAGGCCCCCAGGAAGATCCATGGCAAAGCGTGACTATTACGAAGTCCTAGGCGTCGCGAAGAACGCCAGCGAAGACGACATCAAGAAGGCGTATCGCAAGCTGGCGATGAAGTACCACCCTGACCGCAATCAGGGCGAAGGTGCCAAGGACGCCGAGGACAAGTTCAAGGAGGCCAAGGAGGCCTACGAGATGCTGTCCGACGGCCAGAAGCGCGCGGCCTACGACCAGTACGGCCACGCGGGCGTGGACCCCAACCAGGGCTTCCGCGGCGGCCCGGGCGCGGAAGGCTTCGGCGGCTTCGCCGAGGCCTTCGGCGACATCTTCGGCGACCTGTTCGGCCAGCAGGGCGGCGGCCGGCGCCAGGGCGGCGGCCAGCAGGTCTATCGCGGCAGCGACCTGAGCTACGCGATGGAGATCACGCTGGAGGAAGCCGCGCGCGGCAAGGAGACGCAGATCCGCATCCCGTCCTGGGAAGGCTGCGACACCTGCCACGGCAGCGGCGCCAAGCCCGGCACCAGCGCCAAGACCTGCGGCTCCTGCGGCGGCAGCGGCACGGTGCACATGCGCCAGGGCTTCTTCAGCATCCAGCAGACCTGCCCGCACTGCCACGGCACCGGCAAGATCATTCCGGAGCCCTGCACCACCTGCAACGGCGCCGGCAAGATCAAGAAGACCAAGACGCTGGAAGTCAAGATCCCGGCCGGCATCAACGAAGGCATGCGCATCCGCTCCGCCGGCAACGGCGAGCCGGGCGTCAATGGCGGCCCGTCGGGCGATCTCTACATCGAGATCCGCATCAAGCAGCACGACATCTTCGAGCGTGACGGCGACGACCTGCACTGCACGATGCCGGTGTCGATGACGACCGCGGCGCTGGGCGGCTCGATCGAGGTGCCGACACTGGGCGGCAAGGCCGAGATCGAACTGCCCGAGGGCACGCAGCACGGCAAGACCTTCCGCCTGCGCGGCAAGGGCATCAAGGGCGTGCGCTCCAGCTATCCGGGCGACCTGTACTGCCACATCAGCATCGAGACGCCGGTCAAGCTCACCGAGCATCAGCGCAAGCTGCTGAAGGAGCTGGACAAGAGCCTGCGCGACGGCGGCGAGCGCCACTCGCCGAACGCGAAGAGCTGGACGGACCGCGTCAAGGATCTCTTCAAGTAAGCCACCAACAGCGGCGTGCAAGTTCACGCCCGGATTGGGAATTCAAGCCGCGGCCCCCACGCAAACCCGGGGAGCCGGCGGCGATCGCCGGGCGGACAATCCGCCTCGTGGTTGACGACATTCGCACACATCGTTGGGGTGCTGCCGGCCCGCTCTCTTCGGAGGCGGGCTTTTTCACATGGGCGCCCGCCACGCCCGCGGGACGGCGGCCATGACGCTCGCCAGCCCCCTGTCCAGCCCCTTGTCCAAGACGCAGGCGCTGGTCATCGACGGCAACGCGACCTCGCGCAGCCTGATGACCGCCCAACTGCGGGAACTCGGCGTCGGCCATGTGCGCCAGGCCACGCGGGTGCGCGACGCCCGCGTCATCCTCGAGACGCAGCCCTACGACATCGTCCTGTGCGACTACTACTTCGACGGCTCGGAGCTCTCCGGCCAGGACCTGCTCGATGAACTGCGGCGCGAGCAACTGCTGCCCTACGCCACGGTCTTCGTCATGGTCACCGGCGAGGCCTCCTACGCGAAGGTCGCCGAGGCGGCCGAGGCGGCGCTCGATGCCTACCTCGTCAAGCCCTACACCAGCGCCGCGCTGGCCGACCGCCTGGCCAACGCGCGGCACCGCAAGCTGGAGCTGAAGGCGATCTTCGACGCCATCGACGCGCGCGACTTCGACCGCGCCGCCGACCTCTGCCTGGAGCGCTTCCAGCAGAAGGCGACCTACTGGCTCTATGCCGCGCGCATCGGCGCCGAACTGCTGCTGCGCCTGGAGCGCCACACCGAGGCGCGCGAGCTGTACGAGGCGATCATCGCCGCGCGCACCGTGCCCTGGGCCCGGCTGGGCGTGGCGCGCACCGAGGTGGCCAGCGGCAACCTGAGCGCCGCGCGCCGCACGCTGGAGACGCTGATCGGCGACATGCCCGACCAGGCCGACAGCTACGACCTGATGGGCCGGGTGCAGATGGAGCAAGGCGAGATCGACGCCGCGCTCGCCACCTACCGCACCGCGGCGACGCTGACGCCGGGATGCCTGCTGCGCCAGCAGCATTGCGGCACGCTGGCCTTCTACGCCGGCCAGCGGGACGAGGCGCTCAAGATGCTGGAACGCAGCCTCGCGCAGGGGCTGCGCTCCAAGCTCTTCGACTGGCACAGCCTGGCCCTGCTCGCGCTGATGCGCTTCGACGCGAAGGACGGCAAGGGACTGAAGTACGCCGCCGACGCCCTGGCGCAGGGCATCGAACGCGCGCCGCGAGACGCCCGGCTGCAGCGCTTCGACGTGCTGCTGCAGGGGCTGCGGCTGCTGATGGAACGCCGGCTCGCCGATGCGCTGCAGCTGGCGCGCGACTTCGCGCGCCGCGCCGCGGACGAGGCCTTCGACCTGGAAGCCGCCTGCCTGCTGATCGCCCTGTGGGTGCGCATGGCGCGGCAGGACATCGAGCTCAGCGAGATGGACCTGCTGATGAGCCAGCTCGGGCTGCGCTTTTGCAGTTCGAAGTCGGCGACCGAGGTGATGCTCGCCATGGCCGAGGGCCACGAGCCCAGTTCGCGGCTGATGCGCGAGGCCAATGCCCGCGTCTTCGCGATCTCGGAAACCGCGATGCGCCAGGCGATGCGCGGCGACGCGCAGGCCGGGGTGCAGCTGCTGGTCGAGCAAGGCGGGCTGACGCTGAACGCCAAGCTGATCGACATGGCGGCGCTGGTGCTCAAGCGCTACCGCGACAGGATGAGCGATCCCAGCGCACTGGCGCCTCGCATCGAGGACCTGCAACGCCGCTACGTGCAGGCCAGCGGCCAGGGGCTGAAGGCGGCCCGTGCCGCCGGCGGCATGGCCTTGCGGGGATGAAAGCCGGTCCGGTGGCCGCGCCGCGGCATGACGCAGGGCGAGGCTTCAGGAGATCTTCAGGTGGGACCACTACAAGGGCCGGTTTGATCATGCCGGCCTGACACAAGCAAGATGCCGTTTTCCGATTCCTCGACCTCGCGATCGCGCCAGGCCGGCGCCGCGCGCACACGTTCCCCGTTGACCCTGGCCTGGCTGGCTGCGCTCTGGATCGGCGTGCTCGGCAACTGGCCGCTGTGGCAGCGCATGACCGGCATGCCCGACTACGCCGGCCCGTCGGGCCAGTTGTTCGTCGTCGTCTTCGCCGGCATCGTGGTCCTGGTGCTGGCGGCCTGCTTCAGCCTGCTGGCCTGGCGCGTGGCGGTGAAGCCGCTGCTCACGCTGATGCTGCTGCTGACCGCGCCGCTGGCCTACTTCATCGGCAGCTACGGCGTGGTCATCGACAGCGCGATGATCACCAACGCGCTGCAGACCGACCTGCGCGAGACCCGCGACCTGATGGGTTGGGGCCTGGCGGCGCATGTGGCGGTGATCGCGCTGCTGCCGCTGCTCTGGCTCTGGCGCCAGCGGCTGACCGACCGGCGCTGGTACCAGCGGCTCGGCTGGAACCTGGCCAGCGTCGCGCTGGCGCTGGCGCTGGGCGTGGGCCTGGCGGCGACCCGCACCGCGGAGCTGGCCTCGACCCTGCGCAACCACAAGGTGCTGACCAAGATGGTCAGCCCGATCAACGCGATCTGGGCCAGCGCCGCGCTGGTCGTCCAGAAACAGAAGAAGCCCAAGGGCCCGCCGGAGATCGTCGCCGCGGACGCGACGCTGACGCCCCGACCCGCCGGTGCGCGGCCGCCGCTGGTGCTGCTGGTGGTGGGCGAGACGGCGCGCTCGGAGAACTTCCAGCTCAACGGCTACGGCCGGCCGACCAATCCGGAGCTCTCGGGCAAGCCGGTGCTGAGCTACCGCGAGGTCGCGTCCTGCGGCACGTCGACGGCGGCCTCGCTGCCCTGCATGTTCTCGCAGCTCGGCCGCGAGGCGTATGTCGACCACCCGGGCAACCAGGAGACGCTGCTGGACGTGCTGCAGCGCGCCGGGCTGGCGGTGCTCTGGCTGGACAACCAGTCGGGCTGCAAGGGCATCTGCGACCGCGTGCCGAATGCGCAGGCCATCAATCCCGCCCGCGCCGACCATCCCCTGCCCGCCGGCTTGTGCCGCCCCGACGGCGAATGCCTGGACGAGGCGATGCTGCACGACCTGGACGCGCGTATCGCCGCGCTGGATCCGCAGCGCGTCGCGCGCGGCGTGGTGCTGGTGCTGCACCAGATGGGCAGCCATGGACCGGCGTATTACCTGCGCACGCCGGCCGACCGCAAGCCCTTCCAGCCGGAATGCCGCAGCAACGCGCTGCAGCAGTGCCCGCTGGAGGAGGTGCGCAATGCCTACGACAACACGATCGCGTACACCGACCACGTGCTGGCCAAGGCGATCGACTGGCTGGGCACCCAGCAGTCGCGTTTCGATCCGAGCCTGCTGTACGTGTCCGACCACGGCGAGTCGCTGGGCGAGAACAACCTGTTCCTCCACGGCATGCCCTATGCGCTGGCGCCCAAGCAGCAGAAGCATGTGCCGCTGATCCTGTGGCTGCCGGCACAGACGCGCCAGTCGCAGCGCCTGGACGAGGCCTGCCTCAGCCAGCGCCGCGACACGCCGATGTCCCACGACGGGCTGTACCACACGGTGCTGAGCCTGAGCGGCGTGCAGACCTCGGTCTACCGCAAGGACTGGGACTGGGTCGGCGCCTGCCGGCGCGGCGGCTGATCGACCGCCCTCAGGCTCGTCAGGCCCGTCAGAACAAGGACTGCTGCCCCTCCAGCTTCGAGGGGGGTCTGAACTCGCTGAAGTCGAACTGGTGCCGCTCGCGGCCCAGGCCCAGGCGCTGGGAGGCCTTGCGCAGCCGCTGCTGCAGCAGTTCGGCCCAAATCCCTTCGCCGGTGAAGCGCGTGCCGAAGCGCGGATCGTTGTCCTTGCCGCCGCGCATGTCGCGCAGCCGCGCCATGATGCGCGCGGCCTTGTCCGGCTGGTGCAGCCGCAGCCAGTCGTGGAACAGCGGCGCCACCTCCCAGGGCAGCCGCAGCGGGATGCTGAAGGCCTTGGTCGCGCCGGCCTCCGCGGCCGCCTCGAGGATGCGCTCCAGTTCGGGCTCGTTGAGGAAGGGGATCACCGGCGACACGCTCACCCCCACCGGCACGCCGGCCTCGGCCAGCGCCTTGATGGTCTGCAGCCGCCGCTGCGGCGAGGCGGCGCGGGGCTCCAGGATGCGCGACAGCGCCGGGTCCAGCGAGGTCACCGACAGGTAGACCGACACCTGCCGCTTGAGCGCCATCGGCACGATCAGGTCGAGGTCGCGCTCGATGCCGCTGGACTTGGTCACCACCGAGAACGGATGCCGCGCCTCGGTCAGCACCTCCACCACCGCGCGGGTGATGCGCAGCTTGCGCTCGATCGGCTGGTAGGCGTCGGTGGCCGTGCCCAGCACCAGCGGCGCCGGCTGGTAGGCGGGCGAGGCCAGCGCCTCGCGCAGCCGTTCGGCAGCGTTGACCTTCGCGATGATCCGGGTCTCGAAGTCCAGGCCCGGCGAGAGGTTCAGGTAGCTGTGCGTCGGCCGCGCGAAGCAGTAGATGCAGCCATGCTCGCAGCCGCGGTAGGGATTGATCGAGAGATCGAAGCCGATGTCCGGCGACTGGTTGCCGCTGAGGATCTTGCGGGCCTGCTCCTCGATGATCTCGGTCTTGGGCGCGACATGCTCCTCCAGCGCCGTCTGGTCCAGCGTGCCCCAGCCGTCGTCGTACTGTTCGCGCTCGCGCGATTCGAAGCGGTGCGGCATGGCCCAGCCGCTGCCCCGGCCCTTCAGGGCATCGGCCTGGATGTACAGCGGCGGCCTGGCGATCTTGGTGTCTTGCGGCATACTGTCAATTTATACAGTAATCAGCCGGATTGCCAGTGCCCGTCGACATCCTCGCGGCCGACATAATCGCCGCCCATGGATGCCCTCGAAGACCTGCTGCGCGCCGCCCTCCACGAGATGGGCCGCGGCCGCCACGCCGAGGCGGCGGCGCTGCTCGCGCCGCATGCCCACGTCGCGTCCAACCCGCTGCAGCGCTACCTGGGCGAGTCGCTGCGGCGCAGCGGCCAGGCGCAGGCGGCGATCGGGCCGCTGATGCAGGCGCTGGCGCTGAAGATCGACGACATCGACGCCTACCTGCAGCTCGCCTTCGCGCTGCAGACGCTGCAGATGAAGACCGAGGCGGCGGAGTGCTTCCGCACCGTGGCCGCGCTGCGTCCCGACAGCGTCATGGCGCAGGCCTACCAGGCCCATGGCGACCAGCAATGCGCGCGCTGGGAGGACTTCGACGCCAACCTGCAGGCGCTGCACGCGGCGCTGCGCGCCAAGCCCGAGGCGGCGGACGACGAGTTCGGCGTGCCCTTCGCGCTGGCCGCCCTGCCCCACGCGCCAGCCGACCTGCTCAAGGTCGCGCGCCTGAGCACGCGTTTCCTGAGCCGCGGCATCGCGTCCCTGCCGCCGGCGCGGGCGGTCGACAAGCCGCGGCTGCGCATCGGCTACCTCTCCGGCGACTTCCATGCCCACGCGACGGCGGCGCTGATGGTCGAGGTGCTGGAGTGCCGCGACCGCGCGGGCTTCGAGGTGCTGCTGTTCTCGCATGGACCGGACGACGGCTCGCCGCTGCAGCAGCGCGTGCGCGCCGCCTGCGACCGCTTCATCGACGTGGGCGCCCTCGACGCGGCCGGCATCGCCGCTCGCATGCGCGCCGAGGGCGTGGACATCGCGGTCGACCTCAAGGGCCACACGGCCGGCAGCCGCTTCACCGCGCTGGCCGCGCGGCCGGCGCCGGTGCAGGTCGCGTGGCTGGGTTTCCCAGGCACCTGCGGCGCGGACTACATCGACTACGTCATCGGCGACCCGATCGTGACGCCGCTGGCCGACGCCCCG
Source organism: Roseateles sp. 22389 (assembly GCF_052044995.1). Taxonomy (NCBI): domain Bacteria; kingdom Pseudomonadati; phylum Pseudomonadota; class Betaproteobacteria; order Burkholderiales; family Sphaerotilaceae; genus Roseateles; species Roseateles sp. 22389. The sequence goes on from NZ_JBQEOF010000002.1 coordinate 201,446, forward strand.
TTCTACAGCGAGCGCATCGCGCAGCTGCCGCGCTGCTACCAGCCCGGCGACGCGACGCGCCGCATCGTGCCGACGCCGCGCGCCGCGCTGGGCCTGCCCGAGGACGCGATCGTGCTGCTGTCGGCGAACGTGGTGCACAAGGTCCTGCCGCCGATCTTCGAAGCCTGGATGGTGCTGCTGCACCGCCTGCCCTCGGCGCTGCTGTGGCAGCTCAGCGGCGGCGAGCAGGCGGATGCGCGGCTGCGCGAGGAAGCGGCGCGGCACGGCATCGTGCCCGAGCGGCTGGTGTTCATGCCGCCGGTGGACATGGCCGCGCACTGGAACCGCCTGGCCGCCGCGGATCTGGCGCTCGACACCTGGCCCTACAACGGCCACACGACGACCAGCGATGCGCTCGCGGCCGGCGTGCCGGTCGTGACGCTGCGCGGGGACGGCTTCGCGTCGCGCGTGGCGGAGAGCCTGCTCGCCGAGGCCGGCCTGCCGGAGCTGGTCTGCGAGACGCTCGATGACTACGTGGAACGCGCCTGCGCGCTCGCGACCGGTCCCAAGCCGCCGATCCGGCCGTGGATCGATTCACGCGCCTTCGCGCGCGACCTGGAAGCGCTCTACCGGCGCATGTGGGCGCGCGCCGTGGCTGGCCTGCCGCCCGACGCCCTGCCGGCCGCGTCCGTCCCGGTTGCGCCGGCCGGCGACGCCGCGGACGCTCGCAGACCGTAGCCGTAGCCGTAGCCGTAGCCGTAGCCATCGCCATCGCAGTCGTCGTCATCCGCAAGCGCCGGTGCCGTTGACCGACGCCATGAAGCCGGGCTGTGGGCCACATGAAGAATCGATGAAGCGCTGCGCCGGCGGCGGCGCGGAGGCTTCGCGGACTGGTCCAATGCCGGCCATGAAGATTCTCCTGATCGAGGACGACCTCGACCTCGGCAATGGCGTGCGCATCGCGCTGACCGACCAGGGCATGGACGTCGTGTGGACCCGCCAGATCGCCGCCGCCTGGCACCAGCTGTCGCAGCAGCCCTGCGACCTGGTGCTGCTGGACCTGGGCCTGCCCGACGGCGACGGCCTGCAGCTGCTCGCGCGGCTGCGCCGCGAGCACGGGTCGCTGCCGGTGCTGATCCTGAGCGCGCGCGATGCGCTGCAGGACCGGCTCAACGGCCTGGATTCCGGCGCCGACGATTACCTCGTCAAGCCCTTCGAGCTGGCCGAGCTGCTGTCCCGCATCCGCGCGCTGGCGCGCCGCAGCTACGGCTTCGACGGCGAGCTGCTGTCGCTGCGCGGCCTGCAGCTGCACATGCCCACGCGCCGGGTCAGCGTCGAGGGCCAGCCGGTGGAGCTGACCGTCAGCGAATACGAGCTGCTGCGGCTGCTGATGATGCGGGCCGGCCGCATCGTGACGCGGCGCACGCTGGAGGAGCAGGTGCTGCCCGGCGGCCCGGGCAACGCGAGCAACGCGCTGGACGTGCACATGGCCAACCTGCGCCGCAAGATCGGCGACGGCTGGGTGCGGACGGTGCGCGGCGTGGGCTACGTGATCGACCAGGAGACGCGATGACCGCGTCATCCTTCCGCCTGCCCCCGCCACCGGGGCCGCGGGCCGCCCTCGTCCTTGCCCTCGTCCGCGTGGGCCGGGGCCTGCGCGAGGCGCTGCTCGCCGTGGTCCGTCCCAGCCTCGTGCGGCGCCTGCTGGTGGCCCAGCTGGCGCTGCTGATGCTGCTGTGGGTGCTGGGCATCGCCTATCTGCTGCACCAGGGCGGCCGCGCCTTCCTGCTGCTCCAGTCGAAGCAGATCTACCCGACCATCCTGGCGATCGCCGACGACACCGACAGCACGCCCGAGCGGCGCCGGCAGGCGCTGGACCTGCTGCACGCCTCCATCGTGGAGGAGTACGCCACCTCGCCCGAGCGCCAGCCCGCCCTCCTGGTCACGCGCGGGACGCAGGTGCTGTACCGGTCCCGCAACGCTCGCGCGCTCGGTCGTGGCGGGCCATGGCGGCCGCATCGTGTTGGCCGAGGCGGCCGGCGGCCGCGGCCTGCCGGTCGAGGTGCGGCTGCCGTTGCCGTTGCCGTAGCGCGATGCGCAGCACGCCGCCACGGGCGTGTTTTCGCCAATGGCCACGACACGCGCTCGTCCCTACATTAGTTCGGTCGCCGCATTAACTCGCCTCGCAGCGTTCGAGGTGGCGCGCTTCCCAACTTCCGGGCCCGTTGACGATGCTTCGCTCCCTGCTTGCCTTGGCGCTCAGCCTGTTTGCCCTGCACGCTCAGGCCGCCCGCGTGACCACCGCGCTGGAGAGCGCCTGGCGCTTCCAGCGCGCCGACGTGGCGGGCGCCGAGGCGCCGGACTTCGACGATGCCGCCTGGTCCACCGTCGCCCTGCCCCACACCTACAACGTGCCCGATGGCGAGACCGGCGGCAGCCCCTACCGCGGCGCCGCCTGGTACCGCCGCAGCCTGGACATCGCGCCCGGCGGCGCGACGCGTCGCTTCCTGGAGTTCGACGCCGCGACGCTGGCCGCCGACGTGTGGGTCAACGGCCGCCACGCCGGTCGCCACGAGGGCGGCTATGCGCGCTTCCGCTTCGACATCACGGCGCTGCTGCGGCCGGGGCCCAACGTGGTCGCCGTGCGCGTCGACAACGGCAAGCTGCCGCACGTGGCGCCGCTGGCGGGCGACTTCACCGTCTTCGGCGGACTGATCCGGCCGGTGCGCCTCATCGAGACCCCGCAGGCCCACATCGAGTTGCTGGACCACGGCGGCCCCGGGGTGCGCGTGGACATCGAGCAACTGAGCGCCGAGCGGGCGCGCCTCCAGGTGCAGGTGCAGCTGCGCAACGACGGCGACCAGCCGGCCGTGCGTCAGCTGCGATTGACGCTGCGTGATGCCGCGGGGCGATCCGTGGCGCAGCAGTCGCAATCGCTGCAGCTCGCGCCCGGCGCGCCGATCACGGCGACGGCGACGCTCGACGTGCGGCAGCCCCACCTGTGGCAGGGGATCGCCGACCCGTATCTCTACCGCCTCAGCGCCGAGCTGATGGACGCCCGCACCGTGGCCGACACGGTGCAGCTGCCGGTGGGCCTGCGCCAGTTCGGCGTCGACCCGCAGCGCGGCTTCCTGCTCAACGGCAAGCCCTACCCGCTGCATGGCGTCAACTACTTCCACGCCGGCCGCCCCGGCCGCGGCGTGGCGGTGGGTCCCGCGGAGATCGACGAGGACCTGCGCCTCCTGATGGACCTGGGCCTCACCGGCCTGCGCCTGGTCCACTACCAGCACCCCGCCTACACCTACGAGCGGGCCGACCAGCTCGGCCTGGTGGTGTGGACCGAGATCCCGCTGAATGCCTTGATGGCCGAGACCGCCGCGTTCCGCGACAACATCCAGGCCCAGCTGCGGGAGCTGATCCGCCAGAACCGCCATCACGCTTCGGTTGCCGTCTGGGGCGTGGGCAACGAGGTCTATCGCAGCGACGAGCCCATCCGCGCCCTGCTGGCCGACCTGCACGCGCTGGCCAAGCAGGAGGATCCCTCGCGGCTGACCACCTATGCCCACTGCTGCGCGCCGGATGACCATCCGATGGCGCTGCAGACCGACTTGGCGTCCTACAACCGCTACTGGGGCTGGTACGACGGCGAGTTCAAGGACATCGGCCCCTGGGCCGACAAGCTGCACGCCCGCATGCCGGACAAGCCCATCGGCCTGGGCGAGTTCGGCGCGGGCGCCAGCGTCGTCCAGCAGGAGGACCCGCCGCGTCGTCCCGAGCCGGGCGGGCGCTGGCATCCCGAGCAGTACCAGGCGCTGTTCCACGAAACCTATGCGGCCGAGGTCGCCCGGCGGCCCTTCCTGTGGGGCAGCTTCATCTGGCTGGGCTTCGACCATGCCGCGGCGAACCGCCACGAGGGCGACACCACCGGTCGCAATGACAAGGGACTGGTCAGCTACGACCGGCGCCACCTGAAGGACGCCTATCACCTGATGTGCGCCTGGTGGAGCAAACAGCCGGTGCTGCACCTGACCAGCAAGCGCCTCGTCCAACGGCCCGCAGGCCTGGTCGACATCAAGGCCTACAGCAATGCGCGCCAGGCGACGCTGGAGGTCAATGGCAAGGGGATGGGCACGGTGGCGGTCGTGGACCGCATCGCCCGCTGGCCCGGCGTGAGGCTCGAGGCGGGCCGCGCCGTGCTCAAGGTCACCGACGACCGGGGCAGCGCCGACGGCGTCGAGTGGGAGATCGGGAAGGTCGGAGAGACCGCGGAGACCGCAGAAACCGGAAAGACCGCGGAGGTCGGCGGCCCCGCCCGCTGAGCGCGGCAAGCCGCCCAAGCCCCGGGACCGTTGCCGCGCTGTCGCGTGCGTGCCGGTGCCGGGGAAGCTCGTGGACGGTCAGGCGAAGGCGATGCGCAGCGCGCTGACATGCCGGCTGGGCAGACGCTCCGGCACTTCGACCTGCAAGGCCTGGGCGGTCTGGCGGAAGCGCACCGGCCCGGCGCCCAGCAGCTCGACCCGACGGACCGGGCGGGACTCCTGCGCATTGCCGGTGCGCAGCGACACGATGTTCACCTGGCCCTTGGGCTCGCCCAGCGTCAAGGCGTACAGCGCGCCGTCCCGGGTGGTGAAGCGCAGGTCCTGCGCCGTGTAGGCGGTGTCTTCCTTGAAGGCGCCGCCGGCGGCTTCGGTCGGGCCTTCGCCATGCACCTTCCACGGCCGCGTGCCGTGGATCGCCGGCGCGTTGACCGCCATCCACGCCGCCATCTCGGTCAACAGCCGGTCCGATTCGGGCGGGAGCGTGCCGTCGGCCCGCTGCACCACGTTGAGCAGCATGTTGCCGTTCTTGCTGACGATGTCGCACAGCATGGTCAGCACCTGCGCCGGCGTCTTGTAGCGATCGTGCTCGGAGAAGAACCAGTCGCCGTTGGAGGTGTCGGTCTGCCAGGGCAGCGCGTTGATGCCCTCGAGCACGCCGCGCTCGACGTCCTGCACGCCGATCTCGCGGATGAACTCGCCGGACCCCAGGGCCTTGTGGTTGTAGACGGCCTGCATCTCGCCGTTGCGGCGCACCGAGGTGTTGAACAGGTGCGCGATCGCGGCGCGGCCCACGGCGCCGAACGGGATGCCGCCGTCCGAATACAGCAGGTCGGGCTGGTGGCTGTCGATCAGGTCGATGATGCGGCGGTACCAGATCTCGTGGAACTTCGGATTGGTCGTGTACCAGTCGCCGCCGCGGTTGAGGTACGGCGTGTTGTGCGGCTCGTGGTAGAGGTCGGCGTTCTCGGGCTTGGCGCCGTCGTAGGCCACGCCGAGCTTGGGCCAGAACTGGTCGCACTGGTGGCTGGTCCACCACCAGTTGTGGCTGGCGCCCAGATGCTCGGATACGCCGAAGCGGAGCCCGCGCTTGCGCGCGGCGCGGGACCAGTCGCCCACCACGTCGCGCATGGGACCGACCTGGGTGGCGTTCCAGCGGTGGTGCCTGGAGTTCCACAGATCGAAGTTGTCGTGGTGCACGCCCATCGACACGAAGTACTTGGCCCCGGCGGCCACGTAGCGATCCATCAGCGCGTCGGGCTCGAAGCGCTCGGCCTTCCACAGCTTGAGCAGGTCCTTGTAGCCGACCTCCGACGGATGGCCATAGGTCTTGACGTGATGGTCGTAATGCGGGTGGCCGGGCACGTACATGAAGCGGGCGTACCAGTCGCCCTGGCCGGGCACGGCCTGTGGCCCCCAATGCGACCAGATGCCGAGCTTGGCGTCGCGGAACCAGGTCGGCACCGTCGACGCGCGCAGGGAATCGACCGCGGCGGTGAACGGACCTTGCGCCAGGGGCGGCGGCGTGTACGGCGCGGGCGCCGGGCGCTCGCTGCCCTGGGCCTGGGCCAGGCGGGCGACGCCCAATCCGGCGGCGGCCAGCAGCGGGGTGGCAATGAAAGCGCGTTTGCTCAGATCAGACACAGGGACTCCGGTAAATGTGGGGTTCCAAGACCGGCAGGCAAAAGCAATGCGCGAGCGGTCTTACCAGAGAATAACGATATTCATCCGGTCTTACCACATCTTTACGGATGCGATGCCCGGCCCGTGCCCGAGCGGGTGTGAGGATCAGTACTCGTCGCCTCCCGGACTCACGTAGCCCGGCGCAAGGTTCTCGAACTTGGTGTTCTGCCGCGCGAAGGCCAGCTTCACCGTGCCCACCGGGCCGTTACGCTGCTTGGCGATGATGATCTCCGCCACGCCCGGCTCCTTGCACTCGTCCTTGGTGTAGTACTCGTCGCGGTAGATGAACATGATGATGTCCGCGTCCTGCTCGATGGCGCCCGACTCGCGCAGGTCGGACATCATCGGCCGCTTGTCCGGCCGCGTTTCCACCGAGCGGTTCAGCTGCGACAGCGCGATCACCGGGCAGCGCAGCTCCTTGGCCAACGCCTTCAAGCCGCGCGAGATCTCGCCGACCACCGTCGCGCGGTTCTCCTCGGAGCCGCCGCCGTTGCCGCTCATCAGCTGCAGGTAGTCGATGATGATCAGGCCGATCTGGCCCGAGATCCGCGCCTGGCGCCGCGCTCTGGCGCGCACTTCGCTGGGCGAGAGGCCGGGGCTTTCATCGATGTAGATCGGCGCGTTGCCGAGCTTGTCGACCGCCTCGGCCAGGCGGCCCCATTCATCGTCCTTCAGGCGACCGGTGCGCAGGTTGCTCTGGTCGATGCGGCCGATCGAGCCGACCATCCGCAGCGCCAGCTGCGCCGCGCCCATTTCCATCGAATAGATGATGACCGGCAGGCCCTCGTTGATGGCCACCGCCTCGCCGATGTTGATCGCGAACGCGGTCTTGCCCATCGACGGCCGCGCCGCCAGGATGATCAGGTCGCCGCGCTGCAGGCCCGCGGTCATGCGGTCCAGGTCGTAGAAGCCGGTGCGCACGCCGGTGACGTCCTCGGCGCCCTGCTCGGCCAGCTCGTTGACGCGGTCCATCAGCTCGACCATCAGCCGGTCCATGCTCTGGAAACCGGTGCCGCCGCGCGAGCCTTCCTCGTTGATGCGGAAGATCTTGCCTTCGGCCTCGTCCAGGATCTCGTTGACCGCGCGACCGGCGGGATTCAGGGCGGCGGTGGCGATCTCGTCGGAGGTGGCCACCAGCTTGCGCAGGATCGCCCGCTCGCGAACGATCTCGGCATAACGGCGCAGGTTGGCGGCACTGGGCACGCCCTGCGCCAACGCATTCAGGTAGGCCAGGCCGCCGCACTCCTCGGCCTTGCCGACCGAGGTCAGTTCCTCGAACACGGTCACCACGTCCGCCGGCTTGCCGGCATTCACCAGCTTGCCGATCGCGGCGTAGATCTGCTTGTGCTCGTAGCGGTAGAAGTCGGTGTCGCTGAGCGTGTCCGCCGCCTTGTCCCAGGCGGTGTTGTCGATCAGCAGGCCGCCGAGCACGCTCTGCTCGGCCTCCACCGAGTTCGGCGGCACGCGCAATCGCGCGATTTCGCTGTCGCTGGCACCGGACCCGGGCGTGGTGAAGATCGCGGACATTGTGGACAAGCCTGTGGATGAGCTATTGATAGCGTGTGGGCCGGCTGTGGGTTTCGCCGCCTCGAAAAAGCAGAAAGCCGACGGCTTCGCAGCTGTCGGCTTTCTTTGGGCCTTCCTCCATCGTTGCAGCCCCTGGCGGCGCTGCAAAGCTGGGGAATGTCCGGTGGACGCGCAGAGCGCCCGCCGGATGTATCGAGCGATTACTCGACTTCGGCGACGACCTTCACGGTCACTTCCACCACCACGTCGGTGTGCGGAGCGACGGAGACGGGGAACTCGCCGACGGTCTTCAGCGGACCGTTGGGCAGGCGCACCTGCGACTTGACGATGGCCGTGCCGGCCTTGGTCAGCGCGTCGGCGATGTCGGCGTTGGTCACCGAACCGAACAGGCGACCGTCAACGCCGGCCTTCTGCGAGATGGTGACGGTGGTGCCGGCGATCTTCTCGCCCAGGGCTTGCGCGGCGGCCAGCTTCTCGGCGGCGACCTTTTCCAGTTCGGCGCGCTTGGCTTCGAATTCCTTGATCGCGGCTTCCGTGGCGCGGCGCGCTTGACGGGTCGGGATCAGGAAGTTGCGGGCGTAGCCGTCCTTGACCTTGACGACGTCGCCGAGGTTGCCCAGGTTGGCCACTTTTTCCAGCAGGATGACTTGCATGGGGTGGACTCCTTAGACCTTGTGCTGGTCGCTGTAGGGCAGCAGGGCCAGGTAGCGGGCGCGCTTGATGCACACCGACAGCTGACGCTGGAAGAACGCGCGCGTGCCGGTCAGGCGAGCGGGAACGATCTTGCCGTTTTCGCTGATGAAGTCGCGCAGGACGTCGACGTCCTTGTAGTCGATCTGCTCGACACCGGCGACGGTGAAGCGGCAGAAACGCTTGCGCCGGAACAGCAGCGATTGTTGGTTGCGCTTGGGCTTGCGGTCCTTGGAGAACCGACCTTTACCACGTGGCGGGGGCATAGTGACCTCTTGATCTATCCAGATGTAAACGAATCGCGCGACGTGCCGCTCTCTTCAATCCTTGTCAGGCGTCCAGGCCGGTGATGTGAAACACCGTGCCCCGACCTTGCCGCTGGGCCGAGAGGAAGCCGGTGAACACCGTCTTCTCCGCCAGGTCCAGCGCCTGCACCCGCTTCACGATCTCGCCGATGGCCACCGCCTTGATCTCCAGCGCGATCTTGCGCGGAGCGCCGGCTTCGTCGGCCATGGACTCATGCTTGAGCATCAGGTCCAGGGCGGGGAGCCCGGCGGGGGTGTATCGGAGAGCCGCTTTCTCGAGGATCTGCGCCTGCAGCACCAGTCGGTTCATGCGTGCGCGGATCGGCGGGCAGGATGACGAGAACGTCAGGGAGTCGCGCCTGTCAGCTCAGGCGGACGCTTCTTGCGGAGCCTTGCGGGCTTCTTCGCGCTCGACGGCCTTCATCATCACCGACGGGTTCGTCTCGGCCTTGTCCTTGACGACGGTCAGGTGACGTAGCACGGCGTCGTTGAAGCGGAAGCCGGTTTCGATTTCAGCCAGGACTTCCTTGCTGCACTCGATGTTCAGGCACAGGTAATGCGCCTTGGCCAGCTTCTGGATCATGTAGGCCAGCTGACGGCGGCCCCAGTCTTCCACGCGATGCACCTTGCCACCACCGTTGGTGACCAGGCCCTTGTAGCGCTCCAGCATCGCCGGAACTTGTTCGCTTTGATCCGGATGGATCAGCAGAACGATCTCATAGTGACGCATGTGAACTCTCCTTATGGGTTTCAACGACCGCCGGCACCGGCATCAAGAGATGCCCTGCCCTTGGCCTGAAAGCCGGACCCCAGCGTCAACTCCTGGGCCCGGCAAGGGAATCGCGGATTCTAGTCGAGCCCGGGGGTGGCCGTCCAGCGCCAGGCTGCGGGCGGGACGGATTCAGGGCGCGGCGCCCGTCACCCGCCCCTGCAGCGCCCGGGCCGTCGACGAGGGCGGCGGGGTCAGCAGGCTGACCGCCACCAGCGCCGCCACGCCCGCCGGCAGGCCGAACAGCGCCGCGGCCATCGGCTGGATGCCCCACCAGAGCTGCGGCTCGCCGCCCAGGCCCAGCGCCTGGCGCAGGCCGGCATGCGCGCCGACCATGTAATACAGCGTCACCCCCAACCCGACCAGCATGCCGGCGGCGGCGCCCTGCTTGTTGGCCCGTTTCCAGAAGATGCCCGCGACCAGCACCGGCACCAGCGTCGAGCCCGACAAGGAGAACGCCGCCGACACCAGCAGCAAAATGTCCGCCGGCTTCTGCGCGGCCACCGCCGCGGCCGTCAGCGCGGTGGCCAGCAGCAGCGCCTTCGAGATGGTCACCCGCTGCGTCATCGATGCGCGCGGATTCATGACCCGGTAGTAGACGTCGTGGGACAGCGCACTGGAGATCGTCAGCAGCAGCCCGTCCGCTGTCGACAGCGCCGCGGCCAGCGCGCCGGCCGCCACCATCGCGGCCAGCACATGCGGCAGCCCGGCCAGCTCGGGCGTCATCAGCATGACGACGTCGCCGCCCAGTTTCAGCTCGCCCAGCTGCAGGATGCCGTCCTGGTTGATGTCCTGGATGCTCAGCAGCCCGGGATCGACCCGCATCCATTGCTTCATCCAGCCCGGCAGCTCGGCGATTGGCGTCCCCACGAGCTGATGCAGCACCTCGTGCTTGAGCATCACCGCCAGCGCCGGCGCGAACAGGTAGAGCAGCGCGATGAAGAACAGCGTCCAGGCCACCGAGGTGCGGGCCTCCGCCACCGTGGGCACCGTGTAGTAGCGGGTCAGGATGTGCGGCAGCCCGGCGGTGCCGACCATCAGCACCAGCACCAGCGCCAGGAAGTTGCGCCGCGACAGCGAGTAGGCCTCCTGCTCCGCCGGTGTGCCGTCGGGATCGCCGGCGAAGGGCCTTGCATGCGGCGGCATGCCGGCCAGCGGCTCGGCTCGCTGGTGGTTGGCGACCACGGCGCGCTGCCACAGTTCGCGGGCCTCGGCTTCGGTGCGCGGGAGCGCGGCACGGACCTTCTCCGCCGCCTGGATCTGCGCCAGCGGCGCATCCTCGGCCTTCAGCCGGGCGATCACCTGCGAGACGCGCTGGCGCTCGGCGTCGAGCGACTGCGGCAGGCCGGCGATCAGCTGCTGGAAGTCCTTCGCGCGCTGCTCGTGCAAGCCTCTGACCTGCAGCTCCTTCGGATCGTGCAGCAGTTGCTGCTCGCGCGCGGTGATCTCGCGGACCTCGCCGCCCGCGGTGAACTGCGGCAGCGGGAAGCCGGTCTGCTGCGTCGACAGCCACATCACCGGCACCACGTAGGCCAGGATCATGATGATGTACTGCGCGACCTGGGTCCAGGTCACCGCCCGCATGCCGCCGAGGAAGGAGCACACCAGCACGCCGCCCAGGCCGACGAACAGGCCGATCTCGAAGGTCAGGCCGGTCAGCCGGGTGGTGATCAGGCCGATCGCGTAGATCTGCGCGACCAGGTAGATGAACGACACCAGCACCGCCGCCGCCGCGCCCATCACGCGCAGCCCGCGACTCTCGAAGCGGGCGGCAAGGAAGTCCGGCACGGTGAAGCCGCCGAAGCGGCGCAGATAAGGGGCCAGCAGCAGCGCCACCAGGCAGAAGCCGCCGGTCCATCCCAGGACGAAGGCCAGGCCGCCGTAACCCGCCAGGTACAGGCTGCCCGCCATGCCGAGGAAACTCGCCGCGCTCATCCAGTCGGCGCCCGCGGCCATGCCGTTGTAAAACGCCGGGACGCGCCGGCCGGCAACGTAATACTCAACCGGGTCAGTGGTGCGGCTGAAGACGCCAATGCCGGCGTAGACCAGCACCGTCAGCAGCAGGAAGGAAAAACCCAGCCACTGCTTGGGCATGCCCATCCGCTCCAGCACGCCCAGCGCGCCAACAAGCAGCACGAAGCCGATCGTGTAGGCACCGTAGTTGCGATGGAGCCGGCGGCGGAACGCGGCGTCGGACGGGGGGGTGGACATGGGTGGGGATCATCGCCGGCTTGGCGGGGAGACACATCCACAACTTCCCCGGTCCTGCTTCACTGCGTCGGGCGGCGCGCTGGCCGCCAGGTCGCGGGGCCTTGGCGGCGAGCGCCAAAACCCCGCGACCTGCCGTCCCCCATCACTGTCGTCCTGCCACCGATTGGGAGTGGGGACTGCCATGAGAAACGGCCCTTGCGGGCCGTTGGTGGGGTGCGGTGGGGTCAGCGCTTGGCGAGGCGCTGCCAGGTGTCGACGACGGTGTCCGGGTTCAGGGACAAGGACACGATGCCCTCGGCGGCCAGCCATTCGGCGAAGTCAGGATGATCGCTGGGACCCTGGCCGCAGATGCCGATGTACTTGCCGGTGGCGCGGCAGGCCGTGATGGCGCGCGAGATCATTGCCTTGACCGCCGGGTCGCGCTCGTCGAAGTCGCCCGACAGCAGCTCCAGGCCGGAATCGCGGTCCAGGCCCAGCGTCAGCTGCGTCAGGTCGTTGGAACCGATCGACATGCCGTCGAAATGCTCCAGGAACTGCTCGGCCAGGATGGCGTTGCTCGGGACCTCGCACATCATGATGACCCGCAGGCCGTCCTGGCCGCCCGCGGCCGCGCGCTTCAGGCCGCGCTCGGCCAGCATCGCCACCACCTTCTCGGCCTGCCGCACGGTGCGGACGAAGGGCACCATGATCTCGACGTTGGTCAGGCCCATGTCGTTGCGCACCCGCTTGAGCGCCTCGCATTCCATCGCGAACGCGTCCTGGAACTCGCCCGAGATGTAGCGCGACGCGCCACGGAAGCCCAGCATCGGGTTCTCTTCGTCCGGCTCGTAGCGCGAGCCGCCGATCAGCTTGCGGTACTCGTTGCTCTTGAAGTCGGACAGACGCACGATCACCGGCTGCGGCCAGAACGCGGCCGCGATGGTCGCGATGCCCTCGGCCAGCTTGTCGACGTAGAAGGCGCGCGGCGACGCATGGCCGCGGGCCACCGACTCGACCGCCTTCTTCAGGTCGTTGTCGATGTTCGGATAGTCCAGGATCGCCTTCGGGTGGACGCCGATGTTGTTGTTGATGATGAACTCGAGGCGCGCCAGGCCGACGCCGCTGTTGGGCATCTGCGCGAAGTTGAAGGCCAGCTGCGGATTGCCGACGTTCATCATGATCTTCACCGGGCTGTAGGGCATCTCGCCGCGATGCACCTCGCTGACCTCGGTCTCGAGCAGGCCGTCGTAGATGAAGCCGGTGTCGCCCTCGGAGCAGGCCACGGTCACCAGTTGGCCGTCCTTGAGCTTGTCGGTCGCGTCGCCGCAGCCGACCACCGCCGGGATGCCCAGCTCGCGCGCGATGATGGCCGCGTGGCAGGTGCGGCCGCCGCGGTTGGTGACGATGGCGCTGGCGCGCTTCATGACCGGTTCCCAGTTCGGGTCGGTCATGTCGGTGACCAGCACGTCGCCGGGCTGCACCCGTTCCATCTCGGCCACGCTGTCGACCAGCCGCACCGGGCCGGTGCCGATCTTCTGGCCGATCGCGCGGCCCTCGGCCAGCACCGTGCCCTGGCCCTTGAGCTTGAAGCGCTGCTCGACCTGGCCTTCGGCCTGGCTCTTCACCGTCTCCGGGCGCGCCTGCAGGATGTAGAGCTTGCCGTCGTTGCCGTCCTTGCCCCACTCGATGTCCATCGGGCGGCCATAGTGCTGCTCGATGATCAGCGCGTACCTGGCCAGTTCGATGACGTCGTCGTCATTGAGCGAGTAGCGGTTGCGCTGCTCGACCTCGACCTCCACCGTCTTGACCAGCTTGCCGCTGGCGGCCTTCTCTTCCGGGGTCGAGAAGGTCATCTGGATCAGCTTGGAGCCGAGGTTGCGGCGGATCAGCGCGAACTTGCCGCGCTGCAGCGCCGGCTTGTGGACGTAGAACTCGTCGGGGTTGACCGCGCCCTGCACCACCGTCTCGCCCAGGCCGTAGCTGGAGGTGATGAAGACGACGTCCTTGAAGCCCGACTCGGTGTCGATGGTGAACATGACGCCGGCGGCGCCCAGGTCGGAGCGCACCATGCGCTGCACGCCCGCCGACAGCGCCACGTCCGCGTGGGCGAAGCCCTTGTGCACGCGGTAGCTGATCGCGCGGTCGTTGTAGAGCGACGCGAAGACTTCCTTCATCTTGTGCAGCACGTCCTCGATGCCGACGACGTTCAGGAAGGTCTCCTGCTGGCCGGCGAAGGAGGCGTCGGGCAGGTCCTCGGCGGTCGCGGACGAGCGCACGGCGAAGGACGCGTCCGGGTTGCCGGCGGTCAGGCGCTCGAATTCGGCGCGGATCGCCGCTTCCAGGTCGGCCGGGAAGGGCTGGGCCTCGACCCAACCGCGGATCTCGGCGCCGGCGGCGGCCAGGGCGCGCACGTCGTCGGTGTTCAGGTCGGCCAGGCGGCGCTGGATGCGGGCATCCAGGCCCTCGTGCTTGAGGAAGTCGCGGAAGGCGTGCGCGGTGGTCGCGAAGCCGCCAGGGACCCGCACGCCGGACTGGGCCAGCTGCGAGATCATTTCGCCGAGCGAGGCGTTCTTGCCGCCCACCGACTCGACGTCGGTCATCCTCAGTTTCTCGAAGGGTACGACCAGGGCGGTCGCCTCGAAGCGTGCATCAGACATGGGAAAACTCCGTGATGTTGAGAAACCGGGGCTCCCCGCGCGCTCCCGAGCGGGCCGGCGCGGCCGGCGGCTTCGAGGGAGACGGGCATGGCACGGCGCACGACAGGTCTTGTCGATTCTTGTGGGCGTCGCGGCGTGGCGTTCATGCGGTGGGCAGGGGCAAGTTGCGGGCGATTCTAGTGGGAGGCCGATCTATGATGTAAGCCCTCGTTCGGGGCCGGGCCGGTGGGATCCACCGGCGAAACTTCTCGCTTCGGCACGCGGCGTGCCCGCTTCCGCGAAGGCTCCCTGACCGGTTTCAAAGGCCTGACATGACCCAGCACACCGTCTACTTCGTCTCGGATGGCACCGGCATCACCGCCGAAACCTTCGGTAACTCCATCCTGGCGCAGTTCTCGGTCAAGGCCCGCCATGTGCGGCGCCCGTTCATCGACAGCGGCGAGAAGGCGCACCAGCTGGTGCAGGAGATCAACGAGACCGGCGAGCGCGAAGGCGTGCGCCCCATCGTCTTCGCCACGCTGGTGAACCGCGAGGTGCTCAACGTGGTGCGCCAGGAGTGCAAGGGCCTGGTGATGGACATGTTCGGGACCTTCATCGCGCCGCTGGAGGATGAATTCCGCATCAAGTCCAGCCACCGCGTCGGGCGTTTCTCCGATGTCGCCAAGAGCCAGGAGTACCACGACCGGATCGAGGCGATCAATTTCTCGCTGGCGCATGACGATGGCCAGTCGGCGCGCAACCTGGATTCGGCGGACGTGATCCTGGTCGGCGTGAGCCGCTGCGGCAAGACGCCCACCTCGCTGTACCTGGCGATGCAGCACGGCATCAAGGCGGCCAACTACCCGCTGATCCCCGAGGACTTCGAGCGCGGTCATCTGCCTTCGCTGCTGGTGCCCCACAAGAAGAAGTGTTTCGGCCTGACGATCGATCCGGAGCGCCTGGCGCAGGTGCGCAACGAACGCCGCCCGGGCAGCAAGTACGCCGACCTGATGAACTGCCATTACGAGGTCCGCGAGGCGGAGACGATGATGAAGAAGGCCGGCATCAACTGGCTGTCGTCGACGCACAAGTCGATCGAGGAGATCGCGACGACGATCCTTCGCGACATCCGCCCGGACCGGCTGATGTATTGAGTCAGGCGACGACGGATGCCGGCTTCCGCGCTGGCCCTGGTCGTCGCGGCGGCGCTGATCCACGCGCTGTGGAACTTCGCCGCGAAGAAGGCGCAGGGCAACCATCACTTCGCCTGCATGACGGCGCTTGGCGTCAGCCTGCTGTGGCTGCCGGCCGTCTTCGTGGTCGGGCTCGACGAGTTGCCCAGTTGGGGCTGGCAGGCGTGGACCGCCACGGCCGCGAGCGCCGTCGTTCACCTGGCCTACTTCAACGCGCTGCTCGCCGGTTATCGCGCGGCGGACATGACGGTGGTCTATCCGGTCGCGCGCGGCAGCGGACCGCTGCTGTCCTCGCTTGTGGCCGTGCTGCTGCTGGGCGAGCATCTGGGGCTGGGCGGCGCGCTGGGCCTGGCGGGCGTGGTCGGCGGCATCCTGCTGATGGCGGCGGGGCCCGCTTTCTTCGCCAAGGACGCGGCGAGCGCCGATCCTGAGCGGCAGCGCAGACGCAAGTTGGGCATCGCGTGGGGCGCGCTCACCGGCGCGACCATCGCCGCCTACAGCGTGATCGACGGCTACGCGGTGAAGGTCCTGGCGCTGTCGCCCATCCTCTACGACTATTTCTGCAACCTGCTGCGGGTGCCGGTCAGCCTGCCGGCGGTGCTGCGCGATCGGGCGGGATTCCTGCCGGCGCTGCGCCGACAGTGGAAGCATGCGCTGGTGGTGGCCATCGGCTCACCGGCGGCCTACATCCTGGTGCTGTACGCGATGAAGCTGGCGCCCTTGTCGCGGGTGGCGCCGGCACGGGAGCTGTCGATGCTGTTCGCCGCGCTGATCGGCGGACAACTGCTGGGCGAAGGCGAACGTGGCTGGCGCATCGCCGGGGCGGCGCTCATCGCGCTCGGCGTGGCGGCGCTGGCGGTGGCGCGTTGACCACCCTCCGGCCCTCGCCTCACGCGGACCTTCAGCCCAGCCGCCGCCTGGCGGATTCGTAGAGACAGATCGACGCCGCGCTCGCGACGTTCAGCGACTCCTCGCCGCCGGGCTGTGGGATGCCGACGCGCAGGGCGCAGCGCCGCATCAACGCCTCGCCAACGCCCTGCCCTTCGTGGCCCATGACCCAGGCGCAGGGGCTCGGCAGGTCGGCCTGATGCAGCAGCGCATCGGCGTGCGAGCTGGTGGCCAGCAACGGCACCTTCAGCGCGCCGAGATCCTCGACAGCCAGCCCCTCGATCAGCTTCAGCCCGAAATGCGCGCCCATGCCCGCGCGCAGCACCTTGGGCGACCACAGCGCCGCCGTGCCCTTCAGCGCAAGCACCTGCCGGAAGCCGAGCGCCGCCGCGCTGCGCAGGATGGTGCCGACGTTGCCCGCGTCCTGCAGCCGGTCCAGCACGACGGAATCCGCCCCGGCATCGATGCGCGGCTGCGCCGGCAACGCCAGTTCGAAGCCGATCTGCGCCGGCGACTCCAGCCCCGACACCGTCTTGAACAGCGCCGGCGAGACGACCAGCACCTTCGGCGCCGCGTCGGCCAGCGCGCGCAGCGCCTCGTCGGCCGCCGCCACGTCGGTGATCAGCGCCAGCGCCGGCCGCACGCCACGCTGCACCGCGGCGCGCGCCAGGTGGTCGCCCTCCAGCCACACGCCGCCGAGCTTGCGGTAGGCGCCGCCGTCCTGCGCCAGCTTGCGCAGGCGCTGCAGGTGGGGGTTGTCTCGGGCGGTGATCGACTGCCAGCTCATGCGGCGCCTTCTTCAAAGTGATCCAACGAACGGGGCCGCGCGCGCTCCGGGAGGAGCACCCGCGCGGCGGAATGCGCTCAGTCCAGCGCCGCGGCGTCGACCGCCAGGCTCATGTCGCTCAGGTCGAGCGACCGCACCGGCGCGAAGCTCTGCCGATGCCAGACCGTCGCGCCATGCACGCGCAGCGCCTCGAGGTGCTCGCGCGTGCCGTAGCCCTTGTGGCTGTCGAAGCCGTACTGCGGATGCTGCTCATGCATCTGCAGGCAGAAGCGGTCGCGGTGCACCTTGGCCAGGATGGACGCCGCCGAGATCGCCGGCACCAGCGCATCGCCCCGGACGATCGCCTCGGCCGGGATGCGCAGCACCGGCAGCCGGTTGCCGTCCACCTGGACGCGCCCGGGCTTCAGCCGCAGGCCCTCGACCGCGCGGCGCATCGCCAGCATCGTCGCCTGCAGGATGTTGATGCGGTCGATCTCCTCGACCGTCGCCTCCGCGATGCAGAAGCACAGCGCCTTCGCGCGGATCTCGTCGAAGAGCTGCTCGCGCTTCTTCTCGCTCAGCACCTTCGAGTCGTTCAAGCCCTTGATCGGACTCTGGTCGTCGAGGATCACCGCCGCCGCGACCACCGGTCCGGCCAGCGGGCCCCGCCCCGCCTCGTCGACGCCGCACAGCAGGCCCTCGCCGGCCCATTCCAGGCCGAGCTGCGTCGGACGTTCAGGCGCCGAGGATTTTCGCGATCGCATCGCCGGCCCTTCGCGCGGTGTTGCAGCGCAGCTGTTGGTGGATCTCGAGGAAGCGCTCGCGCAGCCGCTCGCGCCGGGGCGCGTCGTCCAGCCACGCCAGGCCCTCGCGGGCGATGCGCTCGCCGGTGCACTCGTCCTGCAGGCATTCCGGCACCAGCGTCTCACGCGCCAGCACGTTGGGCAAGCCCACCCAGGGCAGCAGCGCCTTGCCCTTCATCCGCCAGGCATTGAACCAGTGCAGCTTGTAGGCGATCACCATCGGGCGCTTGAGCAGCGCCGCCTCCAGCGTCGCGGTGCCGCTGGCGACCAGCGTCAGGTCGCAGGCGGCCAGCGCGTCCTGCGCGCGGCCGTCCACCAGCGTCATCGGCAGGCCCTGGCCGTGCTCGGCCATCAGCGCCTCGACCATCGGCCGCAACCCCGGCGCGATCGGGATCACGAAGCGCAGCGCCGGCCGCGCCTGCAGCATCCGCTGGGCCGCCTGCAGCAGCGGCGGGCCGATGTAGGTCAGCTCGCTGCGGCGGCTGCCCGGCAGGATCGCGACGACCGTGTCGCCCTCCGCCAGGCCGAGCGCGGCGCGCGCGTCCTCGCGGGGCGGCTCGAGCGGGATCTGGTCCGCGAGCGGGTGACCGACGTAGGTCGCCGGGATGCCGGCCTTGGCCAGGATCTCCGGTTCGAACGGGAACAGGCACAGCACATGGTCCGCGCTGCGCTTGATCGTGGTGACGCGCTCCGCGCGCCAGGCCCAGATCGACGGGCAGACGAAGTGCACGGTCTTGATGCCGGCTTCGCGCAGCCGCTGCTCCAGGCCGAAGTTGAAGTCCGGCGCGTCAACGCCGACGAACACCGACGGGCGCTCCGCCAGCAGCCGGTCACCGAGCTGGCGGCGGATCGCCAGCAGCTCGCGGATGTTCTTGATCGCGTCCCAGTAGCCGAAGATCGACAGCTTGTGGCTGGGCCACCAGGCGTCGAAGCCCTGCGCCTGCATCTTCGGCCCGCCGATGCCCGCGGCGGTCAGGCCCGGCCAGCGCGCCTTCAAGCCCTGCAGCAGCAGGCTCGCGAGCAGGTCCCCGGAGGCCTCGCCGGCCACCAGGCCCAGTCGAGGATCCGTGGAGGTCATGTCAGGCGTCCGGGCCGATCAGCGGACGAGGCCGCGCTTGGCGCCGGCCAGGAAGTCCAGCATCACCTGGATGTCGCGGATGGACTCCGCGTCCTGGCCCTGCTTGAGCGCCTCCAGGTTGGCCACCGACTGCTCCAGCGTCGTGCCGTCGCGGAACAGCAGCTTGTGGACCTGGCGGATCACGCCCAGCCGGTCGTTGCTGAAACCGCGGCGGCGCAGCCCGGTCAGGTTGACCGCCCGCACTGTCAGCGGATTGCCGTCGACGGTCATGTACGGGGCGACGTCCTGCGCGACATGGCCCTGGAAGCCGATCATCGCGTGCGCGCCGACATGCACGAACTGGTGGACGCCGGTCAGGCCGCCGATGGTCGCCCAGTCGCCGACATGAACGTGGCCGGCCAGCGTGGCGTTGTTGGCCAGCACGCAGTGGTCGCCGACGATCACGTCATGCGCCAGATGCACGTAGGCCATGATCCAGTTGTCGGAGCCGACGCGGGTGACGCCCTGCTCCTTGAAGGTGCCGGTGTTGAAGGTGCAGAACTCGCGGATCGTGTTGCGATCGCCGATCACCAGCTCCGTCACCTCGCCGCCATGGCTCATGTCCTGCGGCATCGCGCCGATCGACGCGAACTGGAAGATGACGTTGTCGCGGCCGATCGTGGTCCTGCCCTCGACGACGGTGTGCGGACCGATGCGCGTGCCCGCGCCGATGCGCACCTCGGGGCCGATCACCGCGTAGGGACCGACCTGGACGGTGTCGTCGAGCTGCGCCTTCGGATCGACGATGGCGGTGGGATGGATCTGGGCCATGGGCGTGAGGAGGCTGCGGGAACGGGGCGGACGCCGGATCAGCAGTCCAGCTTGCGCATCGTGCACATCAGGCCGGCCTCGGCCACGATGTCGGTGCCCACCAGCGCCTTGGCGCCGAACTTGTAGATGCCGGCCTTGGCGCGGTCCAGCGTCACTTCCAGGATCAACTGGTCGCCCGGCTCCACCGGGCGCTTGAAGCGGGCGTTGTCGATGCCGGCGAAGTAGACGACATGGTTCTCGTCCAGTGTGAAGTTGTAGCTCTCCACCGCCAGCAGCGTCGCGGCCTGCGCCAGCGCTTCCAGGATCAGCACGCCCGGCATCACCGGCCGGTGCGGAAAGTGGCCCAGGAAGAAGGGCTCGTTGATGCTGACGTTCTTGATCGCGCGGATGCGCACGCCCTTCTCCACCTCCAGGACGCGGTCCACCAGCAGGATCGGGTAGCGATGGGGCAGCTTCTCGAGGATGCCGTGGATGTCGATGCGGGTCTCGTTCATGTCGTCTTCTTTTCCAGGGCTCGCACGCGCTGGCGCAGCTCATAGAGCCCGCGCAGCGCGGCGGCGTTCTTCTGCCAGGACGCGGCGTCCTCGAAGGGCCACATGCCGGCGTAGGCGCCGGCCTTGTCGATGCTGTTGCTGATGTTGGCCGTCGGGCCGATCTGCACGCCGTCGGTGATCTTGATGTGGCCGTTGATGCGCGCCGCGCCGGCCACGATGCAGTTCGCGCCGATCTCGGCGCTGCCCGCGATCGCCACCGCGCCGGCGATGGCCGTGCCGCGGCCGATCTTCACGTTGTGGGCGATCTGGACGAGGTTGTCGATGATCACGCCGTCGGCGATCACCGTGTCGCCCAGGGCGCCGCGGTCGATGCAGGTATTGGCGCCGATCTCCACGCCGTCGCCGATGCGCACCGCGCCGAGCTGCTCGATCTTCACCCACTCGACGCCGGCGGCGCCCTTGGTGGGCGCGAAGCCGAAACCGTCGGCGCCGATCACCACGCCGCTGTGCACCAGCGAGTGGGCACCGATCACGCAGTCATGGCCGAACACCACATGGGGTGCCAGGCGCGTGTGCGCGCCGACGCGGGCGTCCTGTTCGACGATGGTGTGCGCGCCGATGCGGGCGCCGTCGCCCAGCACCGCGCCGGATTCGATCACCGCATGCGGGCCGACCTCGACGTCGCGGCCCAGCGTCGCATCCGCCGCGACGGTGGCCGTCGGATGGATGGCCGGCGCCGCGCGCGGCTTGCGCATGTTCGCGGCCCACCACTGGGTCAGCCGGGCGAAATAGAGATAAGGATCCGGCGCGACGATGCAGCAGGCGGTCGAGCCATCCCCCCGACGCGCCGCGGCGGCCTCGGCCAGCTTGGGCGACACGATCACGCAGGCCGCGCCGGTCGTGGCGAGCTGCGATTCGTACTTCGGATTCGAGAGGAAGGCGATCGCGTCCGCGCCGGCTTCCTCCAGGGGCGCGATCGTGCCGATCGCCACATCGGAGGCACCAACAAGATCGCCGCCCAAGGCGGCGATCAGATCCGAGACCACAAGCTGTTTCATGGTCACTTCTGTGCGTTGAGCTGGTCGATCACCTTCTTCGTGATGTCCACGCGGGGGCTGGCATGGATCGCATCCTGAACGATCAGGTCGTACTTGTCATCCTCGAAGATCTTCTTGATGACCTTGTTGGCTTTCTCGATCACCGCGGAGAGTTCCTCGTTCTTGCGCTGGGCAACGTCCTCGTTGAATTCGCGGCGCTTGCGCTGCAGGTCGCGGTCCTGCTCGATCAGCTCGCGCTGGCGGCGGCCCCGTTCGGCTTCGCTCAGCGCGGGGCTGTCCTTGTCGAGCTTCTCGGCGGCGCCGCGCAGCTTGGTCTCCAGGTCCAGCAGGGCCTTTTCGCGGCGGCTGAACTCGGCCTGCAGCTTGGTCTCGGCGGCCTTGGCCAGGTTGGTCTCGCGCAGGATCCGCTCGCTGTTGACGTAGCCGATCTTGACTTCCTGGGCTTGCGCGCCCAGGGTCGTCGCACCCGCCAACAGGACGGTGGCGACGATCTGCGACAGCTTGCTCTTCATCAGAATGCAGTCCCGATCTGGAATTGGAATCGCTCGATTCTATCCGTGGACTTCTTGCGGATCGGCGAGCCATAGCTCAGGCGCAGCGGGCCCATCGGCGACAGCCAGCTGATGCCCACGCCGGCCGAGGCCCGGACGTCCTGGAAGTCCAGCTTCTCGTCCTGCCCCCAGACATTGCCGGCGTCGAGGAAGCCGAACAGGCGGAAGCTCTTGTCGTTGCCGGAGCCCGGCACCGGGACGTAGAACTCGGTGTTCAGGTTGAACTTGCGGTTGCCGCCGGTGTAGGAACCGGTGACGTCGACCGGACCCAGCGTGCCGGGCTCGAACACCCGCACCGAGCCCAGGCCGCCGCCGTAGAAGTTCTTGAAGATCGGATACGGCCGGCCGCCCAGGCCCTTGCCGTAGGCGAATTCGCCATTGATCATCAGCGAGAACTTGCGGCCCAGCGGGAAGAACTCCTGGTACTGCAGGTTGGCGATCGTGTAGCGCGAGTCGCCGACCGGGCTCATTTCCAGGTTGACGCGCTTCATCGCACCGGCGGTCGGCGTGATCACCGAGTCGCGGTTGTCCTTCTTCCAGCCGATCGTCAGCGGGATGGACATCGCCGAGGCGCCGAACTGCTCGCGGAACAGCCAGTAGCTGTTGGGCAGGCCGGTGCGCGTCGTGATGCGCGTGGTCTCGTAGCCGATGCCGAAGAACACCGTGTCGTCTTCGGAGAACGGCACGCCGAACTTGACCGAGCCACCGTACGAGGCGAACTCGTATTCCTCGCCCAGGTTGTTGATCGGCTTGACGGTGCGGTAGAACACGTCGATCGCGCGCGACACGCCGTCGACCGTGAAGTACGGGTCCACCGTCGTCACGCCCAGCGAGCGACCGGTGCTGGCGGTGTTGACCTGGATGCCCAGGTAGTTACCGGAGCCGAACACGTTCTCCTGCGAGATCGAGCCGGACAGCGACAGCTTGCTCGCGCTCGAGTAGCCGGCGCCGATCTGGATGTTGCCGGTCGGACGCTCGGTGACGGTCAGTGTGACGTCGACCTGGTCGGGCGAGCCCGGCACCTCGGTCGTGTCGATGGTGACGTCCTTGAAGTAGCCCAGGCGCTCGACGCGGTCGCGCGAGGCCTTGATGCGCGCGCCGTCGTACCAGGACGATTCGAACTGGCGGAACTCGCGGCGGATGACCTCGTCGCGGGTGCGCGTGTTCCCGGAGATCAGCACGCGGCGCACGTAGACGCGGCGCTGCGGCTCGCCCACCAGCGTGACGGTGACCTGGCCGGTGGCGCGGTCGATCTCGGGCCGGCTCTCGACGCGGGCGAAGGCATAACCGAAGGTGCCGTACAGGTCCTGGAAGTTGCGCGTCGTCTGCGCCACCGCCTCGCCGTTGTAGGGCTGGCCCGGCTTGAGCGCGACCAGGCGCTTGAACTCCTCTTCGCGTCCGAGGAAGTCGCCTTCGAGCTTGATGCCGTTGACGGTGTAGGGCTGGCCTTCGCTGATCGTGATCGCGACGCTGATGCTCTGCTTGTCCGGCGAGATCGTGACCTGCGTCGACTCGACGTTGAACTCCAGGTAGCCGCGGTTCAGGTAGTACGAGCGGATCGTCTCCAGGTCCGCGTTCAGCTTGGCGCGGGAATAGCGGTCGGTCTTGGTGTACCAGGTCAGCCAGCCGGAGGTGGTCTGCTCGAGCAGGCCGGTCAGCGTGCTCTCGCTGAAGACCTTGTTGCCGAGGATGCGGATCTCGGCGATCTTGGCCGGCTCGCCCTCGGTCACCGAGAAGCTGACGTTGACGCGGTTGCGCTCGATCGGGGTGATCGTCGTCGTGACCTCGGCGCCGTACAGCGAGCGGGTCAGGTATTGCCGCTTGAGCTCCTGCTCGGCGCGGTCGGCCAGCGCCTTGTCGAAGGGCTTGCCTTCGCCGATGCCCACGTCCTTCAGCGACTTGGTCAGGGCCTCGGTGTCGAATTCCTTGAGGCCGACGAAGCTGACGTTGGCAATGATCGGACGTTCCTCGATCACGATGACGACCGCATCGGTGTCGAGGTTGATCCGCACGTCCTTGAACAGGCCCGTCGCGAACAGCGCGCGCAGCGCGGCGGCGCCCTTCTCGTCGTTGTAGGTGTCACCGATGCGGAAGGGCAGCGCCGCGAAGACCGTGCCCGGGTCGGTACGCTGCAGGCCTTCGACGCGGATGTCCTTGAGTACGAACGGTTCGGCGGCCCAGGCGGAACCGGCGTGCAGCGCGGTGGCCAGCACCGCCAGTTGGATCACGTGGGGGCGCAGGGCGTCGGGCAGGAATCGGGACATGCGGAAGCTTCAGTGCAGACCCAGCGTGCGGGTCAGATCGTTGAAAAGGGCCAGGCTCATCATCAGCAGCACGACGGCGATGCCTGCACGTTGCAGCTGCTTGTGCCACCACTCAGAGACAGGGCGGCCGCTCAAACCCTCGAAAAGATAATACATCAGGTGTCCGCCATCGAGCATCGGCAGCGGCAGCAGGTTCAGCACTCCGAGACTCACGCTGACCGCCGCGAGGAAACTCAGGAACGCCGTCAGTCCGAGGCTCGCCGACTGGTCCGCGGCCTTGGCGATCGTGAGGGGGCCGCTGAGGTTCTTTACCGAAGCTTCACCCACCAACATGCGACCCAGCGTCTTCACCGTCAGCGCGCTGAGTTCCCAGGTCCGGGTCAGGCCTTGCCTCACCGATTCGACGGGGCCGTAGTGGACGGTGACCAGCGCCGGCCGGGCATCGAAGCCGGCGCCGATCCGCGCGACACGCTGGTCGCCGGCGATCTCGACGCGCGGCGTGACCACCCGCTCGAGCTGCTGACCGTCGCGAAGGACCTGCAGTCTGAGCGGCTCCGCCTGGTTGTCGACCACCGCGCGGCGCACGCGCTGGATGAACCAGGCGACGTCCGGCACCGGCTCGTCATTGACACGCAGCACGCGATCCCCGGGCAGCAGGCCGGCAGCCTCGGCGGGCTCGCCCGGGACCATGCGCCCCAGCACCGGCTCGACGAACACGCCGCCCAGGCCGATGCGGCCCATGGTCTTCTCGTCGAAGTCGCGGCTCTCCAGCGTGTCGGTCTCCAGCCGGACCGTGCGGCGGCCATGGCCGGCCGCGTCGCTGACGCTCAGCAGCAGCGGCCGCTTGTCGGCCACCGCCTGCGCCAGCTGCCAGCCGAAGTCCGGCATCGAACGCACGTCCTCCCAGTCCTCGCCATCGGAGGACCAGGCCTGCACCAGGTCGCCGGCGCGCAGGCCGGCGCGCTCGGCAAGACCTCCGGCCACCGGCGAACCAAGCAGCGCCTTGGGCTCCTCGCGCCCGATCCAGCCGACCGCCGCGAACAGCAGCACCGCCAGGATCAGGTTGGCGGCCGGGCCCGCGGCGACGATGGCCGCGCGCTGCCACAGGGATTTGCGATTGAAGGCCTGCGACTGCTCGCCCGGCGCCACCGGGCCGTCGCTTTCATCGAGCATGCGGACATAGCCGCCGAGCGGGATGGCGCTGAGCGTGAACTCGGTGCCGTCCGGCGACTTGCGCCGACGCAGCAGCACGCGGCCGAACCCGACCGAGAAGCGCAGCACCTTGACGCCGCAGGCGCGGGCGACGCGATAGTGGCCCCACTCGTGGATCACGATCAGGATGCCCAGCGTGACGAGGAAATAGAGGACTTGGGAGAGCATCGCGGGCGTCCTGGATCGAAGGCGGGATCGGTGTGGCGACCGGTGACGGAAGGGTCAGACCGCGGCGGCAAGCGCCGCGATCCGCTGCCGGGCGTGCCGGCGGGCCCGGGCATCGAGCGCCAGCAGGCCTTCGACGCTGTCGACCTCGCCGGCCTGCGGCATCACCGCCTCGAGCGCGTCGCGGTTGATGCGGCAGATGTGATCGAAGCGCAGCTGACGGTCCAGGAAGGCGGCCACCGCCTCCTCGTTGGCCGCGTTCAGGACCGCAGTGCTGCCCTCGGCCGCGCGCAGCGCCTGCCACGACAGGTGCAGGCCCGGGAAGCGGACCGCGTCCGCCTCCTCGAAGGCCAGGCTGGGGGTCTTGAGCAGGTCCAGCAGCCCGGCGCCCGACTCGACGCGCTCGGGGAAGGCCAGCGCATAGGCGATGGGCACCCGCATGTCGGGCGTGCCGAGCTGCGCCAGCACCGAGTGGTCGCGGCAGACCACCATCGAGTGCACGATGCTCTGCGGGTGGATCAGGACCTGGATCTGCTCGGGCTTGAGGTTGAAGAGCCAGCGCGCCTCGATGACCTCGAGGGCCTTGTTCATCATCGTGGCCGAGTCCACCGAGATCTTGCGACCCATCACCCAGTTCGGATGCGCGCAGGCCTGCTCCGGCGTGACATCGGCGAGCGAGGCCGGATCACGCTGGCGGAACGGCCCGCCGGACGCGGTGAGCACGATGTGGTCGATGCGCTGGGACCAGGTCGACCGGTCCTCGGGCAGGCACTGGAAGATCGCCGAGTGCTCCGAGTCCACCGGCAGCAGCGTGGCGCCGCCCTGCTCGACCGCCTGCATGAACAGCGCGCCGCCGAGCACGATGGCTTCCTTGTTGGCCAGCAGCAGCCGCTTGCCCGCGCGCGCCGCGGCCATCGCTGGCGGCAGTCCGGCCGCGCCGACGATCGCCGCCATCACCGCGTCCACCTCGGGGTGGGCGGCGATCTCGCTGAGCGCGGCCATGCCGTCCAGCACCTCGGTGCGCGAGCCGGCTTCGCGCAGTCTCGCGCGCAGTTGCGCCGCCAGCGCGGCATCCGGCAGCACGGCGAAGCGCGGCTGATGCTGCAGGCATTGGGCCGCCAGTTCGTCGACGCGACTCATCGCCGACAGCGCGAAGACGCGGTAGCGGTCGGGATGACGCGCGATCACGTCCAGCGTGCTGGTGCCGATCGATCCGGTGGATCCCAGCACGCAGACCTGCTGCGGACGTTGGAAGGTGGAGCTCATCGCTGGGAAATCCGCGGTATCAGAGGGAGGTCAGCGCCAGCGCCAGCGGCAGGACCGGCAGCAGCGCGTCGACACGGTCCAGCACGCCGCCGTGACCGGGCAGCAGCTGGCTGCTGTCCTTGGCGCCAGCGGCCCGCTTGACCAAGGATTCGAACAGGTCGCCGACGACGCTCATCGCCGACAGGAAGACCAGCGCCAGCAGCGACACCAGGCCCAGCCGCTGCACCAGCACGGTGTACATCGAGGGCGAATCCACCGGCAGGCGCAGGTCGATCACATGCACCCAGACGACGCCCAGGACGATGACGCCGACCAGACCGCCGATCGCGCCTTCCCAGCTCTTGCCCGGGCTGATCGCCGGCGCCAGCTTGCGACGGCCGAAGGTCTTGCCGGCGAAATAGGCGGCGACGTCGGCCATCCAGACCAGGCACATCGCCGACAACAGGAAATTGATGCCGCGCTGGCGCGCGACGACCAGCGCCAGCCAGGCCGCCCACAGCAGCACCGCCCCGAGGAGCAGCCGCAGCGCCGGCGACAGTCTGGGCCAGCCAGCCACGCCGACCGCCAGCGCGCGCACGCCGCCGAGCACCCACAGCCCGCCCGCCAGCCACCAGCACCAGGCCGGCACCTGGAAACCGACGACGTAGAACGTCGCCGCGCAGGCCGCCGCCAGCGCGGCGCCGAACGCGAGCGCCGGAGCGCCGGGCTTGCCGTTCAGCCGCGACCATTCCCACCCGGCCGCCGCGATCATGACCAGCGTCAGCAGCGCGAACCACATCGGGTTCGACGCGAACAGCGCCGGCAGCAGGATCGCGAGCAGGACCAGGGCCGTGATCACGCGCTGAAGCAGCATTTCAAGCCTCTTGGGCAACGCCCGGCACGTTGACGCCACCGAAGCGGCGGTCGCGCGCCCGGAACGCGGCGATCGCCTCGTCCAGTTGCGCTTCGCCAAACTCCGGCCACAGGCAATCGGAGAACACGAACTCGGTGTAGGCGGTCTGCCAGAGCATGAAGTTGCTGATGCGCAGTTCGCCGCCGGTGCGGATGAACAGGTCGGGATCCGGTGCATAGCTCATCGCCATGAACTCGGAGAGCTTCGCCTCGGTCAGCTCGGCCGGTTGCACGCCGGCCTCCATCGCCTTGCGGCAGGCCTGGACGATGTCCCAGCGGCCACCGTAGTTGAACGCGACGTTCAGCGTCAGCTTGCTGTTGTGGGCGGTCGAGTTCTCGGCCTCGGCCCAGGCGGCCCGCAGCTTGTCGGACACCGCCTCGCGGTCGCCGACGATGCGGATGCGCACGCCCATCGCGCCCATGCGCGCCAGGTAGCGGGACACCGCCGCCAGCACCAGGCCCATCAGGCCGGACACCTCGTCGCTGGGCCGCTTCCAGTTCTCGCTGGAGAAGGCGAAGACGGTGAGGTACTCGATGTCGCGGTCGATGCAGGCCTGCACCACGCGCACCAGGGCGTCCACGCCCTGCTTGTGGCCGAAGAAGCGCGGCAGAAAGCGCTTCTTGGCCCATCGACCGTTGCCATCCATGACGATGGCCACATGGCGGGGCACACCCGCCTTGCTGTCGGCGCTCACAAGGACGCGACGATCAGACGGCCATGATCTCGGCTTCCTTGGCCGAGAGCAGCTTGTCGATCTCGTTGACGACGCGGTCGGTCAGCTTCTGGACCTCGTCCTGGCTGCGGCGCTCGTCGTCCTCGGTGATGAGCTTGTCCTTGGCCATCTTCTTGGCCTGCTCGTTGGCGTCGCGGCGCAGGTTGCGCACGGCGACCTTGGCATCCTCGGCGGCGCCCTTGGCGACCTTCACCAGATCGCGGCGGCGCTCTTCCGACAGCGGCGGCATCGGCACGCGGATCAGGTCGCCCTGCGACGACGGGTTCAGGCCCAGGTCGGATTCGCGGATGGCCTTCTCGATCTTCTGGCCCATGCCCTTCTCCCAGGGCTGCACGCTGACCGTGCGGGCGTCCAGCAGCGTGACGTTGGCCACCTGCGAGATCGGCACCATCGAGCCGTAGTAGTCCACGTGCACCTGGTCCAGCAGGCCGGGGTGGGCGCGACCGGTACGGATCTTCTGCAGTTCGTTCTTGTAGGCCTCGACGGACTTGGCCATCTTGGCTTCGACGTTCTTCTTGATGTCGGCGATGCTCATGTTCTTTTCCTCGGATCAAAGGGTCGAGCGGGATCGGCGGAGCAGGATCCGCTCCCGGTGGAGCGGCGATCCGGACTCCAACGCGCGAGCCGCCTCAGACGTGCACCAGGGTGCCTTCGTCCTCACCCATCACGACGCGCTTGAGCGCGCCCGGCTTGAAGATCGAGAACACCTTGATGGGGAGCTTCTGGTCACGGCACAGCGCGAACGCGGTCGCGTCCAGGACTTGCAGGTTCTTGCTGATGGCCTCGTCGAAGGTGATGCGGGCGTAGCGCGTCGCGGTCGGGTCCTTCTTCGGGTCGGCGGTGTAGACGCCGTCCACCTTGGTCGCCTTGAGCATGATCTCGGCGCCCACTTCCGCGCCGCGCAGCGCGGCGGCCGTGTCGGTCGTGAAGAAGGGGTTGCCGGTGCCGGCGGCGAACACGACGACCTTGCCCTCTTCCAGATACTGCAGCGCCTTGGGGCGCACGTAGGGCTCGACGACCTGCTCGATCGCGATCGCCGACATGACGCGCGCGGTCATGCCTTCCTGGCGCATCGTGTCGGCCAGGGCCAGCGAGTTCATCACCGTCGCCAGCATGCCCATGTAGTCGGCCGTCGCGCGGTCCATGCCCACCGAGCCGCCCGCCACGCCGCGGAAGATGTTCCCGCCGCCGATGACGACCGCGACTTCGACGCCGAGCTTCGTCACTTCCTGGATTTCCTGGACCATGCGCACGATGGTCGCGCGATTGATGCCGTAGGAGTCGTCGCCCATCAGGGCTTCACCGGAAAGCTTGAGCAGGATGCGTTTGTGGGCGGGCATTGTTACCTCGTCAATACAGCCGATAGAGAGAGTGTCGTGCGTGCGCCTGCATGCGCAAGCGCACAAGTGTAAAGGGCGCCAGAGGCGCCCTTTTTGAGTCGCGATGCTTATTGCTGCTTGCTCGCGGCCGCCACCTGGGCAGCCACTTCGGCGGCGAAGTCGTCGACCTTCTTCTCGATGCCCTCGCCCACCACGTACAGGGTGAACGACTTCACCGTCGTGGCCTTCTCCTTGAGCATCTGGGCGACGGTCTGCTTGCCGTCGGCCGCCTTCACGAAGACCTGGTCCAGCAGCGAGACTTCCTTCAGGAACTTCTGCACCGAGCCCTCGACCATCTTGGCGACGATCTCGGCCGGCTTGCCGGATTCGGCGGCCTTCTCGGCGGCGATCTTGCGCTCCTTCTCGACCAGCTCGGCCGGGACTTCGGCGGACGACAGCGCGGCCGGCTTCATCGCGGCGACGTGCATCGCGACGTCCTTGGCGGCGACTTCGTCACCCTCGAACTCGACGATCACGCCGATGCGGGTGCCGTGCAGGTAGGACGCCAGCTTGGCGCCTTCGTAGCGCTTGAAGCGGCGGATCGTCATGTTCTCGCCGATCTTGCCGATCAGGCCCTTGCGCACGTCCTCGACCGTCGGGCCGAAGCCTTCCTGCGACAGCGGCAGGGCGGACAGGGCAGCGATGTCGGCGGGGTTGTTCTCGGCGACCAGGCCGGCCAGCGCGTTCACGAAGGCCAGGAAGGCGTCGTTCTTGGAAACGAAGTCGGTTTCGCAGTTGACTTCGATGACGGCACCGGCGGCACCCTTCACCGCGGCGGCGACCACGCCTTCGGCGGTGATGCGCGAGGCGGCCTTGCCGGCCTTGTTGCCCAGCTTGACGCGCAGGATCTCTTCCGCGCGGGTCATGTCGCCGTCGGCCTCGGTCAGGGCCTTCTTGCACTCCATCATCGGGGAGTCGGTGCGGGCGCGCAGCTCGGCGACCATGCTTGCGGTAATTGCTGCCATTTCAATCTCCGTGTGTCGCGGCCCGGAACGACCCGGCGCCGCGGAATTCTGAATCTGGTTGGACGAAGGGGGCTGAATCAGCCCCCTTGTCATGTCCCTTGAGGGCTTCGGGCCTGGATCAGGCGCCTTCGTTCACTTCCACGAACTCGTCGCCTTCGGCGGCGACGGCCTGGACGACTTCGTTCGTCGAGTTGGCACGGCCTTCCAGCACGGCGTCGGCGACGGCCTTGGCGTACAGGGCGACAGCCTTGGCCGAGTCGTCGTTGCCGGGGATGACGTAGTCGATGCCTTCGGGCGAGTGGTTGGTGTCGACGACACCGATGACCGGGATGCCCAGCTTCTTGGCTTCGGCGACGGCGATCTTGTGGTAGCCGACGTCGATGACGAACAGGGCGTCAGGCAGCGCGGCCATGTCCTGGATGCCGCCGATGTTCTTTTCCAGCTTGCTGATGTCGCGCTGGAACATCAGGGCTTCCTTCTTGATCGCGGGCTGGGTGCCGGCGTCGATCTGGCTCTGCATGTCCTTGAGCTTCTTCAGCGAGGTCTTGACCGTCTTGAAGTTGGTCAGCGTGCCGCCCAGCCAACGCTGGTTCACGCTGGGCACGCCAGCGCGCTCGGCTTCGGCGGCGACGATGTCACGGGCCTGGCGCTTGGTGCCGACCATCAGGATCGTGCCGCGCTTGGCAGCGAGCTGGCGCACGAACTTCAGGGCTTCCTCGAACGCGGGCAGCGTCTTCTCGAGGTTGATGATGTGGATCTTGTTGCGATGGCCGTAGATATACGGGGCCATCTTGGGGTTCCAGAAGCGGGTTTGGTGACCGAAATGGACGCCGGCTTCCAGCATCTCACGCATCGTGACGGACATAAGTACTCCGAAGGTTGGTTCTAGAATCCGGCACGAATTGCGACGTCTGCTTGTACGTTGCAACACCTTGATTCGCCGGATCCGCGAATTTGCGACGTGCGACAAGGACTTGAGTCCTCCGCCTGCACGCCGCGTTCCCGCCGGATTCCAGCCCCCTTGGCTGGGTCGTCCGGCAAAAACCCGAAGAGTATAACCCGTTTTGGCATGCCGATCGACTTGACCGACGCGCTGGCGTCCCTGCGCGAGGGCCGCCAGTCGGCCGCCGCCCTGCTCGCCACCAACCTGGCCCGCGCCGACGCCCCGGCCTGCGAGCAGGTCTTCCTGCGACGCTTCGACGCGGAAGCGCGCGCCGCCGCCCAGGCCTGCGACGCGGCGGCCGCCCGTGGCGAGCCTCGCCCGCCGCTGGGCGGCCTGGCGGTCTCGGTGAAGGACTTGTTCGACGTCGCCGGCGTGCCGACCACCGCAGCCTCCGCCGCGATGGACGGCGCCCCGCCCGCCACCCGCGACGCCCCGGCCGTGGCGCGGCTGCGCGCTGCCGGGGCGGCGCTGGTCGGGCACACCAATCTGAGCGAATTCGCCTTCTCCGGCGTCGGCATCAATCCGCACCACGGCACGCCCCGCAATCCGGTGACACACGCCATCGACGGCCTGGACCGCATCCCCGGCGGCTCGACCTCCGGCGGCGCGGTCAGCGTCGCGGCGGGCGCGGCGTGGGCCGCGCTCGGCTCGGACACCGGCGGCTCGCTGCGCATCCCGGCCGCGCTGCAGGGCCTGGTGGGCTTCAAGGGCACGGCGCGGCGGGTGCCGCTGGGCGGCTGCGTGCCGCTGTCCCCGTCGCTGGACACGGCCGGCGCGATCACGCGCTCGGTGAGGGACGCGGCGCTGCTGGATGCGGTGCTGAGCGGCGCTGCGCTCGAGATCGACGCGCGCCCGCTGTCGGCCTGGCGATTCGCGATCACGCCGACCTTCATGCAGGACGAGCTGGAGCCAGCGGTCGCGAGCGCCTTCGAGCGCGCCCTGGCGACGCTGCGATCGGCCGGCGCGCGCATCGAGGAACGCGCGCTGCCCGCCCTGCCCCGTGTGGCGGAACTGCAAACCCAGGGCGGCATCACCGCCGCCGAGGCCTGGGCATGGCACCATGCGCGCCTCGCCGAACGCGGCGACCGCTATGACCCGCGCGTCGCGCTGCGCATCCGCCGCGGCGCGTCGATCGCGCCCGACGCCTACCAGGCGCTGCTCGATGCGCGCCAGCGCTGGATCCACGACATGACGGCCTCGATGCAGGGCATCGATGTCTTCCTCAGCCCCACCGTTCCCCTGCAAGCCCCGGAGATCGCCCCCTTGCTGCACAGCGACGACCTGTTCTTTGCCACCAACGCGCGCCTGCTGCGCAACACCGCCGTCGTGAACCTGCTCGACGGCTGCGCGATCTCGGTCCCGTGCGAGCGCCCCGGCGAGCTGCCGGTCGGCCTGATGCTGTGGGCGCCGGNCCGCCGTGCTCGGCGCGGCCGCGCGCGTCGAGGCGGCCCTGGCGGCGGGAGCGCGCTGAGATGCGGATCGCCATCATCGGCGCCGGCCTGGCCGGCGTGACCAGCGCCTACGAACTCGCGCTGCAAGGGCACGAGGTCCAGGTCTTCGAGCGCGACACCAGCGTCGCGACCGGCGCGAGCTTCGCACCGCCGGGGCTCATCGCGCCGGGCCTGATGGCTGCGCGGGCGAACGCGCCGCTGCGCTGGCGCGGCAAGCCGGGCCAGATCGGCTGGCGCTTCGCCCACTGGCGCGCCGGTCGTGCGCGCGGCGCGCAGGCGATGCCCGAGGCGCTGCACGCGCTGGCGCTGCGTGGCCAGGCGGTGATGGCGGTGTGGCGGCGCGAACTCCAGATGGAGGTCGAGCGCGAGGCCGGCGTGCTGCTGCTGTGGCGCAGCGCCAAGGACTACAAGGCCGCGGCGGCGCTGCTCGCCCGGCTGCAGGAGCGGCAGGTGCCGCACCGCGAGCTCGATGCCGAGGGATGCCGCGCGCAGGAGCCGGGGCTCAACGCCGAAACACCGCTGCACGGCGGCATCCTGCTGACGCAGGACGAGGCCGCCAACGCGCGCCAGTTCAGCCAGGCGCTGCGGGTGGAGGCGCAGCGCCTGGGCGTGCGCTGGCACTTCAACACCGACGTGCTGCGCATCGAGCCGGGCAGCTCGCCCGCGGTGCATGTCGCGGCCGGCGAGCCGGTGCGCGTGGACGCGGTGCTGGTGTGCGCGGGCAAGGGCGCGGCGCCGCTGCTCGCGGCCCAGGGCCTGAAGCTGCCCTGGGGGACGGTCCACACCCACACGATCACGGCGCCGCTGCGGCAGCTGGAAGCGCACCCGGACCTGGGGCCGCGCGCCACCGTGGTCGACATGAGCCTCGGCGTCAGCCTCACCCGGCTGGGGCAGCGCGTGCGCGTGGGCGGCGCCAACGAGCTCGGCGGCGCCTCGTCGCAGCCCGACGGCCAGTCGATGGGCGCGTTGCACCAGGCGGCGCATGACTGGTTCCCCGGCGCGCTGCTGGCCGGCGGGCAGCAGCGCTGGAAGACCGCGCGGCTGCTGCTGCCGGACGAGCTGCCGCTGATCGGCGAATCCGGCCTGCCCGGCGTCTGGCTCAACATCGGCCACGGCGAGCATGGCTGGACCATGGCCGGCGCCGCGGCGCAATTGATCTCGGCCCGGCTGGCGAAGCAGGACCCGGGCATCGACGCCGCGCTGCTGGAGCCCGGCCGGCTGCGCTGACCATCGACGCGGAGGCGTCTGGCGGCGCCCCGCCTCGCCAGGCTCCGCGGGGCCCGAAGCGCTAGAGTCGGCGCCATGCGGCCCATCCTCCCCCTCTCCCTCGCGCAGCCCTTGCACGATGCGGCGTCGAGTCGACGCATCGAGTCAGCCGCGCTCTCGCGCCACCCGCCTCACACGCTGATCGAAAGAGCCGGCCTGGCGGTCGCCCGACTCGCACTGGCGCTGCGACCGCTCGGCCGCCACGCCGTCGTCATCGCCGGCCCCGGCAACAACGGCGGCGACGGTCTCATCGCGGCCCGGCATCTCGCGGCGCGCGGATGGCGCGTCGACCTGCGCCTGGTCGGCACCGAACCGGCGCCGGGCACCGATGCGGCCCATGCGCTCGACGCCGCGCGCGCCGCCGGCCTGGCAACGCTCACCGACCTTGCCACGCTGCCGGACGATACCGACCTAGTCATCGATGCCCTCCTCGGCCTTGGCGCGAACCGCGCGCCCGACGGCGCGTTCGTCGATGCGATCCAGGCCATCGCCGCCTTGCGCGCTGCCGGCGCCCTGGTGCTTGCCGTGGACCTGCCGAGCGTGCTCGACGTGCGCACGGGCCAGCCGCTGGGCGCTCATGGGGTCGAGGCCGACCACACGCTGACCTTCCTGACGCTCAAGACCGGGCTGTTCACCGGCGAAGGGCGCACGCTCGCCGGGCGCCTGTGGTTCGATGACCTCGGCGAGGCACCGGCCGGGGACGCCATCGCGGAGGCGCCCGCCACGCTCTTCGGCCGTGAGCGCATCGCGCGCTGGCAGCGCGATTTCCGCCGGTCGGCCTCGAGCCACAAGGGGCGGCATGGCGACGTGGTCGTGCTCGGCGGGGCGCCGACGATGCGCGGTGCCGCGTGGCTCGCGGCCACGTCCGCGCTCGCGGCCGGCGCCGGGCGTGTCTACGCCGCGCTGCCCGATGACGACGGCCTGGCCTGGCCGGCGCGGCCGGAGCTGATGCATTGGGACTTCGCGCGCTGGAGCGCTCCCGCCGAGGCCTGGCGGGACGTCGTCGCGGTGTGCGGCTGCGGCGGCGGGACGGCGATCGCGCCGGCGCTCTCGACCGTGCTGCATGGCGCGCGGCGCGTCGTGCTCGATGCCGACGCGCTCAACCTCGTGGCCGGCGATGAATCGCTGCAGACCGCGCTGCGCCGCCGCGCCGCCCATGGCTGGTCGACCGTCCTGACGCCCCATCCGCTGGAAGCCGCCCGCCTGCTCGGACTGGCGTCAGCCGCCGACGTGCAGGCCGACCGGCTCGCGGCCGCCGCGCAGCTCGCTCAGCGCTTCGGCGCGACGGTGGTGCTGAAGGGCTCGGGCAGCGTCGTCGCTTCGGCGGCGCAGCCCTTGTCGATCAACAGTACCGGCTCGTCGGCGCTGGCGACGGCGGGCAGCGGCGATGTGTTGGCCGGTTGGATCGGCGGCATGTGGGCGCAGTCGCCGGAGGTCTCGCCACACGATCTCGCCACGACCGCGGTGGCCTGGCACGGCGCCGCCGCGGAAGGCCACGCCGGCCCGATGCTCGCCGCGGACCTCGTGGCCGCGATGGCCGCGCTGCACGCCCGGGCCGCGTAGCCGCGCGCTCACAACGACGAAGGCCTGGCAATGCCAGGCCTCGTGTCGTCCCGCTCGAAGCGGGTGGTCTTCCGTCAGGCGCCTCGCTTGCGACGCGTCGTCTTGGCCGCGGGGGCGCCGCTGCCCTTCACGGCGACCGACTTCGCCGCGCCGCGCGCCGTGCGCTTGGCCGCCTTGACGGGATGCGCCGACGCGCCCTTGGTCGCGCGTTCCGACTTGCGGCGCTCGGCCTTCAACACGCGGTCGGCCTGCTCGATGCGCTCGAGCGCATCGACGGCCGTGGGCGGGTCCGGCGGCGGCAGCGGCATGGGCTCGACCGTCGCGGCGGGCGCGGCCGCGGCTTCACGCCGGGCGCGCTGCTCGGCGCGCTTGTCCTGCTTGCGCGCCGGCCCCTTGCCGTCGCCCCGCTTGTCGCCGAACTTGTCGCGGTGGGCGCCGCGCAGCAGGCGGTGCTCGTCCTGCTCGCGCACCAGGCGGAAGTCGATCTTGCGGCCGTCCAGGTCGACGCGGCTGACCTGCACCTGCACGCGCGCGCCGGTGG
The DNA here is from genome assembly GCF_052044995.1 of Roseateles sp. 22389. Classification (NCBI taxonomy): domain Bacteria; kingdom Pseudomonadati; phylum Pseudomonadota; class Betaproteobacteria; order Burkholderiales; family Sphaerotilaceae; genus Roseateles; species Roseateles sp. 22389. The sequence continues at coordinate 237,822 of NZ_JBQEOF010000002.1, forward strand.
CATAACGGATGCCGGTGCGCTCGCCCCGCAGTTCCTGGCGGACCTCGTCGAAGCGGAAGTACTCGCCACCGAGCTCGGTGATGTGGATCAGGCCCTCGACGTACATCGCGTCGAGCTGCACGAACAGGCCGAAGCTCGTCACCGCGCTGACGGTGCCGGCGAACTCCTCGCCCAGGTGGTCGCGCATGTAGCGGCACTTCAGCCAGGCCTCGACATCGCGGGAGGCCTCGTCGGCGCGGCGCTCGTTGGCGCTGCAGTGCGCGCCGACCACCTCCCAGCGCTCGAGCTCGGTCGATGCCAGGCCCGGGTTCGGGATCTTCGGCGCGGCCTTGCCCGGTCGCTTGGGCAGCGGGTTGGCCGCTTCCATCTTGTGCGCGTCCAGGGCGTATTTCTTCGTCCCGAGCAGGGCCTTGATCACGCGGTGCACCAGCAGGTCCGGATAACGCCGGATCGGGCTGGTGAAGTGCGTGTAGGCCTGGTACGCGAGCCCGAAGTGGCCCGAGTTGAACGGCGTGTAGATCGCCTGCTGCATCGAGCGCAGCAGCATCGTGTGGATCTGCTGGGCGTCCGGACGGTCCTTGGTCGCCTGGGCGATCGCCTGGAATTCGCCCGGCGTGGGATCGTCGCTGATGCCCATGCCGATTCCCAGCGCGCGCAGGTAGGCCTGCAGCGTGCCGCGCTTCTCCGGCGTCGGGCCCTCGTGGACGCGATACAGCGACGCGTGCTTGCCGCCGGCGATGAAGTCGGCCGCGCAGACGTTGGCGGCGAGCATCGCCTCCTCGATCAGCCGGTGCGCCTCGTTGCGGGTGCGCGGCACGATCTTCTCGATGCGGCCGTTGTCGTCGCAGACGATCTGGGTCTCGGTGGTCTCGAAGTCCACCGCGCCGCGCTTGGCCCGCTGCGACAGCAGCGCGCGGTAGACCTCGTGCAGGTGCAGCAGGTGCGGCACCAGCGCCTGGCGCTTGTGGGCCTCGGGGCCGTGGGTGTTGCCCAGGATCGCCGCCACCTCGGTGTAGGTGAAGCGCGCATGCGAGTTGATGACCGCGGGATAGAACTGGTAGGCGTGCAGTTCGCCGGCCTCGGTGACCAGCATGTCGCAGACCATGGACAGGCGGTCCTGCTCCGGGTTCAGCGAGCACAGCCCGTTGGAGAGCTTCTCCGGCAGCATGGGGATCACGCGGCGCGGGAAGTAGACCGAGGTCGCACGCTCATAGGCGTCGCGGTCCAGCGGCTCGCCGGGCTTGACGTAATGGCTGACGTCGGCGATTGCCACCAGCAGGCGCCAGCCCTTGAAGGCGGTCTTGCCTCTGCCCTGCTTGTGGGGTTCGCAATAGACGGCGTCGTCGAAGTCGCGCGCGTCCTCGCCGTCGATGGTCACCAGCGCCACGTCGCGCAGGTCGATGCGGTGCTTCATGTCGACCGCGCGGACGCGGTCGGGCAGCTTCGCGGCCTGCTGCAGCGTGTCGGCGCTGAAGGCGTGCGGGACCTCGTACTTGCGCACGGCGATCTCGATCTCCATGCCGGGGTCGTCGATCTCGCCCAGCACCTCGGTGACCCGGCCGACCGGCTGCGAGTACAGCGACGGTGGTTCGGTCAGCTCGACCGCGACGATCTGGCCGGCGGTGGCGTTGGCGATCGCGTTCTTCGGGACCAGGATGTCCTGGCCATAACGCTTGTCTTCGGGCGCGACGAGCCAGATGCCCGACTCCAGCAGCAGCCGGCCGATGATGGGCTTCTTGCGGCGCTCCAGGATCTCCAGCACGCGACCTTCGGGGCGGTTGCGCTTGTCGAAGCGCACAACGCGCACCCGCAGACGGTCGCCGTGCATCACGGCGTGCATTTCCTGCGAGGAGAGGTAAACGTCGGGCTGGCCGTCGTCGGGCATCAGGAATCCGTGCCCGTCCCGGTGACCTTGCACCGTGCCTTCGATCTCCCCCATCAGCGGATGGCTCTGGGGGCTTGCGTTCTTGAAGTTTTTGATAATAGAATCCTTGTCTTTCCTGAAACGCAGAAGCCGTTTGGCGTTTCGAAGAAACTGAAGGCTCAAGAATACTTCAAAGTCGCTTGATCCGAGTTTTTCGAGAAGTTGGCTTTTGACCTTGCCCAGGTGGCGGAATTGGTAGACGCACTAGTTTCAGGTACTAGCGGGTAACTCCGTGGAGGTTCGAGTCCTCTCCTGGGCACCAATTCTGAAAAGCCGGCCACGAGCCGGCTTTTCTCATTCTTCCGCCCAGGAAGTGATGTCCGGTGGACATCACGGGAGGACTCGAATGGTTTGGACCGTTGGTCCAAACCGGGGTCGCGCAAAGCGTGACCGAGTCCTCTCCTGCGGTGGCAGCGAGCGCGGCGCCCTTGCGGCAACCCCCAAACAAAAAGGGCTGACATCCGTCAGCCCTTGCTTCATTCAGATCGCGAATTTCTTCGCCAGCGCATCTGGCCGCAGCGCGTCGTAATCCTCGAACGGCTGATGGATCCACGGGCTGGTTTCCAGCATCTCGACGTAATAGTCGGGCGTGTACTCCGACACGCTCTTCGTCCAGATCACCGCCGAGCGCAGCTCGCTGATGGCCGGCATGCCCCGCAGCCGCTCCACGACCGCCTTCAGCGTCACGCCCGAATCCGCCAGATCATCTACCAGCAGCACTCTCCCGGCCAGTTCACCCTTGGGCATGGTGATGTACTTGGCGATATCCAACCGCCCCTGGATCGTCCCCGCCTCGGCCCGATAAGAGCTGGTCGACATGATGCCCAGCGGCTTGTCGAACACCCGCGACAGCACATCCCCCGGACGCATGCCACCACGCGCCAGGCACAGGATCTGGTCGAACTCCCAGCCGGAGGCGTGCACCTTCAGCGCCAGGCGTTCGATCAGCAAATGGTATTCATCCCAGGACACGTACAGATGTTTGCCGTCGTCGGTCAGCATGGGGGAGGCTCCTCAGCGAAGAATGGATCAGGTCTGGATAAGACGGAATACAACAGGGCTCGAGCGATCGCTCAACCCTGGAACGGGTGCTGCAGCAGGATGGTGTGCTCGCGGTCGGGGCCGGTGGACACCATGGCGATCGGCGCGCCGATCACCGCTTCCACGCGCTTCAGGTAGTTGCGCGCGTTCTCCGGCAGTTGCTCCCAGCGGGTGATGCCGAAGGTCGATTCGGTCCAGCCGGGGAAGACTTCGTAGATGGGCTTGCACGCGGCGATCTCGTCGGCATCCAGGGGCAGGATGTCGATCTGGCGACCGTCGAGCTCATAGCCCACGCACATGTTGATCTCGGCCAGGCCGTCCAGCACGTCCAGCTTCGTCAGGCACAGGCCGCTGATGCCGTTGATGATGATCGAGCGCTTCAGCGCGGCGGCATCGATCCAGCCGCAGCGGCGCGCACGGCCGGTGACCGTGCCGCGCTCCTGGCCGACCGTCGACAGGTGGTGGCCCACCGTGCCGGGCGTTTCCCAGTCCAGCTCGGTCGGGAACGGGCCCGAGCCGACGCGGGTCGCGTAGGCCTTCGTGATGCCCAGCATGTAATGCAGCATCTGCGGCCCCACGCCCGCGCCCGCGGCGGCGTTGCCGGCGACGCAGTTGCTCGAGGTGACATACGGATAGGTGCCGTGGTCGATGTCCAGCAGCGTGCCCTGCGCGCCTTCGAACAGGATGTTGTCGCCGCGCAGATGCGCCTTGTGCAGCATGTAGCCGACGTCGGCCATCATCGGCTTGACCTGCTCGGCCAGCGCCATCGCATGGTCGAAGATCGGCTGGAACTCCAGCGCCTTCGCGTTCAGATAGCCGGTCAGCGCGACGTTGTGCAGGTCGATCAGTTCCTTGAGCTTCTTGGCGAAGCGCTCCGGATGCTTCAGGTCCTGCACGCGCAGCGCGCGGCGGGCGACCTTGTCCTCGTAGGCGGGGCCGATGCCCTTGCCGGTCGTGCCGATCTTGCCGCTGCCGCTGCTTTCACGCAGCGCCTCGCGGGCGCGGTCGACCTCGACGTGGAAGGGCAGGATCAGCGGGCAGGACTCGCTGATGTACAGGCGCGAACGCACTTCGACGCCAGCCTTCTCCAGGCGCTCGATCTCCGACAGCAGGTGGGTCGGATCCAGCACCACGCCGTTGCCGATGTAGCAGGCGACGCCGTCGCGCATGATGCCCGAGGGGATCAGCTGCAGCGCCGTCTTCACGCCCTTGATGACCAGCGTGTGGCCGGCGTTGTGACCGCCCTGGAAGCGCACCACGCCCTGGGCGTGATCGGTCAGCCAGTCGACGACCTTGCCCTTGCCTTCGTCACCCCACTGGGTGCCGACGACCACCACGTTGCGGCCGCGCGCGATCTCACTGCTTTGCATGACGTTCTTCCGATGAATTGAGGTTGAGGGGGTGGAGGGGCGGATCGCGTCGCTCAGAGCGATCGCAGCACCCATTGACCGCCGGCCTGCACCAGCTCGCGGTCGCATTCGAACTCGTCGTTCTCCTGGTCGTGGCCCGGCAGCACGCAGACCACGGTTTCGCCCTGCTCGCGCAGGCGACGCACGGCCGCGCGCAGATCGGGATCCTCGCCCCAGGGGGCACGCACCGCGGCCCGCAGCGAGGTGGCGGGAATCAGCCCCACCAGCGTCTTCAGGTCCAGGCTGAAGCCGACCGCCGGACGGCGACGGCCGAAGACCGCACCCACCTCGTCGTAGCGGCCGCCGCGCAGGACGGCATCGGTGCCGCCCACCGCATACAGCGCGAAACGCACGCCGCTGTAGTAGCCGAAGCCCGGCAGGTCGGCGAGGTCCACGCCGATGCGCACGTCGGGATACGCCGCGCGCAGGTGATGGATCAGCCACTCGAGGTCGTCCAGCGCGGCGGTGACCAGCGCGTTGGCCGGCAGCGCGCGGCGCGCGTCGGCCAGCACCTCGACACCGCCGTACAGGCGCAGCAGCGTCTGCAGCGCGGTGACGACGTCGTCCGGGAGCTCCTGGGAGAACGCCGCCACGCCGGCCGCGTCCTTGGCGGCCATCGCAGCCACCAGCGCATTCAGGCGGTCCTCGCTCAAGGCGTGATCGCCCAGCACGCCACGCACCAGGCGCGCGTCGCCGAGGTCCAGCACCAGCTGCGTCAGGCCGGCGCGCTGCATCGCGTCGATGGCCAGTTCCTGCGCCTCCAGGTCGGCCTCGAGCCCGGCATGGCCGTAGATCTCGACGCCGAACTGCAGCGGTTCACGCGTCGCGGTCAGGCCTTCGGCGCGGGTGTGCAGCACCGGACCGCAGTAGCACAACCGCGTCACGCCGGCGCGGTTCAGCAGGTGGGCATCGATGCGGGCGACCTGCGGCGTGGTGTCGGCGCGCAGGCCCAGGCTGCGACCGGAGAGCTGGTCGACGAGCTTGAAGGTCTTGAGGTCCAGCGCCTGACCGGTGCCGGAAAGCAGCGAGTCGAGATGCTCCAGCATCGGAGGCATCACCAGCTCGCAACCGTAGGTCCGCGCCATGTCCAGCAACTCGCGGCGCAGTTCTTCGATGCGGCGGGCCTGGGAGGGCAGGACGTCAGCAATGTGCTCGGGCAGCAGCCAAGCAGAGGCCATGGACGTTCAGGGAGGGGGTTAAAAACGGCATTGTACCGGGGTCGCGGCGAACCTCGGCCGCCGAGCCCCTCACGCGAGGGCCTGACGCGGATTCGCCAACGATTCACCGAGCCTTCGCGTGACAGGCTGCCCACCCGGGCAGCTCGGGCGCCCCCGGGAAGCGCGTCAGAGCAGCAACAGCAGCAGCGCGCCGCAGACGAGACTGGCCAGCCCGAGGAACCTCAACTGCCCATCGCTCATCGCCAACAGCCGGGCGAACAGCTGCCGCCAGGCGCCGGGATTGAGGAACGGCATCAGCCCTTCCATGATCAGCAGCAGCGCCAGCGCCGCCAGCCACTTGTCGCCGCTCATGACGGGACCGCCCTCCCCGGCTGTCGCCGGTCAGCTCGATGGCGAACGGGCGGGCCGACTGGCCCGCCCGGGATCACTTCTTCGGGGCCGCCGCCGGCGCGCCCGGGCCGCCGGTGCGCATCGTGTTGAAGAACTGGCTCGACGGGTCCAGCACCATCACGTCGCCCTTGCCCTTGAACGAGCGCTGGTACGCATCCAGCGAGCGATAGAACTGCGCGAACTGGGGATCGCGACCGAAGGATTCCGAGTACAGCGCCGATGCCTTGGCATCGCCCTCGCCCATGATCTTCTGCGCGTCGCGGTAGGCCTCGGCGGTGATGATCTCGCGCTGCTTGTCGGCATCGGCCTTGATCTTCTCGCCCTCGGCCGCGCCGGTCGAACGCAGTTCGTTGGCGACGCGGGCGCGTTCCGACTTCATGCGGTTGTAGACCGACTCGGTGATGTTGGCGGCGAAGTCGACCCGCTTGACCCGCACATCGACGATCTCGATGCCGAACTGCTTGGCTTCTTCCTCGAGGCGCTTGCGCACGTCCTGCATGACCTTCTCGCGCTCGGTGGCCAGCACCGCGCGCACGGTGCGCTTGGTCACTTCCTCGTTGAGCGCGGCCTGCACGATCGGGCTCAGGCGGGTTTCCAGGTTGCGCAGCTGCGTGCCGCTGTTGCGGATGTACTGGCGCGAGTCGACGATGCGCCACTTCACCAGCCAGTCGATGACCAGGCTCTTCTTCTCGGCGGTGAAGATGGGGCGCGGATCGGCCGCGTCCAGCGTCTGCACGCGGCGGTCCAGGAAGACCACGTTCTGCAGCGGCGGCGGCAGCTTGAACTTCAGGCCGGGCTCGGTGATCACTTCCTTGATCTCGCCCAGCGAATAGACGACCGCGAACTGGCGCTGGTCGACGACGAACAGCGTCGAGCTGGCGATCATGAACAGGATCAGCAGGCCGACGACGACGGAGACGATGCGATTCATTGTTGTGGGCTCCCTGTCGATCAACGGCCGTCGCGGTCGCGGCTGCGCATGCTGTCGCGCGAGCGCGGATCGCTGCCCAGCGACGAGGCGCCCGAGGTCGCCGGGTCGGTCGGCACCACCGGCGTGGGCGCCGTGGTCGTGACCGTGCCACCAGGCTGCGTCTGCTGCATCAGCTTGTCCAGCGGCAGGTACAGGAGGTTGGAGCCGCTCCTGGCGTCCACCATCACCTTGGTCACGCGGGAATAGACCTGCTGCATCGTGTCGATGTAGAGGCGGTCGCGGGTGACGGCCGGCGCCTTCTGGTACTCGGCCAGCACCGACTTGAAGCGCTGCGAGTCACCTTCGGCGAACGAGACGACGCGGGCGCGGTAGGCCTCGGCGTCCTCGCGCAGGCGGGCCGCCTGGCCCTGCGCGCGGGGGATCACGTCGTTGGCGTAGGCCTCGCCCTCGTTCTTCAAGCGCTCGCGGTCGGCGTTGGCGCGGAAGGCATCGTCGAAGGCGGCCTGCACCTGCTCGGGCGGCTGCACGCTGCTGACGTTGACGTTGACGATCTGGATGCCGGTCTTGAGCCGGTCCAGCTGCGCCTGGATGGACTTGGCCAGGTCGATCGCGATCGCGTCGCGCTGCTCGTACAGCACCGAGTCCATGTTGCTGCGGCCGACGATCTCGCGCACCGCCGATTCGGACGCCTGGTTGACGGCCTCGTCGGTGTTGAAGTTCTCGAAGAGGTAGTCGCGCGCATCCTTCAGCCGGTACTGCACGGTGAAGCGGATGTCGATGATGTTCTCGTCCTGCGTCAGCATCGACGAATCCCGCAGGCCCGATGCCTGGCCGACCGAATTGCGGCCGACCTCGACGGACTGCAGCTGCGTGAACGACACCACCTCGTGCGCCTGGAACGGATACGGCAGGCGGTACTGGATGCCGGCATCGACGGTGCGGCTGTACTTGCCGAACGAGGTGATGACGCCCTGCTGGCCTTCCTGGACGATGAACACGCCGCTGGCCAGCCAGCCCAGCACCACCACGCCGACCACCAGGCCGACGCCGATGCCGGCGCCCTTCATGTCGGGCTGCGAACCACCGCCGCCGCTGCCGGCCGGACCGTTGCCGTCATTGCCGCCGCGGCCGCCGAACAGGCGCGAGAGCTTGCGGTTGAAGTCGCGCCACAGCTCGTCCAGGTCGGGCGGGCCTTCGTTGCGGCCATTGCTCATCCAGAGCCCCACCCAGCGGCGCAGGCCACCAGCTCCACCCTGCGGGCCACGTCCGCCGCCAGCGGCGGACAGGCGATCGTCTTGATTCATACGCATCCTGATGAGGAAGTCTTGTTGCGAGTATCGGGCATTGCGCAGCGTTCTCAGCCTGTGCGTCCCTGCGGATCATCCTGCGGGACTGTCCGAGCTTGGGTCAGGTCTTGATCGTTCAAGTCGCCGTCGTCACCGTCATCTCCGTCAGCCGACGCCGGTTTTCCGGAGACCTCGGGCTCATCGTTCCCGTCGGCCCCATCGGCCTCCTCGAGCACCAGGCCGGCGTACTCGGGTATCGGCCCGGCCTGCATCAGCGAGGCGATCATCGTGCGCAGTTCGTCCAGACCCTCGCCCTGCGCCGCGCTGACGAAGACGCGGGGCAGGCGCTGGCCGCCGTGCTCGCCGCCGATGCGCGTCAGCCAGTCCTGCAGCTGGCGCGGGCGCTGCGTGGGCTCGAGCAGGTCCAGCTTGTTGTAGACGAGGATCTGCGGAATGTGCTGCGCGCCGATCTCGGCGAGCACCCGCTCGACCTCCTCCATCTGCTCGGTCAGCACCGGGCTGGCGGCGTCGACCACATGCAGCAGCAGGTCGGCATCCGCGGCCTCCTGCAGCGTGGCCTTGAACGCCTCGACCAGCTTGTGCGGCAGGTCGCGGATGAAGCCGACGGTGTCGGACAACGAGACGCTGGTGCCCGCCTCCTCGAGGTAGAGCGAACGCGTCGTCGTGTCCAGCGTGGCGAAAAGCTGGTTGGCCGCGTAGGTCCTGGCCTTGGTCAGGGCGTTGAACAGCGTGCTCTTGCCGGCATTGGTGTAGCCGACCAGCGAGACGCGGAACACCCCGTTGCGGGCGCGGGCGCGGCGCTGCGTGGAGCGCTGGCGCTCGACCTTCTTGAGGCGTTCCTTGATCGACTTGATGCGGTCGTCGATCATCCGGCGGTCCAGTTCGATCTGGCGCTCGCCGGGACCGCCGCGCATGCCGATGCCGCCGCTCTGGCGCTCCAGGTGGCTCCAGCGGCGCACCAGGCGCGTGGCGAGGTACTGGAGCCGCGCCAGCTCGACCTGCAGCTTGCCCTCGAAGCTCTGGGCGCGCGCGGCGAAGATCTCCAGGATCAGCGCGGTGCGGTCGGCCACGGGCACGCCGAGGTGGCGTTCCAGGTTGCGTTGTTGGGCGGGGGAGATGGCCTGGTCGAACAGCACGGTGTGCGCGCCCAGCGCGTCCACCATCAGCTTGATTTCGTCGGCCTTGCCGGACCCGACGAACAGCGCCGCGTCGGGCGCCTTGCGCTTGGCGACGATCCGGGCGACCGGTGTGTCACCGGCCGATTCGGCCAGCAGCGCGAGTTCGTCGAGGGTGGGGTCGAAGGCCACGTCGCGGCCCAGATCGACCCCCACCAGAATGGCGCGCGCCGCCTCAGGGGGCGGCGTCGAATGGGTGGGGTCTTGTTTGGTCAATCAGCGTCAGCTGGCGTCGTTGCTCTCGCCGGCGTGGAAGTTCACGGCGCGGCCGGGGACCACCGTGGAGATGGCGTGCTTGTAGACCATCTGCGTCACCGTATTGCGCAGCAGCACCACGTACTGGTCAAAGGACTCGATGTGGCCTTGCAGCTTGATGCCGTTCACGAGGTAGATGCTCACAGGAACATGCTCCTTGCGCAGCAGGTTCAGGAAGGGGTCTTGCAAGAGTTGTCCTTTGTTGCTCACGATATGCTCCGTGTTGTGAGAGTGGTGTTGGAAGCCCGGACCTTATCACAGCACCGGGTTTCCCCGGACGGCCGCGCGCTCAGGTTTCGGCGAACGGGTTCTTCGAGGACCGCAACTCGATCCGCAGCGGCGTGCCCACCAGCTTGTAGTGGTCGCGGATCCGCCCTTCCAGGTAGCGCTTGTAGACGTCGCTGACGCCGTCCAGCGCATTCCCATGAATGACGACGATCGGGGGATTCATCCCGCCCTGGTGCGCGTAGCGCAGCTTCGGACGCGAGATCCCCGCCCGCTGCGGCTGCTGGTGCTGCACCGCCTCCTGGATGAGACGGGTCAGCACCGGCGTCGTCATCTTGCGATAGGCCGACGAATAGGCATCCGCCAGCGCCTTCCACAGCGGGCCCAGGCCCTGCCGCTTGAGCGCGGAAATCTTCAGGATGGGGGCGAAGCGCAGGAATCCAAGACGGGTCAGGATCTGGCGTTCGATGGTTTCGCGCTGGTAGCTGTCGATCGCGTCCCATTTGTTGATCGCCACCACCACCGCGCGGCCGCTGTCCAGGACGTAGCCGGCGATGTGGGCATCCTGGTCGGTGACGCCCTGCGTCGCGTCGATCAGCAGCAGCACCACGTTGGCGTCGGCGATCGCCTGCAGCGTCTTGACGACCGAGAACTTCTCGATCGCCTCGAACACCTTGCCCTTGCGGCGCAGGCCGGCGGTGTCGATCAGCTTGAACTTCTGGCCGTTGCGCTCGAAGTCGACGCTGATGGCGTCGCGCGTCGTGCCCGGCATGTCGAACGCGACCAGGCGTTCCTCACCCAGCCAGGTGTTGATCAGCGTGCTCTTGCCGACGTTGGGCCGGCCCGCGACCGCCAGGCGGATGGCCTTGGACTCGTCCTCTTCCGCACCCTCGCCTTCGAAGGCCTCGTCTTCGGCGGGCGCCTCGAAGCTGTCCAGCACGGCCTCCAGCAGCGAGCGGATGCCCTGCCCGTGCGCGGCCGAGACCGGATGCGGCTCGCCCATGCCCAGTTCATGGAACTCGGCCAGCAGCGGGCTGTCGCTCATGCCCTCGGCCTTGTTGACCGCGACGAAGACGCGCTTGTTGCACTGGCGCAGGTAGCGGCCGATGTCCTGGTCCTGGCCGGCCAGGCCGGTGCGCACGTCCAGCACGAAGATGACGGCATCCGCCTCGGCCACGGCCTGGCGGGTCTGCTTGGCCATCTCCTTGACGATGCCGGTGGAGCTGTCGGGCTCGAAGCCGCCGGTGTCGATGACGATGAACTCGCGATCGCCCAGGCGCCCGTCGCCGTAATGGCGATCGCGCGTGAGACCGGCGAAGTCCGCGACGATGGCGTCGCGGCTCTTCGTCATCCGGTTGAACAGCGTGGACTTGCCCACGTTGGGGCGGCCCACCAGGGCGATCACAGGTTTCATATCAGTCTTGGCGCAGCGCGAACAGGCGTCCGCTGCGGGTGGCGACCAGCACCGTGCCGCCGAGCTGCACCGGCGCCGCGGCGATGCCGGAGCTGTCGGTCTGCAGGCGCTGCACGGTCTGGCCCTTGTCCTTGGACAGGAAGTGCACATAACCCTCGCTGTCGCCGACGATGACCGACTTGTCGGTCACCAGCGGCGCGCTGAGCTTGCGGTTCTGGAATTGGTCGGCGGTCCAGACGACGTCGCCGCTGCGGGTGCCCCAGGCGGTCAGCCGGTCCGAGGCGTCGCCACCGACGACGATCGTCGCGTCGGCCCCCACGCCGCGCAGGCCGGCGTTGTTGCGGGTCCAGATCGTGTTGCCGCGCTCGCCGTTGACGCAGGCGACGGCCGACTGGAACGCGCGGGCGCAGAACACCTCGTTGTCGCGGGCCATCGGGCCGACCAGGTCGGCCAGGCGCTCGACCTCGTTGGTGCCGCGCGGGTTGGCGATGGTCGCTTCCCACATCAGCAGGCCGCGGGTCGGGTCGACACCCGCCAGGCGGGAGCCCTGCCCCACCAGCAGCGTGTTCTGGTAGGCGCCGATCACGCCGGCCTGCTGCAGCGTCAGCGGCTCGCCCGGACGGCGCAGCTCCCACAGGCGACGGCCGTCGGCCGCGTCGAAGGCCAGCACCGCGCGGTCCAGCGTCAGCACGAACACGCGCTCGCCGGCAACGAACGGCGCGGTGATGACCGGGGTCGTCAGCGTCTTGCGCCACAGGATCCTGTCGCCCTCGGTGACGACCAGCTCGTTCTCGCGCGTCACGGCGGCGGCGAAACGGCCATCGCTGCCGACGCCGGCGCTCAGGCCCTTGCCGATGTCGGCGCGCCACAGCGTGGTGCCGTCGGTGGCGGAGATCGCGCTGATCACGCCGTCCGACCCGCCCACGACGAAGCGGTCGTTCACCGCGGTGATGGTCAGCGGGAACTTGACGCTGTCCACCCGCGCTTCCCAGGCGACACGGGCCTGCAGCGACGGGGTGATGTTCTCCAGCGGCGCCGGCTTGGGCGCGTTCGAGCTGCTGAACAGCGAGCAGGCGCCCAGCGTCATCGCGACGCCGCCCAGCAGCAGCGCCCGGCTCAGCGCGCCCAGGGTGACGCGGGCCGTCATTGCGCGGCTCCCGCGGCGGCGGCATCGCCACCCACCGCCACGCCCAGGCTGGCCAGCTTCACCTCCAGCAGGCGGCGGTAGTCCAGCTGCTTGTCCATGCCGTCATACGCCTTCTTGAACTCGGTCTTGGCGACATCGGGCTTGTTCTGCAGCAGCGCCAGGTCGCCGCGGCGGTCGGCGGCCAGCGGCGCGAAATCGGCGCTCTTGACGCCGTCCAGCGTCTTGGCGGCTTCGTCGTACTGCTTGGCGTCCATCTGCAGCGCCGCCAGTCTCAGGCGTGCCAGGTCGCGGTAGGCCTCGCCCTTGGCATTGGCCACCGCCCAGGTCAGCGTGGCGCGCGCGTCGTCGGCCTTCTCCTTGTCCAGCTGCAGTTTGGCGGTCATCAGCGCGGCCTGCGCCGTGTAGCCAGTGGAGGCGAAATCCTGCTTCAGCGTGCCGAAGACGGCGGCGCCCTTGCCCAGGTCGCCGGCCTGGACCGCGCGTTCCAGCTCGCTGAACATCGCGCCGGCCTTGGCCGCCTCGTTGCGCTGCCAGTAGTTCCAGCCGGTCCAGCCGGCGTAGGCCACCAGCACCAGCGTCAGCAGCCAGGTGATCGCATTGCCCCAGCGCTTCCAGAACGCCTTGAGCTGCTCCAGCTGTTCCTGTTCTTCGAGATCGAGATGAGCCGCCATGTGCGAGTGTGGGTCCGTCGGTTGAGGGTCGAAGCCGGCCCGGCGCGAGCGTCGGCCGGCTGGGGAAAGTTGCTGAATGCGGCCGGCGGCGCCCTCCTCGGGCACCCCGGCGAAGCCGCGATTATGCGGTGCGCAGATCGGCTGCCCACGCAGCCGCCGTGTTAAGCGGACGTGTCACCTGCTCGCCGTCGCCGCGCAGGGGCTTGACCGCGACCTCGCCCCGGGCGAGTTCATCGGCGCCGAACACCAGCGCGAAGCGGGCGCCCGAGGCGTCGGCCTTCTTGAACTGCGACTTGAACGAGCCGCCGCCCGCATGCATCTGCACCGCGACACCTTCGGCGCGCAGCGCTTCCAGCACCGGCATGGCCTGGGCGAGCGCCGAGGCGTCGGGCAGGATCGCGTACGCGTCCGGCGCCGAGGACGGCACCGCCAGGCCCAGTTCATCGATCAGCAGCAGCAGCCGCTCGATGCCCAGGCCGAAGCCGACCGCGGGCGTCGGCTTGCCGCCAAGCTGCTCGAACAGCCCGTCATAGCGGCCGCCGCCGCAGACCGTGCCCTGCGAGCCGAGCTGGTCGGTGACCCACTCGAACACGGTCAGGTTGTAGTAGTCCATGCCGCGCACCAGGCGCGTGTTGATGCGGTATTCCAGGCCGGCCGCGTCGAGGATCGCGCGCACCGCGTTGAAGTGCGCCAGGCTGGCCTCACCCAGGAAGTCCATCAGCTTGGGCGCGGCCTCGACCACGTCCTGCATCGCCGGATTCTTGGTGTCGAGGATGCGCAGCGGATTGCTGTGCAGGCGGCGCTTGCCGTCCTCGTCGAGCTTGTCGACATGGCCTTCCAGGTAGGCGATCAGCGCGGCGCGGTGCGCGGCGCGCTCCTCCGGCTGGCCCAGCGAGTTCAGCTCCAGGCGCACATGCTGGCCGACCACCAGGCCCAGCTCCTGCCACAGGCGGCGGACCATCAGGATGATCTCGGCGTCCACGTCCGGGCCGGCGAAGCCCAGCGCCTCGACGTCCAACTGGTTGAACTGGCGGTAGCGGCCCTTCTGCGGGCGCTCGTGGCGGAACATCGGGCCCAGCGTCCACAGGCGCAGCGGGCCGTTGTACAGCGCGTTGTGCTCGACCATCGCGCGCACGATGCCGGCGGTGGCCTCGGGGCGCAGCGTCAGCTGGTCGCCGTTCATGCTGTCGGTGAAGGAGTACATCTCCTTCTCGACGATGTCGGTCACCTCGCCCAGGCCGCGCACGAACAGCGCGGTCGGCTCGACGATCGGGGTCAGCATGTACTGGTAGCCGTAGCGCTGCAGCACGCCGCGCAGCGTGGTCTCGAACCAGCTCCACAGCTGGCTGCTCGGCAGTTTGTCCTTGCGGTCGACGCTGGCCGGGAGGATGTCGTTCATCCCCTTCACGGCCTGGATGTTCTTGCTCATGCGGTGGTGGTGCTCGCGCCGTAGCGCTTTTCGATGTAGGTCTCGACCAGGGCGTGGAACTCGCCGGCGATGTTGTCGCCGCGCAGGGTCAGCGCCTTCTCGCCGTCGATGAAGACGGGCGCCGCCGGCGCCTCGCCGTTGCCCGGCAGGCTGATGCCGATGTCGGCATGCTTGCTCTCGCCCGGGCCGTTGACGATGCAGCCCATCACGGCCACCTTCATGTTCTCGACGCCGGGGTACTTCTCGCGCCAGACCGGCATCTGGGCGCGCAGGAAATCGTCGATCTGCTTGGCCAGTTCCTGGAAGGTGGTGCTGGTGGTGCGGCCGCAGCCGGGGCAGGCGGTGACGCTCGGGTTGAACGCGCGCAGGCCCAGCGACTGCAGGATCTCCAGCGCGACGACCACTTCCTGCGTGCGCGACTCGCCGGGCTGCGGCGTCAGCGAGACGCGGATGGTGTCGCCGATGCCCTCCTGCAACAGCACCGACAACGCCGCGGCCGAAGCCACCGTGCCCTTGGTGCCCATGCCGGCTTCGGTCAGGCCCAGGTGAAGCGCGTAGTCGCAGCGCTTGCTCAGCGCGCGGTAGACCGAGATCAGGTCCTGCACGCCGCTGACCTTGCAGCTGATGATGATGTTGTCCGGATTCATGCCCAGCTCGTGGGCATAGGCCGCCGACGACAGCGCTGACTGGATCAGCGCCTGGTACATGACCTGCTTGCCGTCCCAGGGCTGCGCGCGCCTGGCGTTGTCGTCCATCATCTGGGCGAGCAGCTCCTGGTCCAGGCTGCCCCAGTTGACGCCGATGCGCACGACCTTGTCGTACTGGATCGCGGCCTCGATCATCTGCGCGAACTGGCGGTCCTTCTTGTCGCCCTTGCCGACATTGCCGGGATTGATCCGGTACTTGGACAGCGCCTGCGCCATGGCCGGATGCTCGGTCAGCAGGCGGTGGCCGTTGTAGTGGAAGTCGCCCACCAGCGGCACGTCGATGCCCATGCGGTCGAGCTGCTCGCGGATGTGCGGCACGGCGTCGGCGGCCTCGGGCGTGTTGACGGTGATGCGGACCAGTTCCGAGCCCGCCTGCGCCAGTTCCTTGACCTGGATGGCGGTCTCGATGACGTCGACCGTGTCGGTGTTGGTCATCGACTGGACGCGCACCGGCGCGTCGCCACCGATGGTGACGATGCGGCTGCCCCAGCGCACCTGGGCCTGGCGCGAGCGGCGCGCGGCGGGCGCGGCGGCGGCGATCAGGTCCGACAGGTCGGCGGCGGCGAAATCGGGAGTGTCTGGCTTGTCCATCATGCGGCGCTCTTGCGAAAGGGGTACGGCTGGCGGGGCGCCCGTCGGTCCGGGTTCAGTTCAGTTCAAGCCGGGCGACGTTGTCGCGCGCCCGGGCGGCGAGGTCCACCGGCTGGCCGCGGAACACCAGTTCCGTGCCGGACACGTTGCCCACGCGCAGTCTCAGCGGCGCGACGCCGTGGACGTCGACCAGATCGCCCCGACGCAGGAGCCGGGACAGCAGCACCTGGCCCTTGGCGTCGACGACCTCGACCCAGGATTCGGCGCTGGCGCGGACCTTCAGCGGGGAGGTGCCCGGCGCGGGCGCGCCGGCCTGGATCGGCTGGCCGGCAAGTGCGGCGGTTGAAGCGGCGACTGAAGCGGCGGTGGAAGCGACCGGCGGCGTCGTGGCGGCGGCCTGCGTCGTCACCGGCGCGGGGGACGGCGTGGCGGCCGGCGCCGTGATCGGCGTCGCGGCGCCGGAGGTCTGCGGCGGCAGCGTCGGCACGCTGGCGGTGGACTGCGGCGCGGCCTCGGAGGCGCTCACCACCGGGGCTTCGATGTTGGTCGGGGGGCTGTCGGTCGCGACCGGCGCGGTGCCGATGGCGCTGCCCGGGCCGGGGGTCGCGGTGGTGGTCGAGGCGTCGGGCGCCGACCGGAACCGCGCCGTCACCTGCTCGATCCAGCTCGAGGGAATCGCGTACACAGCCACCGCGGCGACCAGCAGCACGCCCACGCCGAGCACCGCCGGGCGCTTCAGCAACTCGGCCGAGAGCATCGGCTCCTGGCTCACCGAGCGCTCGCGGAACGGCTGGTTCAGGCCCGGCGTGACGCGGTCCAGCGAGGCCTCGGCGCCGCTGCTGGGCAGCATCGCGAGCACCGGCGCCGCCTCGATCTTCAGCACGCGGCACATCGAGCGCGCCAGCGCCCGCGCGAAGGTCGCGTCGGGCAGCTCGTGGTAGCGGTCGGCCTCGATGGCCTCCAGCTTGGATTGCGGCACCTTCAGCGTCGCGGCCAGGGCGGCGATGTGCAGGCCTCGCGCCTCGCGCGCGCGCCGCAGCGCGGCGCCGGCGGAACTGGGGCCGAAGGTGGATGGCGCAGCGCTTGCGGCTGCGGGCGTCGCCTCGTCGGCGGCCGTCGGAGTCATGCGATGTCCCTCATTCATCGAATCGACCGTTGTTCAATGCCTGCGTCTCGGCCGCCTGCGGATACTTGCGCCGCAGTTGCTGACCGAGGTCGTCCATGTTGGCCGCGTTGCCCAGGCGGCGCTCGATGCGCAGCTCCAGCCAGAGGCTGGCCGCGTTCGCCTGTTCCACATTGCTGTTGACGCGGCGGGCGTAGAAGCGCGCCCGTTCGTATTCGCCCTGGCGGTACAGCACCTCGCCCAGGTTCAGCGCGATGGTCGGATTGCCGGGCTCGGCCTCGAAGGCCTTGGACAGGTGGGCCTGCGCCGGCACCAGCCGGCCCTCGCGGGCCTCGCAGGCGCCCCAGGCCAGCAGCGTGCGCGCGGGCGTGCGATAGGCCGGCAGCGCCACGGCGGCCTCGAACTGCTGGTAGGCCTCGGCATAACGTTGGCGCTGGCACAGGAACCAGCCGTAGTTGTGCAGCGTGTCGCCGTTGTTGCGGTCGCGGGCCAGCAGCTGCTTGAAGCCGTCCTCGGCCATCGCGTACTCGCCCATCGCGGCGTAGATCAGGCTGCGCAGGCTGATCGCCTCGGGCAGGTCGGGCTTGGCGGCCATCGCCAGCTTGACCTCGTCCAGCGCGGTCTCGTACTGGCCGCGGGCGAAGTAGCCGCTGGCCAACTCCAGCCGCACCTGGGCCCGGCGGTCGTTGTCCGTCTTGTCGCTCTCGGTCCGCGGTTGCTGCTGCTGCGGCGAGGTCGTCGCACACCCGGCCAGGGCCGCGGCGATCAGCAACACGACGGACAAGGTCCGGGCGGAACGACGCGGAAAGACGGAGCCGGGCGACGGAACGGTCATGGACGTGGGCCTGTGGGAGTGACGGGAATGATGGGAGAGGACGTCGCCGCCGGCGCCGGGGCCGCCGTGCCGGCCGATGCCGCGTCCCGCTGTACCACCACGGGCGCGCGCACCATGCGCAGATGGACACGGGTCCGGTCCTGCACTTCGCCGGCCAACTGGCCGCAGGCGGCATCGATGTCGTCGCCGCGCGTCTTGCGGACGGTGGTCACGATGCCGGCCTGGATGAGCAGGTCGGCGAAGGCCTTGACGCGCTCGTTCGAGCTGCGCTTCAGGCCCGACGCGGGGAAGGGATTGAACGGGATCAGGTTCAGCTTGCAGGGCACCTTGCCCTTGAGCAGCGCGATCAGCTCGCGGGCCTGCTCCGGCGCGTCGTTCACCTCGTGGAGCATGCAGTACTCGAACGTGATGAAGTCGCGCGGCGCCTTGTCCAGGTAGGCATTGCAACTCGCCAGCAGTTCCGCGATCGGGTACTTCCGGTTGAGCGGCACCAGCTGGTCGCGCAGCGGGTCGTTGGGCGCGTGCAGCGAGACGGCCAGCGCCACCGGCGCGTCCTCGCGCAGGCGGTCGATCATCGGCACCACGCCCGAGGTCGACACCGTCACCCGGCGGCGCGACAGGCCATAGCCATGGTCGTCGAGCATCATCCGCAGCGCCGGGACCAGCGCGGCGTAGTTCTGCAGCGGCTCGCCCATGCCCATCATCACGACGTTGGAGATGATGCGTTCGTCCTTGCCCAGGCGCTGGCGCAGCGTGTGCTCGGCATGCCAGAGCTGGGCGATGATTTCCCAGGTCTCCAGGTTGCGGCTGAAGCCCTGGTGGCCGGTCGAGCAGAAGCGGCAGCCCACGGCGCAGCCGGCCTGGCTGGAGATGCACAGCGTGGCCCGATCGTCCTCGGGGATGTAGACCGCCTCGACGGCGTTGCCCTGGCCGACGTCGAACAACCACTTGATGGTGCCGTCGGCAGAGACGTGTTCGGAGATCACCGGCAGCGCGGTGATGTGGGCGCGCCCGGCCAGCTTGTCGCGCAGCGACTTGGCCAGGTCGGACATCTGGGCGAAGTCCGATGCGCCCTTCTGATGGATCCAGCGGAACAGCTGGGTCGCGCGAAAGCGCTTCTCCCCCAGCTGCTCGCAGTACGCGGCCAGGCCTTGCAGATCGAATCCGAGCAGGTTGACCGCGTCCATCATGCGTTCCTCTTTCTCAAGGGCCTCGTGGCCCGGAGGTCAGAGGCTTGGCCCGGTTCAGCGGGCGTTGATTTCCAGGCCGGAGAAGAAGAAGGCGACTTCCACGGCGGCGGTTTCGGGGGCGTCGGAGCCGTGCACCGCGTTGGCGTCGATGCTGTCGGCGAAGTCGGCGCGGATGGTGCCCTTCTCGGCCTTCTTCGGGTCGGTGGCGCCCATCAGGTCGCGATTCTTCAGGATGGCGCCTTCGCCTTCCAGGACCTGGATCTGGACCGGGCCGGAGATCATGAAGGTCACCAGGTCGTTGAAGAACGGACGGGCCTTGTGCACGGCGTAGAACGCTTCGGCTTCGGCGCGCGACAGCTGCTTCTGCTTCGAGGCGATGATCTTCAGGCCGGCGCCTTCAAAGCGGGAGTAGATCTGGCCGATGACGTTCTTGGCCACGGCATCGGGCTTGATGATGGAGAGGGTGCGTTCGATGGCCATGTCTTTTCCTTGAAAATCTTGGGCTTGGCAAAACCCGGCATTGTAATGCTTGAAGTCAAGCCCCCAGGTGACAACCCGTCATCGGACGGGGTCGCCGGGGGCGACGAGCAGGCTGGACCGCTCAGCGGCGACCGCGGCCGCCACCGCCACCGCCGCCCCCACCACCACCGCCGCCACCACCGCGGCGGCCACCGCGATTGCCGCCCCGGTTGATGAAGGCGTCGGCGCCGATGTAGCCCATCGAGGTCTTCATCGGATCCGGAATGCGCTCGCCGCCCGGCCCGCGCTGGTTGCCGCCGCGGCTATGGT
Source organism: Roseateles sp. 22389 (assembly GCF_052044995.1). Classification (NCBI taxonomy): domain Bacteria; kingdom Pseudomonadati; phylum Pseudomonadota; class Betaproteobacteria; order Burkholderiales; family Sphaerotilaceae; genus Roseateles; species Roseateles sp. 22389. Next base: position 257,553 of record NZ_JBQEOF010000002.1, read on the forward strand.
CGCCCGCATCGCTGCCGCCCTTGCCGAAGCCTTGCGGGATGCGCTTGCTGCCGGTGGCGAAGCGACGGTCGAAAGTCTGCTCCAGCGGATTGATGTGCTTCGGGATGAAGTCGTCATCGTCCTCGTTGCGGGGCCGGCGATCGCGTTCGCGCTCCTGCTGCTGTTGCTGCGGGCGCTGCGGCTGGTGGGCGCGCTGTTCGCCGCGCTGCTCCTGGCGCGAAGGCTCCGGACGGCTCGGGCGCGGACCGCCGCTGTTGCCGCTGCGGCGCTTGTCGCGACGCTCGGCGCGGTCGTTGTTGCGCGGCGGGCGCGGCTCGTTGCCGGCCAGCTGGCGGATGACGCGGACATCGGCGTCGCCCAGTTCGATGTAGACGCCGCGGCGCAGGCCGCGCGGCAGCACGACGGTGCCGTAGCGGATGCGGATCAGGCGGCTGACGGCCAGGCCGACGCTCTCGAACAGCTTGCGGACCTCGCGGTTGCGGCCTTCGGTGATGACGACGCGATACCAGCGGTTCACGCCTTCGCCGCCGCCGTCCTCGATGCTCTTGAAGCTGGCCTGCTGACCGTCGACGTCGACGCCGGTCAGCAGCTTGTCCTTCTGCTCCTTGCTCAGCGAGCCCAGCACGCGCACCGCGTACTCGCGCTCGACGCCGAAGCGCGGGTGCATCAGCTGGTTGGCCAGTTCACCGGAGTTGGTGAACAGCAGCAGGCCTTCGGTGTTCAGGTCCAGGCGGCCGACCGACTGCCACTTGCCCTGCGGCAGGCGCGGCAGGTTGCGGAAGACGGTGGGACGGCCCTCGGGATCGTTGAAGGTCACGACCTCGCCGACCGGCTTGTGGTACGCCAGGATGCGCGGCGCCACGGGCGTGATGCGGACCTTGATCGGCTTGCCGGCCACCGCGACGCGGTCGCCGTAGGAGATGCGCTGGCCGACATGGGCGACCTCGCCATTCACCGTGATCTGGCCCTTGGCGATCATGTCCTCGATGTCGCGGCGGGAGCCGACGCCTGCCTGCGCCAGCACCTTCTGCAGCTTGGGCGCATCGGCATCGGGCGCGAGCACGCGCTTGCCGGGCTTGCCGGGCTGGCCGTCGGCGCCGGTCTCGCCCTCGTCGGCGGAGGCCTCGACTTCCGCCGCGCCCGTCGCCGCCACGTCGCCGTCGCCTTCGGCATCCGCGTCGAAGGCGCCGGACACCAGCGCGTCGAAGCGCGCCTGGGCCTCGGCCTGCAGCTGGGCGTCGTCGACCGGATCGGCGGCGCCTTCAGCGCCCTCGCCTTGCGGCGCGCGCGCGGGGCGCTGGCCGGACTCCTGGGCCTGCGCCTGCTGACCCTCGCGCGGCTCGCGATCACGATCGCGCCCGCGACGGCGGCGGTTGCGGCCACGCCCTTCGCGATCGCCACCCGCGTCGCCGTCGACGGCATCACCGCCCACCGGGCCGGCGCCGCGCGTCTCGGGCGACACCAGCTCACCGACCGCTTCCGCGACCGGCGACACCGGCGCCGGCGACACCTCGACGGTCGCAACCGGCAGGTGACGGATCGGCTCGGCCATCACAGCGGCGGACGCCTCGGCGCCGGCGGCGGGAACGGCCTCGGCCGCTTCAGCGGCCTTTTTCGTCGTGCGGCGCTTGGGCTTGGGCGCCTCGGCGTCAGCGGCGGGCGCTTCGGCGGTCTCTGCCGCAGCAACCGCGGGGGCCGTCTCAGCCGGCGCGTCGACGGCCGCGGCCGTCTTTCGGCGCGCACGCGGCTTCGGGGTCTCCTCGGCCACGGGCGCGGCGCCGGGCTCGGCAGCCTCCGTCGGGGCCGCGGCCGCCTTGCGGGTGCGCTTGGGCTTCGCGGGCGCCTCGGACGGCGTGTCCGCGGCAGCGGTCAGCGTGTCGGGCTTGGAATCGTCGATTTCGTTGGAATTCATGTGTCGGCTTGCACCTTGTCAGCGGTGGACACGGCCCCTTCCCGGGGCGTTCAAGTGGGCTCGGGGTTGACCGCCCCGGCCGGTGGTTCTTCACCCGGCTCGCGCGAGGCGGCCGGCTTGGATTCGTCTTCGATGGCGGCCTTCGCCGCCGCTTCCGGCACTTCGGATGCCTGATCGTCGGCTTCGGCCGCAGCCTCCGCGGCGATCGTCGATTCGGTCGCCGTCGATTCAGCGACTTTCGATTCGTCGGCCGTCGATTCGTCGGCCATCGACTCCTCGGCCGTTGATTCAGCGGCCATTGGTTCCTCGGCCGTCGATTCAACGCCAGCCGATTCCGCCGCCATCAGGGCCACCGGGGTGGCGCCGTCCGGCTCGACTTCAACGACCGCATCGCCAGGCGGCTCCTCGAGCAGCGAGCCCTGCAGCGCCCCGGCGATCGGCGTCGGGTCGCCGCCCTGGATCAGCGCCGGCAGCTGCTCCAGCGAGTGCAGCCCCAGGTCATCGAGGAACTGCTTCGTCGTCGCGAACAGCGCCGGACGGCCCGGCGCCTCGCGATGCCCGATGACCTCGATCCAGTTGCGGTCCTCGAGCTGCTTGATGATCGGCGCCGCCACCATCACGCCGCGGATGTCCTCGATGTCGCCGCGGGTCACCGGTTGACGGTAGGCGATGATCGCCAGCGTCTCCAGCACCGCCCGCGAATACTTCGGCGGCTTCTCCGGATTCAGCCGGTCCAGATGCTCGCGCATCTCGGGCCGGCTCTGGAAGCGCCAGCCGGAGGACAGCGCGACCAGCTCGACGCCCCGCCCTTCCCACTCGCGCAGCAACTCGTCTAGCAGCGACCGCACGCTGTCCGCATTGAGCTCGTCCACGAACAGCGAACGCATCTCGCGCAGCGTCAGCGGCGCCTGCGCGCACAGCAGCGCCGTCTCCAGGACCCGTTTGGCCTCCTGCGTGTCCATGGGCTCAGCTCATGACGCCGGCCTCGGGACCGGTCAAATCGGTGTGTTTCGCCATCTTGGGCGCCAGCGGCGGCAACGGGCCGCGCTGGACGGGTTCGATCTGCTTGCTTGGGAGCTCTTCGCTCCATCGGCCGCCGTTCAGTGGACGGTCCCGGCCGGTGGGACGGACGCCGCGTCGGTCCGCGGCCTGCGCTGCGGACGGGGTCGACTGCCGCCCCGCCGCCGTCTTGCGCACGTTCTCGCGCAAGAATTGGTCGGCATTGTAGCGCGGGCGCGCGGACTCCTCTCAGAACGTCGGATCGGGCAAACCCGCGACGCGCCAGCCCGACGCCAGCTCGGGCGGCAACGGGGCCTCGAAGCGCATCGGCGCGCCGGTGACCGGATGCTCGAAACCGAGCCGCGCCGCATGCAGCGCCTGCCGCGGCACGCCCAGCGCCTCGGCGCCGCCGTACAGCGCGTCGGACACCAGCGGATGGCCGCGATGCGAGGCGTGCACGCGGATCTGGTGCGTGCGGCCGGAGTGCAGCACGCAATGCAGCGCGGAGACCGTCCGTTCCAGGCCGCGGGCGTCCTGCCACTGCCCCTCGGCCAGCTTGAAGAAGTCGGTGCGCGCCGGCTTGCCGCCGCCGAACACCGCCATGCGGATGCGCGACTGGGGATCGCGCCCGATCGGCGCCTCGACGATCCACTCGTCCGGCGTGCGGCCGTGGACCAGGGCGAGGTACTCGCGATGGACCTCGCGCGCCGCGATCATCCGCACCAGCGCGGTCACCGCGGGCAGCGTCTTGCCGACGACCATCAGCCCGGAGGTGTCCTTGTCCAGGCGATGCACGATGCCCGCGCGCGGCAGCGTCGCGGCCTTGGCGTGATGCGCCAGCAGGCCGTTCATCAGCGTCCCGGACCAGTTGCCGGCCGCCGGATGCACGACCAGGCCGGCGGGCTTGTTCACCGCGAGCAGGTGTTCATCCTCGAAGACGATGTCCAGGTCCAGCGGCTCGGCGCGGAAGGCGAGCGCCTCTTCGGTGGGCACCAGGTCGACGGCCAGGCGCTGGCCCAGCTTGGGCTTGCGCGACGCCTGGGTGACAAGCTGCCCGTCCAGCGTGACGCAGCCGCGCTCGATCAGGCCCTGCAGGTGGCTGCGCGAGAACTCCGGCGCCAGCTGCACCAGCCACTTGTCCAGGCGCAGCGCGAGCTGGTCGCGACCGGCCTCGGCCTCGCGGCGTTCGGGCGCGTCGAGGCCGACGTCCTGGGCGTCGTCGATGCCCTCGCCGCCCGAGGGCTCGCCCGAGTCACCGCGCGGGTAAAGCCTGCCCTCGGGCGCCGGGTCGTGGCCGACCTGAACCATATAATCGCCGCTCCAATTTCAGATGAGGGCCGCCGTCGCGCGCGCCCTGTGGACCATGATCGAGACTTGGGTGTTGCGCCGCCGGACTGCGGAATCTGTCGAGCTGTCCGGGACCTGGCGCGCCGCGTGGCGCTGCGCCGCGATGACCGCCGCGACTGCCGCCGTGCTGGGACTGGCGGCCTGTTCGTCGGCCCCCAAGGAGGACCCGAATTCCCAGGCCAACCTGGAGAAATTGTACGCAGAGGCCAAGGAGGACATGCTCTCCGGCTCGTACGACCGGGCGATCAAGACGCTGGAACGCATCGAAGGCCGCGCCGCCGGCACGACGCTGGGCCAGCAGGCGCAGCTGGACCTGGCCTGGGCCAACTACAAGAGCGGTGAACGCGTGCAGGCCGTGACGGTGCTGGACCGCTTCATCAAGCTCAACCCGTCCAGCCCGGCGCTGGACTACGCGCTGTACATGAAGGGCCTGGTCAACTTCAACGACGACCTGGGGCTGTTCGGCCGCATCGCGCGCCAGGACATCTCGGAACGCGACCAGCAGGCGGCGCGCGACTCGATGCAGGCGTTCAAGCAGTTGGTCGAGCAGTTCCCCGAGTCGAAGTACTCCGAGGACGCCCGCATCCGCATCGACTACATCACCAACAGCCTCGCGGCGTATGAGGTGCATGTGGCGCGCTACTACTACAACCGCGGCGCCTATCTCGCGGCGGCCAATCGCGGCCAGGCCGCGCTGATGGAGTTCCAGTACGCGCCGGCGCTCGAGGAAGCCCTGTTCCTGATGATGCAGAGCTACGACAAGCTCGGCATGACCCAGCTGCGCGACGACACCCGCCGCGTGCTGGTGGCGAGCTTCCCGGATAGCTCCTATCTGACGACCGGAAAAGCACGCCCCAAAGACAAAGCCTGGTGGCAGATCTGGTGACCAGATCCAAGCGCTAGCAAAGAATGCTCGAAGCCCGCTCGCTAGCGGGCTTTTCTCTTTTCCGCTTGCTGGCAGACGTCTCTCTTGAGGGCTGACGCCGTCAGCGGTCGTGAGAAGTCTTGAGTTCGGCGAGCCACGCCTGCGCGGCGGCCTCGTCGGGGACCTGCGTCATCGGGGGCAGCGCCTCGCGCAGTCGCTTGCCGTAGTGCGAGCCGGCCAGCCGCGGGTCGCAGACCACCAGCAAGCCACGGTCGGACTCCGTTCGGATGAGGCGGCCGGCGCCCTGCTTCAGGGCAATCGCGGCCTCGGCGACGAAGTACTCCATGAAGGGGTTGCGACCCTCGGACTCCAGCCGCGCTACGCGCGCCTCGACCAGCGGATCGTTCGGCGGCGGGAACGGCAGCTTGTCGATCAGCACGCACTGCAAGGCGTCGCCCGGCACGTCGATGCCCTCCCAGAAGCTCGCCGAGCCCACCAGCACCGACGCCGGCTGGTCGATGAACTGCTGCAGCAACTGCCGCTTCGGCATGCTGCCCTGGACCAGCACCTCGATGCGGTGCCCGCCCTCCTCGAAACGCTGGCGCAAGACCTCGGCCACCGTCTGCAACTGGCGCAAAGTCGTCGTCAGGATGAAGGTGCGCCCACCCAGCCGCGCTGCCAGCCGCGCTCCCAACCAGCCGACCGATTCGCCGTGATCGGGCTCGGACGGCTTCGGGAAATGCCGCGGCACGTAGAGCCGCGCGTGCGCCGCGTAGTCGAACGGACTGCCCACGCGCAAGGTGCGCGCCTCGCCGAGACCCGCTGGCTCGGTGAACCAGCTGAGCGCATCGTCCTCGCCCAAGGTGGCCGAGGTGAAGATCCACGCCTTGGGCGTGCTCGCGAGCGCCTCCTGCATCGCCTCGCGGATGTCCAGCGGCGATTCGATCAGGCGCACCTGGTGCGTGCCGACATCCACCCAGCGCACCGCGCCAGGATCCGGCGCGCGTGCGAACAGCTGCGCCGTCTTGTAGAGCTCGACCGCGCGCTCATGCAGCCGCGCCAGGTCCGGCCCGACCTCCATGACCGTCGCCAGCGCGTCGACGCTGAGCTCGACCGCCCGCGCCACCTCGCCCAGCGCCGCATCGAACTCCGTCCGGCCCTCGCATTCATTCCAGCGCAGCTTCAGCACACCACGCAGCTCGCGTCCGCCGGCGCAGGCCAGCCTCAATGCGCGCGCGGCGCGCTCGACACCGCCAGCGATCGCCTGCCATTCCTGCAGCCCCCGCGCATGCGCAAGCCCCTGTGCCAGCAGGTCGCGTCCGAAGTCGAACAGCTGCGCGCTGCCCAGCATCCGGCCCAGGAAGTTCAGGCCCGCCTCGGGCAGCTGATGCGCCTCGTCGAAGATCGCGACCTCGACGCTGGGCAGCAACTCCGCGACGCCGCTGTCGCGTAGGACCAGGTCGGCGAAGAACAGGTGATGGTTGACGACGACAAGATCCGCCTCCATCGCCTCGCGCCGCGCCTTCACGACGTGGCATTCGCGGTAGGACGGGCAATCGGTGCCCAGGCAGTTGTCGCGCGTCGAGCTGACGATCGGGATCACCGGCGAGCGCTCGTCCAGGCCGTCGATCTCGGCGAAATCGCCGGTGTGGGTGCTCAGCGCCCAGCGCTCGATGCGCGCGAGCTGCGCGACCGCCCGTCGATCCGGCAGCTCCGCGCTGTGGCGCGCCTGCTGCAGTCGGTGCAAGCAGAGGTAACTCCCTCGCCCCTTCAGCAACGCGGCGCGCAGCGGCAAGGCGAAGGTGTCGAGCAGCCGCGGCAGGTCGCGCATGAAGAGCTGGTCCTGCAGGCTCTTGGTCGCGGTGCTGATCAAGGTGCGGCCGCCGCTGAGCAGCGCCGGCACCAGGTACGCGAAGGTCTTGCCGACGCCGGTCCCCGCCTCGACGACCAGCGTGTCGCGCCCGGCGATCGCCTGCGCGACGGCCAGCGCCATGCGCTGCTGCGGCTCGCGCGGCGCATAAGCCGGGTCGTGGCGCGACAGCGGACCGCCGGTGTCGAAGGCGGCGACCACCGATTGCTCAAGCTCGCCCGGCCGCAGCTCCTCGGCCGCCGCGCGGGCGCGCGAGGCCGCCAGCGCCGGCGACGCCTCGGCGGCGCCCCAGGGGGCATCGGCCATCAGGGCGTCGGTCGAGTCGTCGGTGTCGGGTTCGTGAGGGTCAGGCCGGCTCATCGGGATCACTGGCCCGCTCGAGCCGCGCGATCTCGTCGCGCAGGGCCAGGCGCTGCTTCTTCAGCCGGCGCAGCGTGAGCTCGTCGACCGGCGGCACGGCAATGCCGGCGCCTGCGCCGCCGATGTCGATCACGCGCAGCGTGGAGGCGCCGATCAACGCGTCGATGCGGCCATCCAGCTCGGCATGCGCGATGCGCAGTTCGATCAGACGTCGGGCTGGAGAGTGAAGTTGTTCATCCATAAACGGGGAACCACCCGGCCGGAACGCCGAGCCGCACGATTATAGTTTTGGGATGAGTCGCACTACCCCAGGCTTTCGCCTCAGCGCCGCCACCGGCATCCATCGGGGCGATCGTCTGTACCAGCAGGATCAGGTCCAGGTCATCGCCCATCCCCGCCAGAGCGGCTGCGTGCTCGGCATCGTCGCCGACGGCATGGGCGGCAAGAGCGGCGGCCGCAAGGCCGCGGACCAGGTCATCCTGACCGCCCAGCAACTGTTCGAGCGCTTCGTCCCCGGCGAGGAGGACGAGGCCGAGCTGCTGCGCCAGATCGTCTCCGAATCCCACCTGATGATCCGCCTGACGGCGATCTCGGCCGAAGAGGAGCCGCACAGCACCCTGGCCGCCTACCTGCTGACGGCCGACCGCCGCTGCTTCTGGATCCACACCGGCGACTCCCGCCTCTACCACTTCCGCGGCCCCAACATGGTCACGCGCTCGCTGGACCAGTCTTACGTCCAGCGCCTGGTGGACGAGGGCCAGATCACCGAGGACGAGGCGCTGGTGCATCCGCAGTCGAACCTGCTGACCGCCTGCCTGGGCACGGTGCAGGAACCGACGCCCGTCGAGTCCTTCATCGAGCGCCTGGAGCACGGCGACAGCCTGATGGCCTGCAGCGACGGCCTGTGGCACTACTTCAGCCCGGCCGAGCTGGGCACGGTGATGCACAGCCTGCCGCCGCGCGACGGCGCCGAACTGCTGGTCAACAAGGCGCGCCAGCGCGCCAAGGGCACCGGCGACAACCTGTCGCTGGCCATCGTGCGGTTGGATCCGCTCGAGTAACGCCCGCTCGGCGCCGCTCCGCGGCGCTCGTGCCTCTCCCGCCTTGCCCCGCCCCGGCGCGTTCAGCGCTTGGGCAGCGCGCGGATATCCGAGGCCGACGGCGTCGGCAGATGCGCCGCCGGCGGCTTGGTGTTCTTGCCCGCCGGCGCGGAGGCGGCGGATGCCGCCTTCTCCGCCTGCCGGACCTGGAGCTCGCTGGCCTTGCGCTGGCGCTCCTGCGCCTTCTGGCGGCGCTCGGCGGCGGCCTCTCGGCGCTTGGCGGCGTCGGCCTTGGCTTCCGCCGCCTGCTGGGCCTCGCGGCGCTGATGCAGCTCGGGATTCGCACGCGGCGTGCGCGCGCCCGGCACCGCCGGCGCCGAGGCCGGCTGCACCGCTTCCCGCACCGATTCGGTCTTGCGACGCGCCTCGTCCTGGGCCGCCTCGCGTTCCTTCTCCTGGACCCGCTCACGGGCCGCGGCGCTGCGGCGCTGACGCTCCTCCGCATTGACCTGGTGCTCGACCCGGTCCAGCGGCCGCAGCTGGCGGATGCGTTCGTCCCGCGCCTCCTCCAGGCAGCCGGTCACGACGAAGCGCTGGTTGCACTCCTTCACCCGGGACTGGTAGGCCTGCTCGATCCGGGCGCGCGCGGCATCGATCTCGGCACGGGTCATGTCCGCGGCCACAGCGACCGGGGACACGGCACACAACGAGATCAGCGAGATCAGCGAGATCGGCGCAATCAGCGCATTCAGCGCGATCGGCGCCCTGGACGCGGCGGCGAGAACGAAGCGGAAAGTCATGGGCGCGATCATCGCATCCGCTGGCGCCCCCGCCGGCGAAGCCGCCGCCCGTGACTTCCCTACATCCCCGGTCGGCGGGGCGACGGCAGCCCGCGGACGCGCGCTCAGGTCAGGCGCGTGTCGACCTCGCGCCGCTCGAGTTCGAGGTACTCCTTGGACTGCATCTCCTGCAGCCGCGACACGGTGCGCGGGAACTCGTGCGCGAGCGGGCCTTCGGTGTAGAGCTGCTCGGCCGGCACCGCCGCCGAGATGATCAGCTTCACGCGGCGGTCGTACAGGACGTCCACCAGCAGCGTGAAGCGGCGCGCCTCGCTGGCCAGCCGCGGCGGCATGGCCGGCACGTTGGACAGGATCAGCGTGTGGAACTGCGTCGCCAGCTCCAGGTAGTCGTTCTGCGAGCGCGGGCCGCCGCAGAGCTCGGCGAAGTCGAACCACACGACGCCGCCGGCGCGGCGCCGGGAGCGGATCTCGCGGTGCTCGATGTGCAGCACGGGATCCTCATCGCGCGCCTCGGCCAGCGACTCGAAGGCGGCCGTCAGCGCGCCTTCGGTGTCGGCGTTCAGCGGCGTGTGATAGAGCTCGACATGCTCCAGCGAGCGCTGCCGGTAGTCGGTGCCGTTGTCGACATTGATGACTTCCAGGTTGGCCTTGAGCAGCTCGATCGCCGGCAGGATACGGTCGCGATGCAGGCCGTTGGGATAAAGGCCGTCGGGATGGAAGTTGGACGTCGTCACGATGGACACGCGGTTCTTGAACAGCGCGTCCAGCAAGCGGTACAGGATCATCGCGTCGGTGACGTCGGCGACATGGAACTCGTCGAAGCAGATCAACCGGAAGCGCCGCGCGATGCGCTTGCCCAGCTCGTCCAGCGGGTCCTGGATGCCCTTGAGTTCCTGCAGCTCGCGGTGGACCTCGCGCATGAACTCGTGGAAGTGCAGCCGGGTCTTGCGCGTCAGCGGCACCGCCTGGAAGAAGCAGTCCATCAGGAAGCTCTTGCCGCGGCCGACGCCGCCGAACATGTAGACCCCGCGCGGCAGCGGCGGGCGCACCAGCAGCTTGGTCACCGCGTTGGAGCGCCGCGCCTTGTAGGCGGCCCATTCGTCCTGGCAGCGCTGCAGCGCGGCCACGGCGCGCAGCTGGGCCGGGTCGGCGGTGTAGCCGCGTTCGGCCAGGGTCTGGTGGTAGAGCTCGGTGACGGTGGTCATGCGGCGGAGTTCAGGTCACGGGATCGGGATCGCGTTCGGGCATTCGGGTGGAAGGCCCACGCACGTCGGCGCAAGAAAAAAAGGGGCGACTCGCGCCGCCCCTCTCCTGCGCGTCCGTGGCGCTTCGAGCCTGGGCTCAGAAGTTCAGCGTGCGCTTGTCCACGGCCAGGGCCGCTTCCTTGGTCGCTTCGCTCAGCGACGGGTGGGCGTGGCAGATGCGGGCGATGTCCTCGGCCGAGGCCTTGAACTCCATCGCCACCACGGCTTCGGAGATCAGCTCCGAGGCCATCGGGCCGATGATGTGCACGCCCAGGATCTCGTCGGTCTTGGCGTCGGCCAGGAACTTGACGAAGCCGGTCGTGTCGCCCAGCGCGCGCGCGCGGCCGTTGGCCAGGAACGGGAACTGGCCCGCCTTGTAGGCCACGCCGTCCGCCTTGAGCTGCTGCTCGGTGCGGCCGACCCACGCGATCTCGGGGCTGGTGTAGATCACCCACGGGATGGTGTTGAAGTTGACGTGACCGTGCTGGCCGGCGATGCGCTCGGCCACGGCAACGCCCTCTTCTTCCGCCTTGTGTGCCAGCATCGGGCCGCGCACGACGTCACCGATCGCCCAGACATTGGGCAGGTTGGTCTTGCACTCGTCGTCCACGACCACCGCGCCACGCTCGTCGAGCTTCAGGCCGACGGCTTCCGGGTTCAGGCCGATGGTGTTGGCGACGCGGCCGATCGAGACGATCAGCTTGTCCACCGCCAGCGTCTGCTCGGCGCCCTTGGCGTCCGTGTACTTCACGGTCACGCCGGACTTGCCGTTTTCGACGGACGTGATCTTCACGCCCAGCTCGATGTTCAGGCCCTGCTTCTTGAAGACCTTGGCGGCTTCCTTGGCGACGGACTCGTCGGCGGCGCCCAGGAAGGCGGGCAGCGCTTCCAGAATCGTCACTTCCGCGCCCAGGCGGCGCCACACCGAGCCCATTTCCAGGCCGATGACGCCGGAGCCGATCACGCCCAGCTTCTTGGGCACGGCCGGGATGCGCAGCGCGCCGTCGTTGGACAGGACGTTGGTCTCGTCGAACGGGGCACCCGGCAACTGGCGGGCGTTGGAGCCGGTGGCGACGATCACGTGCTTGGCGGTGATCGTCTCTTCCGTCGCGCCGGCGACCTTGATCTCGTAGGCGCCGTCCTTGGCGGCCACGAAGGAGCCGCGGCCGTGGAAGAACGTGACCTTGTTCTTCTTGAACAGGTAGAGGATGCCGTCGTTGTTCTGCTTCACGACGGCGTCCTTGCGGCCGATCATCTTGGCGATGTCGATCTTCAGGTCAGCCATCGAGATGCCGTGGTCGGCGAAGCCGTGGCCGGCGTGCTCGAAGTGCTCGCTGGACTGCAGCAGGGCCTTGGACGGGATGCAGCCGACGTTGGTGCAGGTGCCGCCAGGAGCGGGACCGCCCTTGTCGTTCTTCCACTCGTCGATGCAGGCCGCGTTGAAGCCCAGTTGCGCCGCGCGGATCGCCGCGATGTAGCCGCCGGGGCCGCCGCCGATGACGACGACGTCGAATTGCTTGCTCATGAAATGTGTTCCTTCTCCGCAGTACCCCGATGTCTCGGGGCGTAGCGAGCGATCGCAGAGCTAGGCGCGGGTGCCGACCCACCGGAACGTAGCGGCGCTACGTGAGGATGGGAAGGCGGGCCCCGCAACGACGCTATGCGTTCGCGCAGTAGCCCTTGCTCTTAGATGTCGAACAGCAGACGCGAAGGATCCTCGAGGGCATCCTTCATCGCGACCAGGCCCAGCACGGCTTCGCGGCCGTCGATGATGCGGTGGTCGTAGGACATCGCCAGGTAGTTGATCGGGCGGATCACGATCTGGCCGTTCTCGACGACGGCGCGGTCCTTGGTCGCGTGCACGCCCAGGATGGCCGACTGCGGCGGGTTGATGATCGGCGTCGACAGCATCGAGCCGAAGGTGCCGCCGTTGGAGATCGAGAAGGTGCCGCCGGTCATCTCTTCGATGCCGAGCTTGCCTTCCTGGGCCTTCTTGCCGAACTCGGCGATCTTCTTCTCGATGTCGGCGAAGCTCATCTGGTCCGCATTGCGCAGGATGGGCACGACCAGGCCGCGCGGCGAGCCGACGGCGATGCCGATGTCGAAGTAGCCGTGGTAGACGATGTCATTGCCGTCCACCGAGGCGTTCAGCACCGGGTACTTCTTCAGCGCGTGGACCGCGGCCTTGACGAAGAAGCTCATGAAGCCCAGCTTCGTGCCGTGCTCCTTGGTGAAGCTGTCCTGGAACTTCTTGCGCAGCTCCATCACCGGGGCCATGTTCACTTCGTTGAACGTGGTCAGGATGGCGTTGGTCGATTGCGACTGCAGCAGGCGCTCGGCGATGCGGGCGCGCAGGCGGCTCATCGGCACGCGCTGTTCCGGACGGTCGCCCAGGTTGACGGCGGCCGGGGCGGCCACGGCCGGCAGCGGCTTGGCGGCGGGAGCGGTCGGGGCCTGCACCGGAGCGGGGATCGCGGCCGGCTTGGCGCCGCCTTCGATCGCGCCCAGCACGTCGCCCTTGGTCACGCGGCCGTCCTTGCCGGTGCCGGCGACCGAGCCGGCGGCCAGGTTGTTGTCGGCCATCAGCTTGGCGGCAGCCGGCATCGCGACGCCGGCCTTGCTGTCCGACGACGCGGCAGCGGCGGCCGGCGCGGGAGCCGCTGCGGCGGGTGCCGGAGCGGCAGCGGCGGGCGCGGCGGCGCCGGCCTTGCCTTCGGAGTCGATCTTGGCGATGACCTGGTCCGAGGTCACGGTGCCGCCGTCGCCCACGACCAGCTCGGCCAGCACGCCGGCGGACGGCGCCGGCACTTCGAGCACGACCTTGTCGGTCTCGATCTCGATCAGGATTTCATCGATGGCCACGGCTTCACCGGGCTTCTTCTTCCACTGCAGCAGGGTCGCCTCGGCGACCGACTCGGACAGTTGGGGGACTTTGACTTCAACGATTGCCATGATGTTTGTTCTCTCGGTTTTTCAGTAAACCGGAGCCTTGCGCCTGCCGATCGCCGGGCCGCCCCCGAAGGCGGCGCACGGCGCCGGTGTCATTGCGGCGCTTGGCGTCCGCAATGACTCACTTGGTCAGCACGAAACCCTTCAGCTTGCCGAAGGCCTGCTCCAGCAGCGCCTTCTGCTGTTCCTGGTGCAGGTGGGCGTAGCCGACCGCCGGCGAGGCCGATGCGGGACGACCGGCGTAACCGAGCTTCTGGCCGTCGGCCATGTTCTCGTGGATGTAGTGCTGGACGAAGAACCAGGCGCCCTGGTTCTGCGGCTCGTCCTGGCACCACACTATCTCGGCGAGGTTCGGGTACTTCTTGAGTTCGGCCGCGAAGGCCTTGTGCGGGAACGGATACAGCTGTTCCACGCGCACGATCGCGACGTCCTTCTTCTCGCCGCGGGCCTTCATCAGGTCGTAGGCGACCTTGCCCGAGCAGGCGATCACGCGCTTGACCTTGCTGGCGTCGATCTCGGCGTTCACTTCGCCGATCACGGTGCGGAACTCACCCTTGGTGAACTCGCTCACCGGCGAGGTGGCGTCCTTGGCGCGCAGCAGCGACTTCGGCGTCAGGATGACCAGCGGCTTGCGGAACATGCGCAGCATCTGGCGGCGCAGCAGATGGAAGATCTGCGAGGCGCTCGTCGGCTGGACGATCTGCATGTTGTTGTCGGCGGCCAGCTGCATGAAGCGCTCCAGGCGGGCCGAGCTGTGCTCGGGGCCCTGGCCTTCGTAGCCGTGCGGCAGCATCATCGTCAGGCCGTTGGCGCGGCCCCACTTCACTTCGCCGGAGGCGATGAACTGGTCGATGACGACCTGCGCGCCGTTGACGAAGTCGCCGAACTGGGCTTCCCAGATCGTCAGCGTCTGCGGGTCCGCGGCGGCGTAGCCGTACTCGAAGCCCAGCACCGCCTCTTCCGACAGGATCGAGTCGATCACGACGAACGGGGCCTGGCCTTCCGCGACGTTCTGCAGCGGGATGTAGGTGCCTTCGTCGAAGCGCTCGCGGTTCTGGTCATGCAGCACGGCGTGGCGGTGCGTGAAGGTGCCACGGCCGCAGTCCTCGCCGGACAGGCGCACCGGGTAGCCCGAGGCCACCAGCGACGCGAAGGCCATGTGCTCGCCCATGCCCCAGTCGACGTTGATGTCGCCGCGGCCCATGGCCGCGCGGTCGGCGATGACCTTCTCCACCAGCGTGTGGGCCTTGAAGCCGGCCGGCAGCGTGGTGATCTTCTCGGACAGGCGCTTCCACTCGGCCACCGGCAGCGCGGTGTCGCAGCTGTCGGTCCACTTCTTGCCGAGGAACGGGGTCCAGTCGGTGGCGTACTTGCTCTTGAAGTTGGTCAGCACCGGGTCGACGGTGTGACGGCCTTCGTCCATCGCGGCGCGGAAGGCCTTGACCATGCCGTCCGGACCGTCGGCGGCCAGGACGCCCTGGGCCACCAGCTTCTCGCCGTACAGCTTGCGCGTGCCGGGGTGCTGGCCGATCTTCTTGTACATCAGCGGCTGGGTCAGCGCCGGCGTGTCCTGCTCGTTGTGGCCCAGCTTGCGGAAGCAGACGATGTCGACGACCACGTCCTTCTTGAACTGCTGGCGGTATTCCAGGGCCAGCTGCGTGCACAGCACGACCGCTTCCGGATCGTCGCCGTTCACGTGCAGCACCGGGGCCTCGATCATCTTGACGACGTCGGAGCAGTACAGCGTCGAGCGGGTGTCGCGCGGGTCGCTGGTGGTGAAGCCGATCTGGTTGTTGATGACGATGTGGACCGTGCCGCCGGTGTAGTAGCCGCGGGTCTGGGCCAGCGCCAGCGTCTCCATCACGACGCCCTGGCCGGCGAAGGCCGCGTCGCCGTGCACCAGCACGGGCAGCACCTGCTCGCCGGTCTTGTCGCCGCGGCGGTCCATGCGCGCCTTGACCGAGCCCTCGACGACCGGGTTCACGATCTCCAGGTGCGAGGGGTTGAAGGCCAGGCTCAGGTGGACCGGGCCGCCGGGGGTGGTCACGTCGCTGGAGAAGCCCTGGTGGTACTTCACGTCGCCGGAGGGGAGGTCCTCGGGGGCGGTGTGATCGAACTCGGCGAACAGGTCCTTGGGCATCTTGCCCAGCGTGTTCACGAGCACGTTCAGGCGGCCGCGGTGGGCCATGCCGATCACGATCTCCTGCACGCCCTTGACGCCGGCGCACTTGACCAGCTCGTCCATCGACACGATGAAGCTCTCGCCGCCTTCCAGCGAGAAGCGCTTCTGGCCGACGTACTTGGTGTGCAGGTAGCGCTCCAGACCCTCGGCGGCCGTCAGGCGCTCCAGGATCTGCTGCTTCTTCTCGGCCGTGTAGGTCGGCTTGCTGCGGATCGTCTCCAGACGCTCCTGCCACCAGCGCTTCTCGGTCGGCTCGGTGACGTGCATGAACTCGGCGCCGACGGAGCCGCAGTAGGTGTCACGCAGGGCCTGCACGATCTCGCGCAGGGTCATGCGCTCGGCCTTGGTGAAATAGGTGTTGGTCGCGCTGAAGGTGCGATCCATGTCGGTCTCGGTCAGACCGTAGGACGCGGGGTCCAGCTCGAGGATCTTGGGGCGTTCGGTCCGCTTGAGCGGGTCCAGGTCGGCCCAGCGCGAGCCCAGCGTGCGATACGCGGCGATCAGCGACTGGACGTGCACCTGCTTGCCGGCCACTTCGAGCTCGGCGGAGGAGACCTGGTTGTTGAAGGCGTTGGCCTTGGCGCGCTGCGCGAAGGACTCGATCACCGGCGCATGCGCCACATCGCGCTTGTCGCTGCCGTCCACCGCGGGGACGTGCTGCAGCGCGTCGAAGTAGGCGCGCCAGTTGTCGGGCACGGCGCCCGGGTTGTCGAGGTACTGCTCGTACATCTCCTCGACGTAGGGAGCATTGCCCCCGAACAGATAGGAGTTCGAGCTGTATTGCTGCATCATCTTTCGCTCACCTCTGCCCCGGCTTCCGGAGCTATCGGCTGGTTAACAAACCTTCCGCGACACGGCTTGACCGGTTGGCGGATTGCGACCCGCCTTTGCTGTTGCCAGAAAAGGGGACGGGAAGGACCTGAAGTCACAAGCGCAGGACTGTAGCACCACGCTGATACCGCCGCTGTTGCGGGTTCGCCCAATTGTTGTGCGGGCTGTCCATGACTTGAATCAATCGAGCGGCGGCCCAAACCATACAAACGTTTGCGATGCAATAGCCCATAGAAGTAGACTTCGCGCTGGCGTACCGCCCCGACATTGAATGGCGGACTGCCCGGGACCACAGGAGATCCCACATGCAAGTTCGAGTCGTCGACTACCGCGCCGCGGATGCGGCCGAGCAATTCACCCGCTCCCTGCACGAGACAGGCTTCGGCGTCCTGGTGAATCACCCCCTGCCCCAGGACCTGGTCGAGAAGATCTACGCGGACTGGTTGGCCTATTTCAATGGCACCGAGAAGCATGAGCTGGCGTTCTCCAAGGAGACGCAGGACGGCTACTTCTCCACCGAGATCTCGGAGACCGCCAAGGGCCACACGCAGAAGGACATCAAGGAGTACTTCCACATCTATCCATGGGGGCGGATTCCGGCGTCGCTGAAGGACGATGCGATGCGCTACTACCGCATCGCCAACGACCTGGCGGCGGAGCTGCTGTCGTGGGTGGAGAAGCACACGCCGGCCGAGATCGCGAAGAACTATCGCGAGCCGCTGTCCAACATGATCAAGGACAGCCGGCTGACGCTGCTGCGGGTGCTGCGGTATCCGCCGCTGACGGGGAATGAGCCGGCCGGCTCGCTGCGCGCGGCCGCGCACGGCGACATCAACCTGCTGACCATCCTGCCGGCGGCCAACGAGCCGGGCCTGCAGGTGCAGGGCAAGGATGGCGAGTGGGTCGACGTGCCCGGCGACTTCGGCATGCTGATCATCAACATCGGCGACATGCTGCAGGAGGCCTCGCAGGGCTATTACCCGTCGACGCAGCACCGCGTGGTCAACCCGACCGGCGAAGGCGCGAAGAAGAGCCGCGTGTCGCTGCCGCTGTTCCTGCATCCGCGTGAGGACGTCGTCCTGTCGGACCGCTACACCGCCCACGAGTACCTCGAGGAACGGCTGCGGGAACTGGGCGTGAAGGCCTGACGACGACGCTGGCCCTCACCCCTACCCTCTCCCGCAAGCGGGAGAGGGAGTCATACCCGCGACACCGCTGACATTGCTCACCCTTCTTACTCCCTCTCCCGCTTGCGGGAGAGGGCGGGGGTGAGGGCCAGCGGTCTCGCGCCCGTCAGCCGATCACAGGCTCTTGAGCGGCACGACGTCCTTGCCCTTGAAGGTGAACACGGTGACGGCGGACGACTTCAAGTCGTGCTTGTCGTCATACGCGTACTCGCCGGCCACGCCCGCGTAGCTCGACTTGGCCAGGTGCTCGCCGACCTTCTTCGGATCGGTGGACTGCGTCGCCTCCATCGCGCCGGCCAGCAGGTAGGCGCCGTCGTAGAAGGCCGCCGCATAGGTCAGCGGATCGCGCTTGAACTCGGCCTTGTACTTCTCGAGGAACTTCTTGCCCTTGTCGCTGCGGTCGATCAGCGCGCCGCCCTGGGTGCAGTAGGCGTTCAGCTCGGTCGTGATCTGCGACAGCGTCGCGGTCTCCGTCGAGCAGATGCCGTCGCCGCCCAGCAGCGGCGCGGTGATGCCCAGGCCGCGCATCTGGCGCAGCATCGGGCCGCCCTGCGCGGAGTAGCCGCCGTAGAACACGGCGTCCGGCTTGGCGGCCTTGACGGCGGTCAGGATGCTGCTGAAGTCGGTCGCCTTGTCGTTGGTGAACTCCTTGGCCACCACTTTCAGGCCCAGCTTGGTGGCCTGGGCGGTGAACTCCTGGGCGACACCCTGGCCGTAGGCGGTGCGGTCGTCGATGACCGCGACGGTCTTGACCTTCAGGTCCTGCGCCGCATAGACGGCCATCTTGGCGCCGAGCTGGTTGTCGGTCGCGCCGATGCGGAACAGGTTGGACTGGTTGGGCTGCTGCGTGATGCGCGGGTTGGAGGCCACCGTCAGCACGATCACCCCGCCGTCGGAGAACACCCGCGAGGCCGGCATGGTCACGCCCGAGTTGTACGGGCCGAGCACGAAGCGGACCTTCTTGTCCACCAGCGCCTGCGCCACCTGCACGCCCTGGCGCGGGTCGGCGACGTCGTCGTTGACATCGAGTTCGAAGATCACCGGCTTGCCGCCGATCTTCACGCCCTTGGCGTTGAGTTCCTTGATGGCCAACGCGGCGCCGTCGCGGTTGTCCGTGCCGTAGCCGGCCTGCGGGCCGGTGATCGGGCTCATGAAACCGATGCGCACGCGCTCCTGCGCCTGGGCGCCCAGCGCCACCAGGCCGGCGGCCAGCACCAGCCACTTCAACGAGATCTTCTTCATGGGTCTTCCTCGGTAAGGTCTTCCCGGGGTCGATTCCCGGGAGGGGTCTTCCCCGATAGGGGAAACGCGAGTCTACGTAAAGACGCCGGCGCCGGCCGACAACCGCACCGAAGTGCGCGACACGACGACCGCCCTCACGCACGCGGCACGTCTACAGTGGCGCATGGTCCGCCCCCTCTCCGGCAGCGTCATCTGGATCCAGCCCGAGGCCCCGCCCAAGCCCGCCGTCGGCGCGCCCTGCAATGGCTGCGGCGTGTGCTGCCTGGCCGAGCCCTGCCCGCTCGGCATGCTGGTGAGTCTCAAGCGCGAAGGCGCCTGCCGCGCGCTGGTGTGGTCCGACGCCGACCGCCAGTACCGCTGCAGCATGCTGGTGCATCCGAGCCGCTATGTGGGCCTGCGCACATTGCCGCCGCAGGGCCTGGTCAACCGCCTGATCCGCCGCTACGCGCGCCGCATGATCGCCGCCGGCATCGGCTGCGACGCCGCGATCGACACCGATCCGCCGGTCGACACCGCCCCTCCGGAGAAGCGCTAAGCAACACCCGGCCCCACCGGGCATAGCATGGTCCGCGCATCGCCTGGTCCAGGCTCGATCGGAGGTTCCCCATGACTCGACTGCCGAGCGCTCCGCGCTTGCCTCGCGCCCACGCGGCGCTGTCCCTGGCGATCGCGCTCGGCGCGACGACCGCCGTCACCCTTGCCGCCACCCTCGCCGCCTCGTCCGCCCACGCGGTGCCGCTGCGCTGGGCGGCGCAGAACGACGTCCTGACGCTGGATCCGCATTCGCAGGACCACACCACCACCAGCGCCATCCTGCAGCATGCCTACGAGGGCCTGACCCGCTACAACGAGCAGTGGGAGATCGAGCCCTGCCTGGCCACGAAATGGACGACGATCAGCCCGACGCAGGTGCGCTTCGAACTGCGCAAGGGTGTGAAGTTCCACGACGGCTCGCCCTTCACCGCCGACGACGTGGTCTTCAGCTTCGACCGCGTCCGCCAGCCGCAGGGCACGATGCAGATCTACGTCACCGGCATCAAGGAAATCAGGAAGGTCGACGACTTCACCGTCGACCTGATCCTCGACTCGCCGCAGCCCATCCTGCTGCGCAACCTGGTCGACTTCCGGATCATGAGCAAGGCCTGGTCCGAGAAGAACCGGGCCACGCAGATGGCCGATTACAAGGCCAAGGACGAGAACTACGCCAGCCGCCACGCCGCCGGCACCGGGCCCTACGAGATCACCTCGTGGCAGCCCGACCAGAAGGTCTCGATGGTCATCAACAAGGGCTGGTGGGACAGGAACAAGGGCAACATCACCGAGGTCAGCTACATCCCGATCAAGTCGGACCCGACGCGCGTCGCGGCGCTGACCTCGGGCGACGTGGACCTGCTGACCGACGTGCCCACGCAGGACGTGGGCGCGCTCAAGGCCGATGCCAAGCTCAAGTCGATCGACGGTCCCGAGACCCGCACCATCTTCTTCGCGATGGACCTGGGCAGCGACGAACTGCGCGGCGCGTCGGTCAAGGGCAAGAACCCGTTCAAGGACGTGCGCGTGCGCGAGGCGCTGTCGCTGGCCATCGACCGCGAAGCCATCAAGCGCAGCATCATGCGCGGGCTGTCGGTGCCGGCGGCGCTGATGGTCGCGCCCGGCGTGCACGGCTACGACGCGGCGCTGGACAAGCCGCGCGCGCCCGACATCGCCAAGGCCAAGAAGCTGCTCGCCGATGCCGGCTACCCCAGCGGCTTCGAGGTCCCGCTGAACTGCCCCAACAACCGCTACGTCAACGACGAGAAGGTCTGCCTGGCCGTCGTGTCGATGTGGAGCAAGATCGGCATCACCGCGCGGCTGACCGCGCAGCCGATGTCGCAGCACAGCCAGCTGTTCCAGCGCTTCGAGGCGCCGCTGTTCATGCTGGGCTGGGGCGTGTCGACCCGCGACGCGCTCTACGCGATGCAGGCGCTGGCCCGCACCCGCAGCGGCGGCGCGGATGGCAGCTTCAACTTCTCCAAGGTCAGCGATCCCACGCTCGACAAGCTGATCGACGCCGCCAAGAGCGAAAGCGACACCGCCAAGCGCGATGCGCTGCTGCGCGACGGCCTGGTGCTGATCCGCGATCAATACCTCTTCATCCCGCTGCACCACCAGGTGCGGCCGTGGGCCATGCGCGCCAATCTGCAGACGCTGCACCGCTCCAACGATCGGCCCGAGGCGCGCTTCACGACGATCAAGTGAGCGGCCCGCCGCCGAAGGGCCGGCGCGCGTCCTGAAGGACCGGCCGCGGCGGCTGGGTTTTCCGGTCCGGCCCTGGGGCAATCCCCAGGGTGGACCTCGCTCCCGGACCGGGCCCCGGCGGCTAGCATCCAGGCGACTTCACGTTTGCTTAACGACGTTGCCAAGGGAGCTACCGCTCATGTCGAGGAAATCCATCGGACCGATCCGGTCCGCGCGCCTGTTGCTGTCCGCCGCCGCCGTCGGTGCCGCCGCCCTGATGGGCGCGGCCCTGCCCGCCCACGAGGCGCTCGCCGCCCCGCTGCGCTGGGCCGCGCAGAACGACGTGCTCACGCTGGACCCGCATTCGCAGAACCACAGCACGACCAACGCGATCTCGATGCATGCCTACGAAGGCCTGACGAGGTACGACCGCCAGTACCAGGTCGAGCCCGCGCTGGCCACCAAGTGGACGCAGACCGGCCCCACGAGCTGGCGCTTCGAGCTGCGCAAAGGCGTCAAGTTCCATGACGGCTCGCCGTTCACCGCCGACGACGTGGTGTTCTCCTTCCACCGCATCAAGCAGCCGGTGGGCACGATGCATCCGTTCGTGGCCGGCGTGGCCGACATCAAGAAGGTCGACAGCCACACCGTCGACGTGATCCTGTCGGCGCCCAATCCGATCGTGCTGCGGCAGTTCGTCGACTTCCGCATCATGAGCAAGACCTGGGCGGAGAAGAACAAGGCGATCAACCTGCCCGACTTCAAGGCCAAGGAAGAGACCTTCGCCACGCGCAACGCCAACGGCACCGGCCCGTACCGGATCACGGGCTGGCAGCCGGACCAGCGCATCACGATGGTCCAGAACAAGGACTGGTGGGACGCGAAGAACGCGACCAATGTCGACGAGGTGATCTACACGCCGATCAAGTCCGACCCGACGCGCGTCGCGGCGCTGCTGTCGGGCGACGTGGACCTGCTGTCCGACATCCCGACGCAGGACGTGGGCCGGCTGAAGGCCGACGGCAAGCTGACGGTGCTGGAAGGCAGCGAGACCCGCACGATCTTCATCGGCATGGACCAGGGCAGCGAGCAGCTCAAGGGCAGCAACGTCACCGGCAAGAACCCGTTCAAGGACAAGCGGGTGCGGGAGGCGATGTCGCTGGCCATCGACCGCGAGGCGATCAAGCGCGCGACGATGCGTGGCCTGTCGGTGCCCGCCGGCATCATGGTCGCGCCGGGCGTCAACGGCAATGCGCCGGACATCGACGTGCCGACCAAGGTCGACGCCGAGCGCGCCCGCAAGCTGCTGGCCGACGCCGGTTATCCGGGCGGCTTCGAAGTTCCGATGAACTGCCCCAACAACCGCTACGTCAACGACGAGGAGATCTGCCTGGCGGTGGTGTCGATGTGGAGCAAGGTTGGCATCAAGGCGCGCCTGCAGACCGAGTCGTTCAGCACCTTCAGCCCGAAGCTGCAGGCCTTCGAGTACCCGCTGTTCCTGTACGGCTGGGGCGTGCCCACGTATGACGCGCTGTACACGATGCAGTCGCTGGCGCGCACGCGGGTCGGCGGCGCGGACGGCAGCGGCAACTACTTCCGGCTGAGCGATGCCAAGCTCGACCAGATCATCGACGCCGCGAAGGTCGAGGGCGACGTGGCCAAGCGCAACGCGCTGCTGAAGGAGGGCCTGGTGCGCATCCGCGACGAGGTGTTCTTCATCCCGCTGCACCACCAGGTGCGTCCGTGGGCGATGAAGAAGAACGTCACGACGCCCCACCGCTCCGACGACCGGCCGGAAGCACGGTTCACGACGATCAAGTGAGCGCCGAAGGCGGCGGCGCCTGCCGCCGCCTCGAGGGATCAGGCCGCTGAATGTGCAGTCTTGCCGCGCGGCGCGGCTGCCCCAGGTGCCGGCCGCGTGACCGCAGGCCTGGCACTTCATTCCCTCACCGGCTTGGCTAGAACCAGCACGAACGACTCGTAGGGCGCGTCGTGCCCCACCGCGTGCTGGCCCCTTGAACACCATTCGGCGCATTCACCGATTTGCCACCGAATGACAACCAAACCATCCAATCACGGTCCTGACGCTCCTGCTTCATTTCTGAGCCGCAACAATCCCTGTCCTAACATTCCGATCCGCGCGAACAGCGCGTGACAGAGAGGCAGGGAAAAAGTGTCGATGGACAGATTGCTGGCGATGCAAGCCTTCGTTCGCGTCGTGGAGGTGGGCAATTTCGTACGCGCAGCCAACTCGATGAACCTGCCGAAGCCGACGGTGACGCGGCTCATCCAGATGCTCGAGTCTCACCTGCAGACCAAGCTGTTCAACCGCACCACGCGGCGTGTCACGGTGACCGTCGAAGGCGCCGCCTACTATGAGCGCGCCCTGCACCTGCTCAGCGAACTCGACGAGCTTGAAGCGGGCATGGTGCATGCGAAGTCCAAGCCGCGAGGCCGGCTGCGCATCGACGCGGCTCCGGCCGTCGCGCAGCAGGTGCTCATTCCTGCGCTGCCGGATTTCCATACACGCTACCCCGACATTCAGGTCAACCTGGGTGTGAGCGACCGTCCGGTGGATCTGATCAGCGAGAACATCGACTGCGTACTACGTGGCGGCGAACTCACCGATCAGTCACTGGTGGCACGCCGCATCGGCGAATTCCATCTGGTCTATTGCGCGGCCCCCGCTTACCTCGAACGTCACGGCAAGCCCACGCATCCGCGCGACATTGAAGCGGACGGCCACAAGGTCATCAACTTCTTTTCCCCGCGTACGGGAAAGGTCTTCCCATTCACCTTCACCAACGCAACGGAACGCATCGAGTTCGAGGGGCGCCATGTCGTGGCGATGAACGACTCCAACGCCACCTTGGCAGCGGCCCTGGCAGGGCTTGGCATCATGCGATCGACCACGGTCATGGTGCAGCCACACATCGCCTCGGGTCAGTTGGTGCCGCTATTGCTCGACTGGTGCGCCGACTCCATTCCCATCCATGTGGTGTATCCACCGAACCGGCACCTGTCGACCAAGCTACGCGTCTTCATCGATTGGATCGCCGAACTGTTCTCCTGCAGCGATTTCGTGCAACGCCAATGCAGCCTGCAGGGGCTGGCGGCGGCCGCCGCGGCGGCGGCACAGCCAGCATCACCGCGAGCGCTCGACGGCTTGCCCCTTCATGCGTAGGCCACGGTCATGATGTTCCGGATGAAATCACCCCGGACAATTTCCGCCACGAAGGCTTCGGCATAGTCCGGATATGAGATCTTGCTCTGGCCCGCAGCGTTGACCTGCAGCGTCCTGGCCGCAACCTTGTAATTGCCGATCTTTTCGCCCGGTCCGATTTCCGCCGCCGGCGAGAAGAACGTCCAATCGAGATCGTTCGCGGACTTGAGCACATGGAATGCCTTGTTGTGCGCAAGCGCATACGCCCGATAAGCGGCCGGAAAAGTGGGCG
Source organism: Roseateles sp. 22389 (assembly GCF_052044995.1). Lineage (NCBI taxonomy): Bacteria > Pseudomonadati > Pseudomonadota > Betaproteobacteria > Burkholderiales > Sphaerotilaceae > Roseateles > Roseateles sp. 22389. The sequence goes on from NZ_JBQEOF010000002.1 coordinate 282,053, forward strand.
CGTCCACCAGCAAGACGCCGGGGGCGACCTCCAGGCTACCCGCGCCCCCCACCACGATGACGCGCTTGATATTGGCCGCGCGGGCCGCTGCCACCAGGGCATGGGCGGCATCCACCACGGTGTCGATGCTGTCACCGTGCGCGCCATAGGCGCTGGCCAGCACATCGGCCCCTGCAATCGCCTTGGAGAATGCCGCTGTGTCGGCAATGTCCACCACTTTCAGATCGACAGCTTCCAGGCCTTCAGGTGCCGGACGGGCGGAACGCACGATACCGATCACTTCATGCGCTTGATGCAGGGCCTCCTTGGCAATCTCGGAACCGATTTTCCCAGTGGGGGCGACGAGCGCGATTTTCATTGCAGTCCTTTCAATCAGAGGGTAGTCATACCGTGTGCATCGGAATCGAACGATTGCGACGAGACCAAGCATAGGACGCATGAACCGGAGCAATAAATGGCCCCGCTGTTCATGCATCGTTTCACCGTTGCAACAAACTGATTGGGTGTCGACGGACCGAAAGAGAAGGCCCGCGATGCGGGGCGTCATTGCACGCGGAAGGCTGACGCCGTCGTCACGCCACGCCGTCAGCGACCCGGCTCGGTGGCTGGGCCCATTTCAGCAGCGCTTCCACCAGCTCGGCCGGCACGATCGGCTTGCCGATGTGGGCGTCCATGCCCGCCGCCAGGCAGGCCTGGCGATCCTCGTCCATCGCCGCCGCCGTCATCGCGACGATCGGCAGGCCCTCGCCCTGGGGCAGCAGCCGGATGCAGCGGGTGGCCTCGATGCCGCCCATCTCCGGCATCTGCATGTCCATCAGCACCAGGTCGAAAGCGCGCTCGCGGACCAGGTCCACCGCCTGCAGCCCGTTGCCGGCAATCGTCACCGCCAGGCCGCCCAGTTCCAGGAAGGCCTGCGCCACCTGCTGGTTGACCGGGTCGTCCTCGACCAGCAGCACCTGCGCGCCCCGCAAGGACCGCAGCGCCTCGTCCAGCGTCTTCTCTAGCGGGCGCGCGATCCGCGGCGCCTCGGTGCCGTGCTGCAGTCGCACGATCGCCTCGAACAGCCGGGACGGCGTCACCGGCTTGACCAGCACCTGCAGGCCCTCGCGCGGCCCGAGTTCGCGCTCCAGCGCATCGACGTGATGCTGCCCCGTCAGCACCAGCACGCGCGGCGTCGGCAGGCCCCGCTCGGCGCAGAGCGTCTCCACTTTCTCGAGTACCGCCGCGGCGCCGGTCTTGCCGTCCAGCACCAGCAGCTCATACGGCAGCTCATGGCTCGCGGCGCGCTGGAACTTGAAGACCGCGTCGTCGACGAAAGCCGCCGCGCTCACCTGGAAGCGCCAGCTCGACAGCATGCTGATCCAGGCCTCGCGCTCGGTCGGCGGTCCGTCCATCACCAGCGCGCGCATGCCGCGGATCCGATGCAGGTCGCGCCGCGGTTCACCCGCCGCCGTCAGTCCGAACCAGGCGCTGAAGCGGAAGGTCGAGCCGCTCCCCAGCTCGCTGTCGACCGCGATCTCGCCGCCCATCAGCGCCACCAGGCGCCGGCAGATCGCCAGCCCCAGGCCGGTGCCGCCGAAGCGGCGCGCGGTGCCGGACTCGCCCTGCGCGAAGGCCTCGAAGAGCCGCTCGCGGGTCTCGCGGCTCATGCCGATGCCGGTATCGCGCACCGCCAGCCGCAGGCCGACGCGCTCGGGCGTGCGCTCGATCAGCTCCACGCGGATCACGATCTCGCCGCGCGGCGTGAACTTGATCGCGTTGCCGACCAGGTTGTTGAGCACCTGCGTCAGCCGGAAGGCATCGCCGACGACACGCGGCGGCACCTCCCGGTCGATGTCGAAGACCAGGTCCAGGCCGGTCTCCTCCAGCCGCGCCGAGAACAGCTCGCCGACGTTCTCGACCACCTCTTCGATGCCGAACTCCTCGGCCTCCAGGCTGATCTTGCCGGCCTCGACCTTGGAGTAGTCCAGGATGTCGTTCAGCAGCGCGAGCAGCGCCTTCGACGAGGTGTGGGCCTTGGCGACATAGTCGCGCTGCCGGCCTTCGAGCGGGCCCTGCAGCGCCAGATGGGTCAGCCCGATCACGGCATTCATCGGGGTGCGGATCTCGTGGCTCATGCTGGCGAGGAACAGGCTCTTCGAGGCGTTGGCCCGCTGCGCCTCGTCGCGCGCCAGCGCCAGCTCCGCGGCGCGTTGCCGCTCGCGGCCATGCGCCTGCGCCAGGCGCGCGTACAGCACGGCGTTCTCGAACAGCAGTTCCGCCAGCACCGCGCTGCAGGCCAGCAGGCCGTAGATGCGGCCCGCGTAGAAGCCCAGGTCGTAGCGGCCGCCGTTGAGCATGGCCGACAGGGCGATGTCGCACAGCCAGGCCACCATCACCACCATCAGGCCCAGGTCCAGCATGCTGGCATCGCGCCGCCGCGGCAGCAGCGCCAGCAGCGCGGCGATGCACAGGACCCAGACGGTGCCGACCGTCACCAGCATCGCCGGCGTGTAGCGGTTGCCGCTCATGATCGCCGGCAACAGCGCGTGGCCGGCGGTCGCCAGCGCCGTCAGGCCGACGCCGAGGATCAGCGCCGCCGCGGTCGCGAGCACCGCGGTGCGTCGCTCGCCGGCGGCATCGGCGTCGGCGTCGGGCGCCGGCGTCCCGCGGCGCATCCAGGCGTAGACGACCACGAAGAGCGGAAAGCCGCCATGCCAGAACATGTAGATCCAGGCCGTCGATTGCGGCCCGGCGCCCAGCACGCCGCCGGGCGCGAACAGACCGGGGAAGGAGAGTGCGTGGCCGATGGTGATGGTGGCCGTGAACAGGTAGCCGCTGGCCAGCACCGCCAGCGCACGCAGGCGCGTGATCCGCCATTGGCCATAGAGCAGCGCCGCGGTGATCAGGTCGTTGAGGACCAGCGCCGCCTCATACAACGGGATGAAGGCCGCCACGGCCGGCAGCTGCAGCTTCGCGAACGGCGCCAGCGCCAGGCAGACGCCCAGCGACAGCCCCATCGTCGCGAACGCGCGCAGGCGGGCCCGACGGCCCGCTGGCTGGATCGCAAGAAAGGAAGGGGCCGGATCACCGGCCTCGTCCCCGTCCAATGCGACGCCGCTTGCCGCGGCGCGCTGTGCCTCGACTTCGCCCACGCTGCCTCCCTGAAGGCATGCCCGATCGACTTTGCGTCGATGTTGGCCGATCCCCCCGGGGAGCGCAAGGGCGCGTGCGAGGATGCCGCCGTCCCCCAATGGCGAACGCCCCGCATGCGGGGCGTTCTTCAAGGGCGCCGGCAGCGCCGGCGCGGGGTCGGGCGGGCGACCCGCCGCGCGAGGACTCAGCCCAGCGCCAGACGCTGGCGCGCCGCCGCGTACTCGCGGCCGAAGCGCGCGACCAGTTCGCCGGCCGGCAGCACCTCGCGGATCGCGCCGATGCCCTGGCCGCTGCCCCACACGTCCTTCCACGCCTTCGCGCCGTTGCCGCCGAAGTTCATCTTCGTCGGGTCGCTCTCGGGCAGGTTCTCCGGATCGAGCCCCGCCTTCACGATCGAGCCCTTCAGGTAGTTGCCGTGCACGCCGGTGAACAGGTTGCTGTAGACGATGTCGTCGCTGTTGCTCTCGACGATCATCTGCTTGTAGTCGTCGGCGGCGCGCGCCTCCTCGGTCGCGATGAAGGCCGAGCCGATGTAGGCCAGGTCCGCGCCCATCGCCTGCGCCGCGAGGATCGCGTCGCCGCTGGCCATCGAGCCCGACAGCGCCAGCGGACCGTCGAACCACTCGCGGATCTCCTGGATCAGCGCGAACGGGCTCTTGACGCCGGCATGGCCGCCCGCGCCCGCCGCGACGGCGATCAGGCCGTCGGCGCCCTTCTCGATGGCCTTGCGCGCGAACTTGTTGTTGATGATGTCGTGCAGCACGATGCCGCCCCAGCCGTGCACCGCGGCGTTGACGTCCTCGCGCGCGCCCAGCGAGGTGATCACGATGGGCACTTTGTACTTGGCGCACAGGGCCATGTCGTGCTCGAGCCGGTCATTGCTCTTGTGCACGATCTGGTTGATCGCGAACGGCGCCGCCGGCGACTCCGGATGCGCGCGGTCATGCGCGGCCAGGGTCTCGGTGATCTCGGCCAGCCACTCGTCGAGCAGCTCGGCCGGGCGCGCGTTGAGCGCCGGCATCGAGCCGACGATGCCGGCCTTGCATTGCGCGATCACCAGCTTCGGATTGCTGATGATGAACAGCGGCGAGCCGATCACCGGCAGGCGCAGGGTGTTGAACAGCGGGGGAAGTGCCACCTCGGGTCTCCTCTTCGATGAAACGGCTCAGAACGCGTCGACCGGCAGCGCCATCACGCTGCCCGCGCCGTTCACAACGGCATCGCGCTGCGCGGCGCAGCGCGGCAGGATGTGCTCGGCGTAGAAGCGCGCGGTGGCGATCTTGGCGTCCATGAACGCGACGTCCTGGCCGGCGGCCTTGAGCTCCTGCGCCGCCAGCAGCGAGCGCGCCAGCTGCCAGCCGGCCATCAGGTTGCCGCCCACCATCAGGTAGGGCACCGAGCCCGCGAAGGCGGCATTCGGATTGGCCTTGCCGTTGGCGGCGATGAAATCGACGACGTCGACGAAGGCCGCGCGCGCCGCCGCGAGCTGCGCCCGCACCGCCAGCGCGTCGGCGCTGCCGCTGGCGGCCAGCGCGCCTTCGGTTTCCTCGACCTGCGCCGCGACCGAGCGCGCGAACGCGCCGCCGTCGCGCACCGTCTTGCGGCCCACCAGGTCATTGGCTTGGATCGCGGTCGTGCCTTCGTAGATCGGCAGGATGCGCGCGTCGCGGTAGTACTGCGCCGCGCCGGTCTCCTCGATGAAGCCCATGCCGCCGTGCACCTGCACGCCCAGCGAGGTCACCTCCAGGCTCATCTCGGTGCTGTAGCCCTTGACCAGCGGCACCATGAATTCGTAGAAGGCCTGCGCCTGCTGGCGGGTCTCGGCGTCCTCGTGGTGATGCGCCATGTCGTAGGCCGCGGCGGCATCGATCGCCATCGCGCGGCAGCCCTCGACCAGCGCGCGCTGCGTCATCAGCATGCGGCGCACGTCGGGGTGGTGGATGATCGCGGCCGCGTCCTTCGACGAGCCATCCACCGGGCGCGACTGCACGCGGTCCTTCGCGTACTCGACCGCCTTCTGGTAGGCGCGATCCGCCACCGCGATGCCCTGCACGCCCACGCCGAAGCGGGCCGCGTTCATCATGATGAACATGTACTCGAGGCCGCGGTTCTCCTCGCCGATCAGCGTGCCGATCGCGCCGCCGTGATCGCCGAACTGAAGGACGGCGGTCGGGCTCGCCTTGATGCCGAGCTTGTGCTCGATGGACACGCAGTGCGCGTCATTGCGCGCGCCCAGCGAGCCGTCCTCGTTGACCAGGAACTTCGGCACCAGGAACAGGCTGATGCCCTTGACGCCTTCCGGCGCGCCCGGCACGCGGGCCAGCACCAGGTGGACGATGTTGTCCGCCATGTCGTGCTCGCCCCAGGTGATGAAGATCTTGGTGCCGAAGATCTTGTAGGTGCCGTCGCCCTGCGGCTCGGCGCGCGTGCGCACCATCGCCAGGTCCGAGCCCGCCTGCGGCTCGGTCAGGTTCATCGTGCCGGTCCACTCGCCGGAGATCAGCTTGGGGATGAAGGTCTGCTTCTGCGCCTCGGAGCCCGCCACCAGCAGCGCCTCGATCGCGCCGTCGGTCAGCAGCGGACACAGCGCGAAGCTGACATTGGCCGCCTGCACGATCTCGCCGCAAGCCGCGCCGATCGTCTTGGGCAGGCCCTGACCGCCGTAGGCCTCCGGATGCTGCAGCCCCTGCCAGCCCCCCTCGACGTACTGCTTGAACGCCGCCTTGAAGCCTGGCGTCGCGAAGACCTCGCCGTTCTTCCAGTACGAGGGATTCCTGTCGCCTTCCACGTTCAACGGGGCGATGACGTCCTCGTTGAGCTTGGCCGATTCCTCGAGCACCGCCTGCGCGGTGTCCAGGCCGTGGTCGGCGAACGCGGGAATCTGCTCGGACAGCGTCTGCAGGCCGGCCAGGGCCTGCATGTCGAACAGCATGTCCTTGATCGGGGCGCGGTAGGTCATGGGGTGTCTCCGGATGAAAAAAGGGCGCCGCGCGTCGTCGGCGGGCGCCCTTGGTCTCGTCGGCGACCGTTCGATGCGGTCGCGGTGCTCAGCGATCGATTACAGGGCCTTGACCAGTTCAGGGACAGCCGTGAACAGGTCGGCTTCCAGGCCGTAATCGGCCACCGAGAAGATCGGCGCTTCCGGATCCTTGTTGATCGCCACGATCACCTTGGAGTCCTTCATGCCGGCCAGATGCTGGATGGCGCCCGAGATGCCGGCCGCGATGTACAGCTGCGGCGCGACGATCTTGCCGGTCTGGCCGACCTGCCAGTCGTTGGGCGCGTAGCCCGCGTCCACCGCGGCGCGCGAAGCACCCAGCGCGGCATTCAGCTTGTCGGCCAGCGGGGTCAGCACTTCATTGAACTTGTCGCTGCTGCCCAGCGCGCGGCCACCCGACACGATGATCTTGGCGGCGGTCAGCTCGGGGCGGTCGCTCTTCGTCACCTCGCGGCCGACGAAGCTGCTCTTGCCGCTGTCGGCCACGGCCGTCAGCGACTCGACCGCCGCGCTGCCGCCTTCGGCGGCGGAGTCGAAACCGGTCGTGCGGACGGTGATCACCTTGACCGAGTCGGTCGACTGCACGGTCGCGATCGCGTTGCCGGCGTAGATCGGGCGCTCGAAGGTGTCGGCCGAGACGACCTTGGTGATGTCGCTCACCTGGCCCACGTCCAGCAGCGCGGCCACGCGCGGCGCGACGTTCTTACCCGCGGCGGTGGCCGGGAACAGCACGTGCGAATAGTCCTTGGCGATGGCGATCACCTGCGCGGCGACGTTCTCGGCCAGGCCGTCGGCGAATTGCGCGCCGTCGGCGTGCAGCACCTTGGCGACGCCCGAGATCTTCGCGGCGGCCTGCGCGGCGGCGCCGGCGTTCGAGCCGACGACCAGCACGTGCACGTCGCCACCGATGGCGGCGGCGGCGGTGACGACGTGGTGGGTGGCGCCCTTGAGCGAGGCGTTGTCGTGTTCAGCGATGACGAGGGTGGTCATGTCTTATCTCCGAATCTTGTTCTGGGGGCTCAGATGACCTTGGCCTCGGTCTTCAGCTTCGTGACCAGCGTGGCCACGTCCGGCACCTTGATGCCGGCGCTGCGCTTGGGCGGCTCGGCCACCGACAGCGTCTTGATGCGCGGCGCCACGTCCACGCCCAGGTCGGCCGGCTTGACCACGTCCAGCGGCTTCTTCTTGGCCTTCATGATGTTGGGCAGCGTCACGTAGCGCGGCTCGTTCAGGCGCAGGTCGGTCGTCACGACCGCCGGCAGCGTCAGGCTGACCGTCTCCAGGCCGCCGTCCACTTCACGCGTCACCGCGACCTTGCCGTCGGCCACTTCCACCTTCGACGCGAAAGTGCCTTGCGGTAGCCCCGTCAGCGCGGCCAGCATCTGGCCGGTCTGGTTGCAGTCGTCGTCGATGGCCTGCTTGCCCAGGATCACCAGCTGCGGCTGCTCCTTGTCGACCAGCGCCTTCAGCAGCTTGGCCACTGCCAGCGGCTGCAGTTCGGCGTCGGTCTCGACGAGGATGGCGCGGTCGGCGCCGATGGCCATCGCGGTGCGCAGCGTTTCCTGGCATTGCGTGACGCCGCAGGAGACGGCGATCACCTCGGTGACCACGCCCTTCTCCTTCAGGCGGACGGCTTCTTCGACGGCGATCTCGTCGAACGGGTTCATGGACATCTTCACGTTGGCGATGTCCACGCCGGTTCCGTCACTCTTGACGCGCACCTTGACGTTGTAATCGACGACTCGTTTGACGGGGACCAATACCTTCATCGAAGCACTCCAAGCTGGATTGACGTTAACGTTAATTCGATTCTATGGGAGCCCCGGGGCGCCCCCGTGTCTCCCAGCCGTCATGCGCCCCTGCTCCCGTCCCGGAATCTCCGTGGACCCGCGAGCACCGCCTCGGCGCCGGCTCGAAAATAAAACGAACGATCGTTCTATTCTAGCCATCGATTCACGGCTGCCAAGCGGGTGGAGGCCGGGAATGAGGGAATCCCTCTAGACTCCGCTCCCGACACGCCACCCCCACGATGACGATCTTGAGTTCAGCGCCCTCCGCCACCGCCCCCGCCGCCTCCCTCGAACGCGAGTCGCGCGTCCCCTGCATCGGGGTCTTCGATTCCGGCGTGGGTGGGTTGACGGTGCTGAAGGCGCTGCGGGAGCAGCTGCCCCAGGTGCCGCTGCACTACCTCGCCGACACCGCGCACGCGCCCTACGGCGACCGCAGCAGCGAATACATCGTCGAACGCAGCGTGCGCGTGGCCGAACGCCTGCGCGAGGTCGGCGCGCGGATGGTGGTCGTGGCCTGCAACACCGCCACCGCGCACGCGGTGCAGGCGATGCGGGACCGCTGGCCCGACTGGCCGGTCGTCGGCATCGAACCGGGCGTGAAGCCCGCCGTCGCGGCGACCCGCAACGGCCGCATCGGCGTGATGGCGACGACCGCCACCATCGCGAGTCGACGCTTCGAGCAGTTGGTCGCCGCGCATGCGGGCGATGTCGAGCTCGTCAACCAGCCCTGCCCGGGCCTGGTCACCCTGATCGAGCAAGGCGACCTGGGCAGCGACGCACTCGGCGCGCTGATCGAGCGCTTCTGCGCGCCGCTGCGCGCGGCCGGCGTCGACACGGTGCTGCTCGGCTGCACGCACTATCCGCTGGTGCAGTTGCGCATCCAGGCGGCGCTGGGCGAGGAGGTGCGCCTGCTCAACATCGAAGATGCGGTCGCGCGCCAGGCCCGTCGGGTCTGGGAAGGACTGGGGCTGGCATCGACGGGGACGGGGCGCGTGGTGCTCGAGAGCACCGGCGATCCCGCGCCGCTGCAGCATCTGGCCCGCGAGGCGCTGGGCTGGCGTGACATCGTCGCCGCGCGCGCCACGGCTTGAAGCCGGGCGCCGTCGAAGCGCTCAGACCAGCGCGCGCGAGAGGCCTCTCGTCATGTCCACGCGCCGCAGCAGCCAGTAGCCCAGCACGAAGAACACCCCGGTGGACAGGATCGCGAGCCGGTGGTTGCCCGCCGTCAGCACGGTGACCGCGCCGTAGGTCAGCGGCCCGATGATCGCGGCCAGTCGCGTGGCGAAGGTCCACAGGCCGAAGAATTCGGCCAGCCGGTCATGCGGCGCGAGTGCGCCGGCCAGGGCGCGGCCGCAGGACTGGCTCGATCCCATGCACAGGCCCGCGATCACCGCGGCGATCCAGAACAGCCAGGCGGTGGTCGCCAGGAAGGCCAGCAGCGCCATGATCATCCAGCCGACCAGCGTGATCGCGAGCGCCGGCTGATGGCCGATGCGGTCCTCGTAATAACCGAACACGAACGCGCCGACAGCCGAGGCGATGTTGACCAGGAACACCAGGGTCATCGTCTGCGCCTGGGTGAAGCCGAGCGCCTGCTCGGCGTAGACGGCGGCCAGCGCGATGACGACGGCGATGCCGGCCTGGTAGCTGGTGCCGCAGGCCAGCAGGCGCAGGAAGTCCGGATAGGCACGGGCGCGCTGCCAAGACGCCCACAGCTGCGAGAGGCCGGAACCCATGCGCGCGGCCCGGCGTGTCGCGCACGGATCGGCGCGCTCGCGCAGCAGCAGGAAGGTGGGCAGCGCGGCCAGCAGGTAGAGGCCCGCAGTGATGAGCATCGTGACCGGCACGAAGTGGCTGGCGGTGTCGCCGCGCGCTTGAGCGCTCAGCACATAACCCAGGCACAGCCCCAGCGCGAGCATGCCGCCCAGATAACCGAAGGCCCAGCCCCAGCCGGACACGCGGCCCAGCGCGTCGCGTCTCGCGAGCTCGGGCAGGAACGCCGCGATCAGCGATTCGCCATAGGAAAAGAAGACATTGGAGAGCACGACGGCGATCGCCGCCCACCACAGCTGATCGGGGCCGAACACCGCGAGCGCCGCGGTCGAGAGCACGCAACCGCCGGTGCAGAAGCCCAGCAGCTTCTTCTTCGCGCCGTGCGCGTCGGCCCAGGCGCCCAGACCGGGCATCGTCACCATCACCAGGAAGCTGGAGATCGCGATCAGCACGGTCCAGAGCAGCGTCGCCGACGGCTGGCCCCGGGCGATCACGCCGACGAAATAGGCGTTGTAGACGGCGGTCAGGACAACGGTCGTGTAGCCCGAGTTGGCGAAGTCATACATCGACCAGCCGAGAACCTCGCGTTTGCGAACGCCCGGGTTCAACAGTTCCTGCGCAAACATGCCCATGCGATGCGACCGCCGGTTGCCATGCGCGTGGTGCCTGGAACGGGACTCGAACCCGTACGCCGGTTGAGGGCGGCGGATTTTAAGTCCGCTGTGTCTACCGATTTCACCATCCAGGCCACGGCGGCTCCGAGCGGAGTTCCATGTCGTAGTGACCGGGCATTATCGGGGCCACCGGGCAAGAAAAAAGGGAAGCCGCGGAGGCTTCCCTTTTCGAGATTTTTGGAGCGGGAAACGAGGCTCGAACTCGCGACCTCAACCTTGGCAAGGTTGCGCTCTACCAACTGAGCTATTCCCGCATCGCAGGACAGTGGAGTGAATCACCCCACCGACCTTTGGTGTCGTGTGGAGCGGGAAACGAGGCTCGAACTCGCGACCTCAACCTTGGCAAGGTTGCGCTCTACCAACTGAGCTATTCCCGCAATGTCCATTCTTTGGAGGCGCGATCCGGAGTCGAACCGGACTGACCGGATTTGCAATCCGGGGCATAACCGCTTTGCTATCGCGCCCCAGAACCCTGGACGGGATTCTGTTGAAACCGGATTTGGTGTGTCCGATTCCGATAAAAAATGGAAGCCGGAGCTTCCATCCTTTGAATACCTGGAGCGGGAAACGAGGCTCGAACTCGCGACCTCAACCTTGGCAAGGTTGCGCTCTACCAACTGAGCTATTCCCGCATGGTCTTCAACGCACTGCCTGCTTCAACTTCCTGGCGTCTCTTGCGATTCGCCTTGTCGTCGCAGCACCGTTTGCGCTGAAGCCGAGAGTATAGAACGGTTTTTCACCCGCTCGCAAGAGTTCGGCGACTTCTTTATGAAGATCGCCCAAACACCAGGACGATTCACCCGACCGTCACCGGTCCCCTCGCCGCCCGCGCGGCGGAATGAACAACGGCGCCCGAAGGCGCCGTTGTCATCGGACTCGCGAACGAGCGCCGGTCAGTGCTTCAGCGAATCGCCGGTCGCGTCGGCCGGCTTGGTCTCCGCGACCTTCTCGGCCGGAGGGGTCGCCGCCTCCTCGTCCGGCAGCGCCTGCGGATAAGCCTCCAGCGCCACTTCCAGCACGCGGTCGATCCAGCGGACCGGGACGATCTCCAGCTGGTTCTTCACGTTCTCGGGAATGTCCTGCAGGTCCTTGACGTTCTCTTCCGGAATCATCACGGTCTTGATGCCGCCGCGGTGGGCCGCCAGGAGCTTCTCCTTCAGGCCACCGATCGCCGTCACCTCGCCGCGCAGCGTGATCTCACCGGTCATCGCCACGTCCGCACGCACCGGGATGCCGGTCAGCGCCGACACGAAAGCCGTCGTCATCGCGGCGCCCGCGCTCGGGCCGTCCTTCGGCGTCGCGCCATCGGGCACGTGGATGTGCACGTCGCGCTTCTCGAAGAGTTCGTCCTTGATGCCCAGGCGGCGAGCCCGCGACCGCACCACCGTGCGTGCCGCCTCGACCGATTCCTTCATCACGTCGCCCAGCGAGCCGGTGCGGATGATGTTGCCCTTGCCCGGCATCGCGGTGGCTTCGATGGTCAGCAGGTCGCCGCCCACTTCCGTCCATGCCAGACCGACCACCTGGCCGACCTGGTTCTTCTTCTCGGCGCGGCCGAAGTCGTACTTGCGCACGCCCAGGAACTCGTTGAGGTTGTCCTCGGTGACCACCACCTTGCCGGTGAAGGTCTTGAGCTGCAGGCCCTTGACGACCTTGCGGCAGATCTTCGAGACCTCGCGTTCCAGCGAGCGCACGCCGGCTTCCCGCGTGTAGTAGCGGATCACGCCGCGGATCGCATCCTCGGTGACCTCGAGTTCCTCTTCCTTCACGCCGTTGTTGCCGCGTTGCTTGGGCAGCAGATAGCGCTGGGCGATGTTGACCTTCTCGTCCTCGGTGTAGCCCGACAGGCGGATGACCTCCATCCGGTCCAGCAGCGCCGGCGGGATGTTCAGCGAGTTCGACGTCGCCACGAACATCACATCGCTCAGGTCGTAGTCGACTTCGATGTAGTGGTCCGCGAAGGTGTGGTTCTGCTCGGGGTCCAGCACCTCCAGCAGCGCCGACGACGGGTCGCCGCGGAAGTCCATGCCCAGCTTGTCGATCTCGTCGAGCAGGAACAGCGGATTGCGCGTGCCGACCTTGGACAGGCTCTGCAGCACCTTGCCCGGCATGGAGCCGATGTAGGTGCGACGGTGACCGCGGATCTCGGCCTCGTCGCGCACGCCGCCCAGCGCCATGCGGACGAACTTGCGGCCCGTGGCACGCGCCACCGACTGCCCCAGCGAGGTCTTGCCCACGCCCGGAGGGCCGACCAGGCACAGGATCGGCGCCTTGACCTTGTCGACGCGCTGCTGCACCGCGAGGTACTCGAGGATGCGTTCCTTGACCTTGTCCAGGCCGTAGTGGTCCTCGTTCAGCACCGCCTCGGCATTGGCCAGGTCGTGCTTGATCTTGGTCTTCTTCGACCACGGCAGGTTGACCAGCGTGTCGATGTAGTTGCGCACGACGGTCGCTTCGGCGGACATCGGCGACATCAGCTTGAGCTTCTTGAGCTCCGCCTCGGCCTTCTTGCGCGCTTCCTTCGGCATGCGAGCAGCCTGGATCTTCTTCTCCAGCTCCTCCATGTCGGCGCCTTCCTCGCCGTCGCCCAATTCCTTCTGGATGGCCTTGACCTGCTCGTTCAGGTAGTACTCGCGCTGCGACTTCTCCATCTGGCGCTTGACGCGGCCACGGATGCGCTTCTCGACCTGGAGGATGTCGACCTCGTGCTCGAGCAGGTCCAGCAGCTTCTCCAGCCGCTTGCCCACTTCGGACAGGTCCAGCACCGACTGCTTGGCGTCGAGCTTGAGCGGCAGGTGCGCGGCGATCGTGTCGGCCAGGCGGCCGGCGTCATCGATGCCGGCGATGGACGTCAGGATCTCCGGCGGGATCTTCTTGTTCAGCTTGACGTACTGGTCGAACTGCTGCGTCACCGCGCGGCGCAGCGCCTCGACCTCGGGCTGGTCATCGGCTTCCGGCGGGATCGGCAGGACCTCGGCGGTGAAGTGCTCCTCGCCGTCCTCGATCTTGTTGGTCGTGGCGCGTTGCAGGCCCTCGACCAGCACCTTCACCGTGCCGTCGGGCAGCTTCAGCATCTGCAGGATGCTGGAGACGCAGCCCATCTCGAACATGTCGTCGGGCTTGGGCTCGTCCTTGCCGGCGGCCTTCTGCGCGACCAGCATGATCTGGCGCCCTGCTTCCATCGCCGCTTCCAAGGCCTTGATGGACTTGGGACGGCCCACGAAGAGCGGGATCACCATGTGCGGGAAGACGACCACGTCGCGCAGCGGCAGCAGCGGCAGCGTGATGGGTTCCGCGGGGAGGATCGGATGACCGGACATGAAAACCTCTCTTTCTCAGGCCCATCTAGGGTCCGAGCTACCAATTACAAGGTGCCGTTCAATAGCCTTTGAGCAATTGCCTTCCACAAGGGGTCATGGCAAGCAGATCGCCCGGCGTGTGATCGCGACCTCAGGCGCTTGCCTTGGTTTCGCGATAGACCAGCAACGGCTTGGTGTCCTCGTCGATGTTGTGCTCGTCCAGCACGACCTTGGCGACGCTGTCCAGCGAAGGCAATTCGAACATAGTGTCGATCAGCGCATGCTCGACGATCGAGCGCAGGCCGCGGGCGCCCGTCTTGCGGGCCAGGGCCTTGCGCGCGACGGCGCTCAGCGCCGACGGCCGCACTTCCAGTTCCACGCCGTCCATCGAGAACAGCTGCTGGTACTGCTTGACCAGCGCGTTGCGCGGCTCGGTCAGGATCTGCACCAGGGCGTCCTCGGTCAGCTCGCCGAGCGTGGCGATCACCGGCAGGCGGCCCACCAGTTCGGGGATCAGGCCGAACTTGATCAGGTCGCCCGGCTCCACTTCGCGGAACAGTTCGCCGACCTTCTTCTCGCTCTTGCTCTTGACCGAGGCGCCGAAGCCGATGCCCGACTTCTCCGAGCGGTTCTGGATGACCTTCTCGAGGCCGTCGAACGCGCCGCCGCAGATGAACAGGATGTTGGTCGTGTCGATCTGGAGGAAGTCCTGGTTCGGATGCTTGCGGCCGCCCTGCGGGGGGACCGACGCCATCGTGCCCTCGACCAGCTTCAGCAGCGCCTGCTGGACGCCCTCGCCCGACACGTCGCGGGTGATGGAGGGGTTGTCCGCCTTGCGGCTGATCTTGTCGATCTCGTCGATGTAGACGATGCCGCGCTGGGCGCGCTCGACGTCGTAATTGCAGTTCTGGAGCAGCTTCTGGATGATGTTCTCGACGTCCTCGCCGACATAACCGGCTTCGGTCAGCGTCGTCGCATCGGCGATCACGAAGGGGACATTCAGCACGCGGGCCAGGGTCTGGGCCAGCAGCGTCTTGCCCGAGCCAGTCGGCCCGATCAGCAGGATGTTGCTCTTGGACAGCTCGACGCCGTCCTTGGTGTCGGCCGCGTGGCGCAGCCGCTTGTAATGGTTGTAGACCGCGACGGAGAGCGTGCGCTTGGCGACGTCCTGGCCGATCACGTACTGGTCCAGCGTCGTCTTGATCTCGCTGGGCACGGGCAGGTCCGACTTGCTCGCGCGACCGCCGGCCGCGGCCTCGGCCGGAACTTCGTCACGGATGATGTCGTTGCACAGCTCGATGCATTCGTCGCAGATGAACACCGACGGGCCCGCGATCAGCTTCTTGACCTCGTGCTGGCTCTTGCCGCAGAAGGAGCAGTACAAGACTTTTTCGCTGGAATTGCCTTTTTTCTCGGCCATGGGAGTGCTGCTGGGGCTGGGGCTGCTGGAGGGCTGCGGGGAATACAGGCAAGTGCCTGCATTGATGATAGTTCAATTGCCGGCACCACCCTTGGGGGGATAAAAGCCCCTAAGAGTGGTCAGTTGGCGCGCTCGACCGGCGGTCAGTTGCTGCACCGCGGCGGCAGTTCCCGGTGGCATCGCTGGACGGTGGATTCCACGGGAGAACGCCGCCGCCGGCGTCAGGAAGCGCATGGCGCGGGATCCGGGCTGCGGCCCGCGACGACCACGGGACGCCGCGGCCGCCTGAATCCCGCGTCGCGATCAGGGACGCTTCTCGATGACCTGGTCGATCAGGCCATAGGTCGACGCCTCGGCGGCCGACATGAAATAGTCCCGCTCGGTGTCGGCCTGGATCTTCTCCAGGCTCTGGCCGGTGCGCTCGGCCAGGATGCGGTTGAGCTGCTCGCGGGTCTTGAGGATCTCGCGGGCATGGATCTCGATGTCCGTGGCCTGGCCCTGAGCGCCGCCCAGCGGCTGGTGGATCATGATCTTGGAGTTCGGCAGCGCGAAGCGCTTGCCCTTCTCGCCCGCGGCCAGCAGGAAGGCGCCCATCGAGGCCGCCATGCCCATGCACAGCGTCGAGACCTGCGGCTTGATGAACTGCATCGTGTCGTAGATCGACATGCCCGCCGAGACGCTGCCGCCCGGCGAGTTGATGTACAGCGAGATCTCCTTGTCCGGGTTCTCGCTTTCCAGGAACAGCAGCTGCGCGACAACGAGGTTGGCGACGGCGTCATTCACCGGGCCGACCAGGAAGACGATGCGCTCGCGCAGCAGGCGGCTGTAGATGTCGTAGGCGCGCTCGCCGCGGCCCGACTGTTCGATGACGATGGGCACCATGCCCAGGTTGCTGGTTTCAAGCGCGCTCATGAAATCCTCTGAATTGGTTCGAGATCACGACAAACCATTATGTCGTGCGCTCCATCCCCTTGCCGCCGCGCGGCCCCTGCGAAGCGGGATCGCGCCGGCGGCTGCGCCGGGGAAAGAAAAAGGCGCCGGCCTCTCGGCCAGGCGCCTTACTTGGCGATGAGTTCCCGGTGAATCAAGGGCGATGCCGGGAAAGCCCGCGCCAGACGGCGTCGAGCCGGCCGATCAGGCCGTGGCCATCAGCTCGTCGAAGGGCAGCTGCTTGTCGGTGACCTTGGCCTTGCCCAGGATGAAGTCGGTGACGTTGTTCTCGATCACGACGGCTTCGACCTCGGCCATGCGCTCGCGGTCCGACAGGTACCAGCGCACGACTTCCGCCGGCTTCTCGTAGCTCTGCGAGATTTCCTCGATGTGGGCCTGCAGCTGCTCGGGCTTGGCCTGCAGGTTCTGCGAGCGGACCAGCTCGGCCACGACCAAGCCCAGGCGCACGCGCTTCTCGGCCTGCTCGTTGAACAGCTCGGCGGGGATCGGGGCCTTGTCGGCGTCCTTGATGCCGCGCTTCTTCAGGTCCTCGCGGGCGTTGGCGACCATGCGCTCGGCTTCGCCGGCGACCAGCGCCTTGGGCACGTCCAGTTCGGCCTTGCCGACCAGCGCGTCCATCGCGGCGCCCTTGTTCTTGGCCAGCACGCGGAACTTCACTTCACGCTCGAGGTTCTTCTTGATGTCGGCGCGCAGCGCCTCGACCGTGCCTTCCTTGATGCCCAGGGCCTTGGCGAAAGCCTCGTTCACTTCGGGCAGGTGCTGGGCCTCGATCTTCTTGACCGTGACCAGGAAGTCGGCTTCCTTGCCGGCGACGTCCTTGCCGTGGTAATCGGCCGGGAAGGCCAGCGGGAAGGTCTTGGACTCGCCCGCCTTCATGCCGCGCACGGCCTTCTCGAAGGCCTCGAGCATCTGGCCTTCGCCCAGCAGGAACTGGAAGCCGTCGGCCTTGCCGCCAGCGAAAGGCTCGCCGTCGATCTTGCCTTCGAAGTCGATGGTCACGCGGTCGCCGTCGGCGGCCACGTCCGCCGCGCCGCGCTGGGCGAACGAGCGGCGCTGCTTGCGCAGGATCTCGACGGTCTTGTCGATGGCTTCATCGGTGACGTCGGCGGCGACGCGCTCGATCTCGGCCTCGGCCAGGTCGGCGATCTTCACTTCCGGGTAGATCTCGAAGGTCGCGTCGAAGGCCAGTTCACCTTCGGCGGCCGTGTCCTTCTGGGCGATGCTGGGCATGCCGGCCACGCGCAGCTTGGCTTCGTTGGCGGCGACGGTGAAGGCCTCGCCCAGCTTGTCGTTCACGACTTCGTACTGCACCTGCGCGCCGTAGCGCTGCGCCACGAAGGACATCGGCACCTTGCCGGGACGGAAGCCGTCGGCCTTGACGGTGCGGGCCAGCTTCTTCAGGCGGGACTCGACCTCGGTGTTGATGTCAGCGGCCGCCAGCGTGAGCGTGATGCGGCGTTCGAGCTTTTCGAGAGTTTCGACGGTGACAGCCATAGTGGACTCGGAATCAGTTGGAAGTGTGGTGCGCGGGGCCGGACTCGAACCGGCACGCCCGTGAAGGCGTCAGGACCTAAACCTGGTGCGTCTACCAATTTCGCCACCCGCGCCGGGTGATGGGGGCTCGTCGCGATCGCTGCGCGCAGTCCTGCGCGGCGGGCCCTTGGTAATTCGGAGATGCGAGAGAAGAGCCCAGGGCCCTGCCGTCCGCGATCCGGAAAACCGGAGATTGTAATCAAGGATTCAGCCGATTCCCACGGCCGCCCCCGCCCCTCCCGGGCGGGGGTTAACCCCCGAAGGCCGGAGGCCTGGGGGCCTCCCGCATCGCCGGTTCAATGCGTCGACGGGGCGATGCCGGCGTCCTTGTCGCGCTCGACGCGGAACCAGGCCGCGTACATCGCCGGCAGCGCCAGCAGCGTCAGCACGGTGGCGACGATCAGGCCGCCCATGATGGCCACCGCCATCGGGCCCCAGAACACGCTGCGCGACAGCGGCACCATCGCCAGCACCGCGGCGGCGGCGGTCAGCGCGATCGGACGCAGCCGTCGCACGGCGGACTCCACGATGGCCTGCGCCGGTGGCACGCCGCGGCCGCGGTCCTGCTCGATCTGGTCGATCAGGATGACGGAGTTCCGCTGGATCATGCCCATCAGCGCGATCACGCCCAGCAGCGCGACGAAACCGAAGGGCCGGTTCAGCAGCAGCAACGCGGCCGACACACCGGCGATGCCCAGGAAGCCGGTCAGGAAGGCCAGCATCGCCCGCGAGAAGCTGTGCAGCTGCAGCATCAGCAGCGTGAAGGTGATGAACAGCATGATCGGCACGCCGGCGGCGATCGAGCCGGTGCCCTTGCTGCTTTCCTCGACCGCGCCGGCGATCGAGATCGAGTAGCCGGGCGGCATCTCCTTCTGCATCGCGTCGAGCGCGGGCCAGAGCTGGCTGGTCACAGTCGCGCCCTGCAGGCCCTCGATGACGTCGCCCTGCACGGTGATCGCGAACTGGCGACTCTCGCGATGCATCACGCCGGGCTCCCAGGTGAACTGGGGCTTGGCGATCTGCGTCAGCGGCACCGAGCGGCCCGAGGCGGTGGGTACGTAGGCGTTGGCGAGCTCCGACAGCGTGTCGCGCTCCTGCACCGGCTGGCGCAGGACGATGTCGATCAGCCGGTCGGCCTCGCGGTACTGCGACACCGTCGTGCCCGACACCAGGATGCGCGCCGCCTGCGCGATGCTCTGGCTGGTCACGCCCAGCGCCCGCGCCTTGTCCTGGTCGACCTGCAGGCGCAGGACCTTGATGGCCTCGTTCCAGTTGTCGTTGACGCCCACCATGTTGGGGTTGGCGCGCATCTGTTCCTTGGCGCGATCGGCGTAGATCCGCAGCTGCGCGGGATCGTCGCCCGCGATGCGGAACTGCACCGGATACGGCACCGGCGGGCCGTTGGGCAGCAGCTTCACGCGGCCGCGCACCTCGGAGAACTCCTCGGCCAGGATCTGCGGCAGCTTGTGGCGCAGCGTCTCGCGGTCGGCCGGGGTCTTGGGCAGGATGATGGCCTGGCTGACGTTGGTGTTGGGCAGGATCTGGTCCAGCGGCAGGTAGAAGCGCGGCACGCCCGAGCCCACCCAGGTCGCGATGCTGCCCACCAGCGGCTCCTTGGCCATGCGGGCCTCGAAGCGCTTGGCCACGACGTTGCTCTGCTCGATGGTCGAGCCCTCGGGCAGCCACAGGTCGACCAGGATCTCCGGCCGGCTCGAATCCGGGAAGAACTGCTGCTGCACCTTGCCCATGCCAGCCAGGCCGAGCACGAACACCAGGATGGTGAGGCCGATGGTCTTCCAGCGGTGGTAGACGCACCACGCGACCCAGCGGCGGAAGCGGTTGTAGAACGGCGTGTCGAAGACCTCGTGGGCCTCGCCTTCATGGCCGGCGCGGGTCTTGAGCAGCAGCGCGCCCAGGTAGGGCACGAAGTAGACCGAGACGATCCACGAGATCACCAGCGCCGCGGCGGTCACCGCGAAGATCGCGAAGGTGTATTCCCCGACGGTGGACTTGGCCAGGCCGATGGGCAGGAAACCCACCGCGGTGATCAGCGTGCCGGTCAGCATCGGCTTGGCGGTGGCGTCGTAGGCGTACGTCGCCGCATGCATCTTGTCGTAGCCCTCCTCCAGCTTGCGCACCATCATCTCGACCGCGATGATCGCGTCGTCGACCAGCAGGCCGAGCGCGATGATCAGCGAGCCGAGCGAGATCTTGTGCAGCCCCACGCCGGCATACAGCATCACCACGAAGGTGATGGCCAGCACCAGCGGGATGGTGATGCCGACCACCAGGCCCGGCCACACGTCGATGCGCAGCGGCTTGGTGTGCAGGCCCAGGCTGATGAAGCTCACGCCCAGCACGACGATGACGGCCTCGATCAGCACGTGGACAAACTCGCCGACGGAGGTCTTCACCGCGGCGGGCTGGTCCTGGATCTGCTGCAGCGTGATGCCGGCGGGCAGTTGCTGCTGCAGCCGCTTGACGGTGGCCTGCAGCGCCTTGCCCAGCGCGATGATGTCGCCGCCCTTGCCCATCGACACGCCCAGGGCCACGACCTGCTTGCCGTTGAAGCGCACCATCGTCGTGGCCGGGTCGACATAACCGCGGCGCACCGTGGCGATGTCGCCCAGGCGCAGGCTGCTGGCGGCGCCGGTGGTCGGGTTGGTGCCACGGATCGGGAAGTCGCTCAGCGCCTGGACGGAATTGAGCTGGCCCTCGATGCGGATCTGCACGTTGGCGCTGCTGGCGTCCATGACGCCGGCGCTCTCGACCGCGTTCTGCGCGTTGAGCTGCGAGACCACCTGGTTGAAGTCCAGGCCCAGTTCGGCCAGGCGCTTCTGCGAGATCTCGATGAACAGCTTCTCGGCCTGCACGCCGAAGAGGTCGACCTTGGCCACGTCCTGCACGCGCAGCAGCTCGGAGCGCACCGCCTCGGCCTGCTGGCGCAGCTCCTCGATGGAGAAGCCGCCGTCGGAGGACAGCGCGAAGATGGAGCCGTAGACGTCGCCGAACTCGTCGTTGAAGAACGGCCCCAGCACGCCCTGCGGCAAGGTGGGCTTGAGGTCGCCGATCTTCTTGCGGACCGTGTACCAGAGCTGGGGCACCTCGCCCGGCGAAGTGTTGTCCTTCACCTGGAAGATGGTCAGCGACTCCCCCGGCTTGGTGTAGCTGCGGATCTTGTCGGCATGCGGCACCTCCTGCAGGGTGCGCTCGATCTTGTCGGTGACCTGCTCGGCCATCTGCTGCGGCGTCGCGCCGGGCCAGTAGGCCTGCACGACCATCGCGCGGAAGGTGAACGGGGGGTCTTCGTCCTGGCCCAGCTGGAAGTAGGCGGCGAAGCCCAGCACCATCAGCACCACCATCAGGTAGCGCGTCAGCGGGGCATGCTCCAGCGCCCAGCGCGAGAGGTTGAAACCGGCGCGGCTCGGGTTGCTCATTCAGCGCTCCCGAGGATCAGCGAGACGCGGCGGCGGACGGCGCGGGCGAAGGCGAGCCCTCGACCGGCGTGCCCGGCGGGCGGAAGCGCTTGACCTTCTGGCCGGGCGTCAGCACATGGCCGCCGGCGGCCACGATCTCCATACCGGGCGCCAGGCCCTGCACCACCAGCTCGTTGCCTTCCGCACCGACGACGGTCACCGGCCGGGGCTGCACGGTCATGGTCTTGGGGTCCAGCAGCAGCACGGCGCTCTTGCCTTGCGATTCCATCACCGCGCTCAGCGGCAGCTTGATCGCGTTATCCGAGGGCGTGCCGGTCAGGATCACCGTGGCGGTCTGGCCCAGGCGGACGTTCTGGTCGTTGAGTTCGGCCTTCACCAGGAAGGTCCGCGTCACCGGATCGGCGGCCGCGGCCAACTCGCGCAGCTTGATCGGCTGCGGTTCGGCCTTGGTGTCGGTCCACAGGCGCACCTTCAGCCCGTCGGGCCGCGCCGCGGCGGCGCGCACCAGCGCGACCTGGTCCTCGGGCACGGAGAAGACGATGTCCCGCGGGCCGTCGTTGGCCACGCGCACGACCGGCGTGCCGGCGGCCACGACCATGCCGGGCTCGGCATCGATGCCGGTGACGACGCCGGGCGCGTCCGCCACCAGGCTGGAGTACTGCGCCTGGTTGCGCTGCACGTCCGATTGCGCGCGCGCCGATTCATATTGCGCCTGCGCGGCCTTGAACGCGGCATCGCGGCGGTCCAGTTCGGCGGCGCTGATGAAGCCCTGCCGGTGCAGGTCGATGTAGCGCCGGTAATCGGCGCCGAGCTGGTCGCGGTTCACCCGGGCCGCCAGCACCGAAGCCTTGGCCGCCTCCTGCGCGAGCACCAGGTCCGAGCTGTCGATGCGCGCCAGCGTCTGGCCCGGCTTCACCACCGAGCCCAGGTCCACGCGGCGCTCCAGGATCTTGCCGGCGACGCGGAAGGACAGCCGCGACTCGACGCGGGCGCGGACTTCGGCGGCGAACTCGCGCTGCAGGCCGGCCGATTGCGGCGTCAGCACCAGCGTGCGCACGTAGCGGTCGGGCTCCGGCGGCGGCGCCTGCTTGCCGCAGGCGGCCAGCACCACGACGGCGATCGCCGCCAGGCCGCCGGTCAGCGCGCGGCCCCAGGTTCCGGCAACCCAGGTTCCGGAAACAACACGCCCGGACGGCGCGATGGACGCCAGGCCGGGCGCGGCGGCGGGCAGGGACACAAGAGACCGTTGGGGCATGAACACCTCGACAAAGCCGCGGCGCCCTTAGGCGGGCACCGGAGTAACTGACTGACCGGTCAGTAATGTATTCAGCGTGTCCGGACGTGTCAAACCGACGGCGTACGGTTCGCCGGGGTACTGCTCGTGTACTGCGGTTCTTGACGTTCCCGGGGAACGGCGCGGGGATCGGGGCGTCAGGTTGTCGGAAACGGCACCGCCGCTCAGCGGAGAATGCCGGCCGTGAGCATAGAGCACTACGAAAACTTTCCTGTCGCTTCCTGGCTGTGTCCGCCGGCGCTGCGTCCCGCGATCATGGCGATCTACGGCTTCGCGCGCACCGCCGACGACCTCGCCGACGAAGGCGACGCCAGCGCCGCCCAGCGACTGCGCGACCTCGCCGATTACCGCGCAGACCTGCGCGCGGTGGCGGCGGGCCGGGCGCCCTCCCCGCGCTGGGCCGCGCGGGTGTTCGCGCCGCTGGCGCGGGCGATCGCCGAGCACCGGCTGCCGCTGCCCTTGCTGGAGGACCTCCTCGACGCCTTCGAGCAGGACCTGGTCAAGACCGACTACGCCACCCGCGCCGAACTGCTGGACTACTGCCGGCGCTCGGCCAACCCGGTCGGGCGGCTGCTGCTGCATCTGTACGGCATCGACGACGCCGACGCGCTGAGGCAGTCGGACGCGATCTGTTCGGCGCTGCAACTGATCAATTTCTGGCAGGACTTCACCGTCGACGGTCCGCGCGGCCGGATCTACGCGCCGCTGGAGGACCGCCGGCGTCACGGCGTCGAGGGACAGGACCTGCTGTCCCTGCGCGACAGTCCGGCGGCGCGGGCGCTGATCGCCGAGCTCTGCGGCTGGGCCCGCGCGCTGATGGCGGACGGGGCGCCGCTGGTCCACCGGATCCCGGGCCGGGCCGGCTGGGAGCTGCGCTTGGTGGTACAAGGCGGCCTTCGCATTCTCGACAGGCTGCAGGCGATGCGCTTCGCCGCCCTGCTGCGACGCCCCACCGTCGGCGCCGCCGACGCGCCCCTGTTGCTGTGGCGCGCGCTGACGATGAACGCGACCCCCAGCAACACCCGCCGCGAAGGGACGGCGCGATGAGCACCAAGACCGACAAGACCCCCGATGCGACGGCCAGCGCCGGCGCCGCCTCCACGCCGGAGCAGTACGTCCAGCAGAAGGCCGCCGCCAGCGGCTCGAGCTTCTATTACGCCTTCCTCTTCCTGCCGCCGCCGCGGCGCGCGGCGATCACCGCGTTCTACGCGTTCTGCCGCGAGGTCGACGACGTCGTCGACGAGGTCTCGGATCCCGGCGTGGCCGCGACCAAGCTGGCCTGGTGGCGCAAGGAGGTCATGAGCGCCTTCAACGGCCAGCCCTCGCACCCGGCGATGAAGGCGCTGCTGCCGCACGTGAAGGACTACGACATCCGCGCCGAGCACCTGCTGGCCGTCATCGACGGCTGCCAGATGGACCTGGAGCAGACGCGCTACCTGGACTTCGCCGGCCTGCAGCGCTATTGCCACCTGGTGGCGGGCGTGGTGGGCGAGGTGGCGTCGGGCATCTTCGGCCGCACCGACGCCCAGACCATCGCCTACGCCCACAAGCTGGGCTTGGCGATGCAGCTGACCAACATCATCCGCGACGTCGGCGACGACGCGCGCCGCGGCCGCATCTATCTGCCGGTGAGCGAGCTGCAGCAGTTCGACGTCAAGGCCCACGAGATCCTCAAGCGCGACGCGCCCTGGGGCTACAGCGACCGCTTCCTGGCGCTGATGAAGTTCCAGGCCGAACGCGCGCACCGCCTCTACGACGAGGCCATGGCGCTGTTGCCCGAGGCCGACCGCAAGGCGCAGAAGCCCGGCGTCATGATGGCCAACATCTACCGCACGCTGCTGCGCGAGATCGAGGCCGAGCAGTTCCAGGTCCTGCAGCAACGCATCGCGCTGACGCCGCTGCGCAAGCTGTGGATCGCGATGAAGACCAACTGGCGCGGGCGCTGAGGTGACCCGCATCGCCGTCATCGGCGGCGGCTGGGCCGGCCTGGCCGCGGCCGTGGAGGCGGTCTCGCTGGGCGCCGCCGTCACGCTGTTCGAGATGGCGCCGACGCTCGGCGGCCGGGCGCGCAGCCTCGAAGGCAGCGAGCCGGCACTGGACAACGGCCAGCACATCCTGATCGGCGCCTACACGGCATCGCTGGCCCTGATGCGCCGCGTCGGCGCCGACCCCGACGCGGACCTGCTGCGCACGCCGCTGCGGCTGCGTTATCCCGACCGCGAGACCCTCACCCTGCCCGCCGGCCTGCCCACGCTCGCCTTCCTGCGCGGGGTGCTGGGCTGTGCGGCCTGGTCCTGGCCCGACCGGATGCGGTTCCTGATGGCGAGCAGCGGCTGGACGATGCGCGGCTTCCGCTGCGACCCGGCGCTCACGGTGGCCGAGCTCTGCGCCCACCTGCCGCGCGCGGTCCGCGATGACCTGATCGATCCGCTGTGCGTCGCCGCCCTGAACACGCCGGCGTCGCAGGCGAGCGCGCAGGTCTTCCTGCGCGTGCTGAAGGACGCGCTGTTCAGCGGCCCGGGCAGCGCGGACCTGCTGCTGCCACGGCGCGGCCTGAGCGCCCTGCTGCCGACACCGGCCCGCGACTGGCTGCTGGCGCGAGGCGCCCAGCTCCGCACGCAGCGCGTTCAAAGGCTGGAGGCATCGGGGCGCGGCTGGCTGGTCGACGGCGAGCCGGCCGACGCGGTCGTCGTCGCCTGCAGCTCGGTGGAGGCGGCACGGCTCACCCGCGACCTCGCCCCGCGCTGGAGCGCCATCGCCGGCGCCTTCGAGTTCCAGCCCATCGTGACCGTCTATCTGGAAAGCGCCGGCTCGGCGCTGCCCGCGCCCATGGTCGCGCTGCGGGAATCCGCCACCGAGCCGGCGCAGTTCGCCTTCGACCTGGGCCAGTTGGGCCAGCATCCCGGGCTGTTCAGCCTGGTCATCAGCGGCGCGGCGCCCTGGGTCGAACGAGGCCTGGAAGCGACCGGGGCCGCGGCCCTCGAACAGGCCATCCGGCACCTGCCCTGGCAGCGCGCGCCGAGGTTGGTCCGCGTGCTCAGCGAGAAGCGCGCGACCTTCGCCTGCACGCCGGGTCGGATTCGCCCCGAGGCGCCGATCGCGCCGGCGCTGTGGGCTGCCGGCGACTACCTGGCCGGTCCCTATCCAGCGACGCTGGAAGGCGCTGTGCGCAGCGGGATCGCCGCAGCCCGTTCCGCAATGCGGCAATCCGGGACCGACGCCACCTCCTGAGGGGGATTCATCGCGGCGCCACGCACCGCTGATGGGCAAAAGCGACGCAATGCGCCCGCTAGATGCGGCTCTCGGTTTCGCCATGCAAAACCTGAGCGAAATCCTTCACAATCGTCCGCCATGAAGTCCAAGGAGCTCCAGACCCCCGCGATCCAGGTCCTCGAGCGCACCTTCGCGCTGCTGGACGTCCTGGCCCAGCACCAGGATCCGGTGTCGCTGAAATTGATCAGCGAAACCACCGGCCTGCATCCCTCCACCGCCCACCGCATCCTGAACGACCTGGCGCTGGGTCGCTTCGTCGACCGCCCGGAGGCCGGCAGCTATCGGCTCGGCATGCGGCTGCTGGAACTGGGCAACCTGGTCAAGGCGCGGCTGGACGTCCGCGAGGCGGCCATCGGCCCGATGCGCGAGCTGCACAAGCTGACCCATCAGCCGGTCAATCTGTCGGTGCGCCAGGGCGACGAGATCGTCTACATCGAGCGGACCTATTCCGAGCGCAGCGGCATGCAGGTCGTGCGCGCGGTCGGCGGCCGGGCCCCGCTGCACCTGACCTCGGTCGGCAAGCTGTTCCTGGCGGGCGACGATCCCCAGCGGGTGCGCGCCTACGCGACCCGCACCGGCCTGTCGGGCCACACCCGCAACAGCCTGACCGACATCAGCCAGCTCGAGCGCGAGATGGCGCTGGTCCGCCAGCGCGGTGTCGCGCGCGACGACGAGGAGCTCGAACTGGGCGTGCGCTGCATGGCCGCCGGCATCTACGACGACCAGGGCAAGCTGGTCGCGGGGCTGTCGATCTCCGCGCCCGCGGACCGGCTCGAGGAAGGCTGGCTGCCGCGCCTGAAAGAGACGGCGACCCGGATCTCCGCCGCGCTGGGCTTCCGCGGCTGAATTCCGCGCGATCCCGGCGCGCGACCACGAAAAAACGGACCCGAGGGTCCGCTTCTGCATTCAGCCGGAGGCAGCTTGCTCCGGGGCGCTCCGGCAATTACTTCGCCGACACCGCCGGGATCACGGCCGCGGTCGTCGCGGCGGCGGGGGCCGTCGCCACGCCCGCCAGCGGCGAGGCGGCACCGGTGAGCCACTTGCGGACGCGTTCGGCGTCGCCGATCCGGGAGTATTTCCCGGCGGAGTCCAGGAACACCATGATCAGCTTGCGGCCGGCCAGCTGGGCCTGCATGACCAGGCACTGCCCCGCTTCATTGATGAAGCCCGTCTTCTGCAGGCCGATGTCCCAGTCGCCCTTGCGGACGAGGCCATTGGTGGTGCCGAAGCGGACCTGCCGGCGGCCCAGGGCCACGGTGTATTCGGACGAGGTCGACAGCTCGCGGATCAGCGGGAAGGCGTGGGCGACCTTGACCAGCTTGGCCAGGTCGGCCGCGCTGGACTGGTTGCGGCTGGACAGGCCGGTGGGCTCGACGTAATGGGTGTCCATCATGCCCAGCGCGCGCGCCTTGGCGTTCATCGCCGCGACGAAGGCCTCCAGGCCGCCCGGGTAGTTGCGCCCGAGCGCATGGGCCGCGCGGTTCTCCGAGGACATCAGCGCCAGGTGCAGCAATTCACCGCGGGTCAGTTCGGTGCCGATGGCCAGGCGCGACCCGGTGAACTTCTCGGTGTCCTTGTCCTCGTCGGTGATCTCGAGCTTCTCGTCGAGCGACTGGTTGGCCTCGACCACCAGCAGCGCGGTCATCAGCTTGGTGATGGACGCGATCGGCAGCACGGCCGAGGGGTTCTTCGAGAACAGGACCTCGTTGGTGTCCTGGTCGACGACATAGGCGACGCTGGATTTCAGGTCGAGGGGGTCCTCGGTGTCATGCAGGCCGTACATCGTCCCGAAGGACGGTTTGGACAGGGCCACTTCCCGGGCCGGTGCCGCCGCGCGGGCGGCCACCTTGCGGGGAGAGCGCGGGGCCGGTTTGGCCTTGCGCACGCTCTTCACCTTGGCTTTGGAGGACGACGCCGTGGCCGCCTGCGCCGGTTGAACCGGCACGAGACTGGCGGTCAGGCCCGTCAGCAACATGACGCCGCTGAGCGCGGCACCAGACAGCAATGTCGCAATGGTCTTCAATCCAGTCCCCAGAAGTGGGCGCGAGTTTAGGGGATCGCTGAAAGACCGGCAAGATCAATGACTTAACGCAGGCTCTTAAAGTGCCCGAATCCGTGCCATCCGACGCGGCCGGGCGGCCGGCGTGCGCTGTCCTGTCAACCTTGGGCGGCGACCCGCTCCGTTTTGCTTTGAAGCTTGTTCAGAGCGCTCAAATATGCTTTCGCGGAGGCGACGACGATATCGGGGTCTGCCCCCACGCCGTTCACCACGCGTCCGGCATGCTGCAGGCGCACCGTCACTTCGCCCTGGGATTCTGTGCTCCCGCTGGTGATCGCGCTGACCGAATACAGCAGCATTTCGGCCCCACTTCCGACCTTGCTCTCGATCGCCTTGAGCACCGCGTCGACCGGGCCGTTGCCGTCGCTCTCGGTGCGGTACTCGGTCTCGCCGGCGGCGAAGACGACCTGCGCCTGCGGGCGTTCACCGGTTTCGGAGCGCTGCGCCAGCGCCACCAGCCGGTAGTGCTCCTGGTCCTGCGTGACCGACTCGTCCATCACCAGCGCGATGATGTCCTCGTCGAAGATCTCGGCCTTGCGGTCGGCCAGGTCCTTGAAGCGGACGAAGGCGGCGTTGATCTCCGCCTCGGACGCCAGCTCCACGCCCAGTTCCTGCAAGCGCTGCTTGAAGGCGTTGCGCCCCGAGAGCTTGCCCAGCACGATCTTGTTGGCGCTCCAGCCCACGTCCTCGGCGCGCATGATCTCGTAGGTGTCGCGGGCCTTGAGCACGCCGTCCTGGTGGATGCCCGAGGCATGCGCGAAGGCATTGGCACCGACCACCGCCTTGTTGGGCTGGATCACGAAGCCGGTGGTCTGCGACACCATCCGGGACGCCGCCACGATCTGCGAGGGATCGACCCGCACGTCCAGGCCGAAATAGTCGCGGCGGGTCTTCACCGCCATCACGACCTCCTCCAGCGAGCAGTTGCCGGCGCGCTCACCCAGGCCGTTGATCGTGCACTCCACCTGGCGCGCGCCGCCGATCTTCACCCCGGCCAGCGAGTTGGCCACCGCCATGCCCAGGTCGTTGTGGCAGTGGACGCTCCAGATCGCCTGGTCCGAGTTGGGCACGCGCTCGCGCAGCGTCTTGATGAACTGGCCGTAGAGCTCGGGGATCGCGTAGCCGACGGTGTCCGGGATGTTGATCGTGCGGGCACCCTCGCGGATCACCGCCTCGACGACGCGGGCCAGGAACTCCGGATCGGAGCGGTAGCCGTCCTCGGGCGAGAACTCGATGTCGTCGGTCAGGTTGCGGGCGAAGCGCACCGCCTGGATCGCCTGCTCCAGCACCTGCTCGCGGGTCATCCGCAGCTTCTTCTCCATGTGGAGTTCGCTGGTGGCGATGAAGGTGTGGATGCGCGAACGCGCCGCGCCCTTCAGCGCCTCGGCGGCGCGGGCGATGTCGCGATCGTTGGCCCGCGCCAGCGAGCAGACGGTGCTGTCGCGGATCGCGTCGGCGATCGCCTTGACCGCCTCGAAGTCGCCGTGGCTGGCGGCCGCGAAGCCGGCCTCGATCACGTCCACCTTCAGCCGCTCCAGCTGCCGCGCGATGCGCAGCTTCTCGTCCTTGGTCATGGACGCGCCGGGCGACTGCTCACCGTCGCGCAGGGTGGTGTCGAAGATGATCAGTTGGTCGGACATGGGAGGCTTCCTTGCGGTGGCGGGGGCGGACCCGGTGGTCCGGGTCCCGGTCAGCGAGTTTAGGCGGCCGGCGGGCCCCGGCGGCTCAGGCCGCGATGCGGTCGGCGAGCTTGAGCACGCCGCGCTGCGAGGCGCGGCGCAGGCCCGAGACGATCGCCTTCAGCGACGCCGAGGCGATGTTGCCGTCCATGCCGACGCCGAACAGCGTGGCCTCGCCGACCCGCAGCTCCAGGTAGGCCACGGCCTGCGCATCGGCGCCGCTGCCCATCGCATGCTCGTGGTAGTCGAGCACCCGGACCTGGGTCTTGAGCAGCTTGTTCAGGCCCTCGACGAAGGCATCGATCGGGCCCTTGCCCTGGCCGTCGATCCGGACCATGCGCACGCACAGGTCGGCCTGCGCCTGCACGCGGGTCTGGCCATCCTCGCCGGTGTCGATCTGCGGATGCAGCGCCGGAGCCTGCCTGACGCCGTATTCGCGGTCGAAGATGCGCCACAGGTCGGCCGCGCCGAGTTCCTTGCCGTTCGTGTCCATCACGCCCTGGACGATCTGGCTGAACTCGATCTGCAGGCGGCGCGGCAGCTCGATGCCGTATTCGGCCTCGAGCAGGTAGGAGATGCCGCCCTTGCCCGACTGGCTGTTGACGCGAATCACCGCCTCGTAGCTGCGGCCCAGGTCCTTGGGGTCGATGGGCAGGTAGGGGATCTCCCAGACCTCGCCCTCCTTGCGGGCGGCGAAGGCCTTCTTGATCGCGTCCTGGTGCGAGCCCGAGAACGAGGTGTAGACCAGCTCGCCCACGTAGGGATGGCGCGGGTGGACGGGAATCTGGTTGCAGTGCTCGACGCAGCGGCGGACCTCGTCGATGTCGGAGAAGTCCAGTTCCGGATGCACGCCCTGCGTGTAAAGGTTGAGCGCGACGTTGACCAGGTCCAGGTTGCCGGTGCGCTCGCCATTGCCGAACAGGCAGCCCTCGACGCGGTCGGCGCCGGCCATCAAGGCCAGTTCGGCGGCGGCGGTGCCGGTGCCGCGGTCGTTGTGCGGATGGACCGACAGGATCACGCTGTCGCGGCGTTCGATGTTCCGGCCCATCCACTCGATCATGTCGGCGTAGATGTTGGGCGTCGAATGCTCGACGGTGGTCGGCAGGTTGATGATGATCTTGCGCTCGGGCGTCGGCCCCCAGGCCGCGGTCACCGCGTCGACGACGCGCTTGGAGAACGCCAGCTCGGTGCCCGAGAACATCTCCGGCGAGTACTCGAAGCGGAAGTCCGTCTCCGGCTGCTTCGCCGCCAGCTCGCGGATCATCGCCGTGTGGGTCACGGCCAGCTCGACGATCTCGTCCTCGCTCATGTTCAGCACGACGCGGCGCATCACCGGCGCGACCGCGTTGTAGAGATGGACGACCGCGCGCGGCACGCCGACCAGCGATTCGAAGGTGCGCTCGATCAGCGGCTGGCGGGCCTGCGTCAGGACCTGGATGGTCACGTCGTCAGGGATGTGGCCGTCCTCGATCAGCATGCGGACGAAATCGAAATCCGTCTGCGAGGCCGAGGGGAAGCCCACCTCGATCTCCTTGAAGCCGATCTTCACCAGCATCTGGAACATGCGCAGCTTGCGCTCGGGATCCATCGGCTCGATCAGCGCCTGGTTGCCGTCGCGCAGGTCGGTGCTCAGCCACAGCGGCGCCTTCGTGATCTGCGCGTCGGGCCAGCGGCGGTCCGGGAGGGCGATGGGGGCGAAGGCGCGGTACTTGGTCTGCGGTTGCTTGAGCATGGGAGCGTTCCTGGTGGGTTCAGGGGCGCAACTCGCAGACTCTCCAGAAACAGAAACGGCCCGCTGCGAGTTGCATTCGGGCCGTTGATCTGGGATGAGCGTCTGGATGGACGGACGTGCGCGATCTAGCGAACCCGAGGTTCAGCTAGTAGTAGCAGCGACAGCCCGAAGGCTTGACTGGTGGAGGCGGACACGAACGTCATGGGCGTCGAATATAGGGGCGCGGCGCGGCGGGCGTCAACGCGAATGGGCGAATGCACGCGCCGCAAGCGTTCGCTATCGGTGAAGGCCTGCTTCATCGGGCTCGTCGGTCGACATCGCGATCACGCTGGCCGGCTTGCCCTTGGCGCGCCGCACCGCGTAGACGACGTAGCCCGAGATGCCATAGGCGCAGAAGACGCCGAACAGCACCCGCGGCGGATCGATGTTGATCGCCGCGATGGCCAGCATGATCACCACCAGCACGATGAAAGGCACCGAGCGCTTGAAGGTGATGTCCTTGAAGCTGTAGAACGGCGCGTTGGTCACCATCGTGAGGCCCGCATAGAGCGTGAAGCCGAAGGCCAGCCAGGCCAGCGCCGGATCGCGGTGGATGTCCTTGTAGCCGGCGCTGTCCAGCGCCCAGATCAGGCTCATCACCAGCGCGGCCGCGGCGGGACTGGGCACGCCCTGGAAGAAGCGGCGGTCCACGACGGCGATGTTGGTGTTGAAGCGCGCCAGCCGCAGCGCCGCGCCAGCGATGTAGACGAAGGCGGCGAACCAGCCCCACTTGCCCAGTCCCTGCAGCGCCCAGGAATACATGATCAGCGCCGGCGCCGCGCCGAAGGACACCATGTCGGACAGCGAGTCCATCTGCTCGCCGAAGGTGCTCTGCGTGTTGGTCATGCGCGCGACGCGGCCGTCCAGGCTGTCGAGCACCATGGCCGCGAAGATGCCGTAGACGGACTGCTCGAAGCGCCCGCCGATGCCCATCACCACGGCATAGAAACCGCTGAACAGCGCGGCCAGGGTGAACAGGTTGGGCAGCAGGTAGATGCCCTTGTGGCGCGGGCGCTGCGGGGCGTCGAGGACGTCGGGCTCGTCCTCGTCGAGCAGGTCCACGCTCTTGTTCTGAGTCGAATTCATGGGCCGGGAGGATAACCCACCCCCTACCGGCTTGCGCCGGCCCCCTCAAGGGGGCGCACCCGGTGGCCTGGCAAAGCCACGCCACGGGTGCCGCTTGGAAGAGAAACAGCCGGCGAAACGCTCTGCCGGTGCGCGGCCCGAAGGCAAACAGCCCGGGCTGCTTGCGCAGGCCGGGCTGTCGAGGTGTTGATCAGGCGATCAGTTCTTGGACTTGTCGACCAGCTTGTTGGCCTTGATCCAGGGCATCATCGCGCGCAGCTGTTCGCCGACCTGCTCGATCGGGTGCTCGGCGGTCAGGCGGCGGCGGCTGATCAGCGTCGGGGCGCCGGCCTTGTTCTCCAGGATGAAGGACTTGGCGTACTCGCCGGTCTGGATGTCCTTCAGGCACTGGCGCATCGCGTCCTTGGTCGCCTCGGTCACCACGCGCGGGCCGGTGACGTACTCGCCGTACTCCGCGTTGTTGGAGATCGAGTAGTTCATGTTGCCGATGCCGCCTTCATAGATCAGGTCGACGATCAGCTTCAGTTCATGCAGGCACTCGAAGTAGGCCATCTCGGGCGCGTAACCGGCTTCGGTCAGCGTCTCGAAGCCGGCCTTGATCAGCTCGACGGCGCCGCCGCACAGCACGGCCTGCTCGCCAAACAGGTCGGTCTCGGTCTCTTCGCGGAACGAGGTCTGGATGATGCCGGCCTTGCCGCCACCGTTGGCCGCCGCATAGCTCAGGGCCAGGTCGCGCGCCTTGCCGGTCTTGTCGGCGTAGACCGCGATCAGGTGCGGCACGCCGCCGCCCTGGCGGTAGGTGTTGCGCACGGTGTGGCCCGGCGCCTTCGGGGCGACCATCCACACGTCCAGGTCCTCGCGCGGCTGCACCTGGCCGTAGTGGACGTTGAAGCCGTGGGCGAAGGCCAGCGACGCGCCCTGCTTGATGTTGGGTTCCACGTCCTTCTTGTAGACGTCGGCGATCTGCTCGTCCGGCAGCAGGATCATGACCACGTCGGCCGCCTTCACCGCCTCGGCGATCTCGGCGACCTTCAGGCCGGCGCCTTCGGCCTTGGCCCAGGACGCGCCGCCGCGGCGCAGACCCACGGTGACCTTCACGCCGCTCTCGTTCAGGTTCTGGGCATGGGCATGGCCTTGTGAGCCATAGCCGATGATGGTGACGTTCTTGCCCTTGATCAGGCTGAGGTCGGCGTCCTTGTCGTAGTACACGTTCATGGTGGTCTCTCCGGGGGAAATCAGTACAGGGGGGGTTCAGTGAAGCGCGCGTTCAGACGCGCAGGATCCGTTCGCCGCGGCCGATGCCGCTGGTGCCGGTGCGCACCGTCTCGAGGATCGCCGTGCGGTCGATCGCGTCGATGAAGGCGTCGAGCTTGCCGGCATCGCCGGTCAGTTCGATGGTGTAGGTCTTCTCGGTGACGTCGATGACATGGCCGCGGAAGATGTCCGAGGTGCGCTTGAGTTCCTCGCGCTCCTTGCCGACGGCGCGCACCTTGATCAGCATGAGCTCGCGCTCGATGTAGCGGCCTTCGGTCAGGTCGACGACCTTGACGACCTCGATCAGCCGGTTCAGGTGCTTGGTGATCTGCTCGATCACGTCGTCGCTGCCGCTGGTGACGATGGTCATGCGCGACAGCGAGGGGTCCTCGGTCGGCGCCACGGTCAGGCTCTCGATGTTGTAGCCGCGGGCGGAGAACAGCGCCACGACGCGCGACAGCGCGCCCGGCTCGTTCTCGATGAGCAAAGCAATGATGTGTTTCATGGAATCTCGTCCTTCGCGCTCTTCAGACCGCCGGCGGTAACCGGACGGCCCTTGGCCACGCTCTTCGATTCAGGGAATGGGCCGGATCGCTCCGAGCGCCTCTGGCTTTCCGCCGCCGGCCGCGACGCGCGCGGTAACGCGCGTCACGCCGGACGGCTTCGAGCCGTCAGCGGTCTCAGAGGTCCTCGGACCCCAGCAGCATTTCGGAGATGCCCTTGCCCGCCTGGACCATCGGCCAGACGTTCTCGGTCGGGTCGGTGCGCACATCC
This sequence comes from Roseateles sp. 22389, assembly GCF_052044995.1. Classification (NCBI taxonomy): domain Bacteria; kingdom Pseudomonadati; phylum Pseudomonadota; class Betaproteobacteria; order Burkholderiales; family Sphaerotilaceae; genus Roseateles; species Roseateles sp. 22389. The sequence goes on from NZ_JBQEOF010000002.1 coordinate 316,253, forward strand.
AGGAAGACGGTGCGGTCCTTCAAGCGCATCGCCTCGCGCAGCGCGGGCTCGACATCCGAGGGTCTCTCCACCAGCAGGCCCACATGCCCATAGGACTCGGCCAGCTTGACGAAGTCAGGCAGCGCATCCATGTAGCTGTGCGAGTAGCGCTTGCCGTAGTCCAGCTCCTGCCACTGCCGCACCATGCCCAGGTAGCGGTTGTTCAGCGAGACCACCTTCACAGGCGTCTTGTACTGCTGGCAGGTGGACAGCTCCTGGATGTTCATCTGGATGCTGCCCTCGCCGGTGATGCAGAAGACGTCCGACTCCGGCTTGGCGAGCTTGATGCCCATCGCATAAGGCAGGCCCACGCCCATCGTGCCCAGGCCGCCGGAGTTGATCCAGCGGCGCGGCTCGTTGAAGCGATAGAACTGCGCGGCCCACATCTGGTGCTGGCCGACATCGGAGGTGATGTAGGCGTCGCGGTCGCGGGTCAGGTTCCACAGCGTCTCGACGACCTGCTGCGGCTTGATGACGTCGCTGGACTGCTTGTAGGCGAGGCAGTCGCGCTTGCGCCAGTCGTTGATCTGGCTCCACCAGGCGTTGATCGAGTCCGCGTCGGGCCGCGCCTGCGCTTCCTTGATCTGCGCGATCAGTTCCTGCAGCACGTCCTTGACGTCGCCCACGATCGGGATGTCCACGCGCACGCGCTTGGAGATCGACGACGGGTCGATGTCGATGTGGATGATCTTGCGGTCGACCGACGCGAAGTGCTTCGGATTGCCGATGACGCGGTCATCGAAGCGGGCACCCACGGCCAGCAGCACGTCGCAGTGCTGCATCGTCATGTTGGCCTCGTAGGTGCCGTGCATGCCGAGCATGCCCAGGAAGCGCGGGTCGGTGCCGGGCATCGCGCCCAGGCCCATCAGCGTGTTGGTGCAGGGATACCCCAGCAGCTCCACCAGCTGGCGCAGCTCGGCCGTGGCCTCGCCCAGGATCACGCCGCCACCGGTATAGATATAGGGACGCTTGGCGCCCATCAGCAGCTGGACCGCCTTGCGGATCTGGCCGCTGTGGCCCTTCTTCACCGGGTTGTAGGAGCGCATCTCGACGCGCTCCGGGTAATGGAACGCGGTGCGGTTGAGCGAGACGTCCTTGGGGATGTCCACCACGACCGGGCCGGGCCGGCCGGTGCGCGCGATGTGGAAGGCCTTCTTCAGCGTCGTGGCGAGATCGCGGACGTCCTTGACCAGGAAGTTGTGCTTGACGATCGGGCGCGTGATGCCGACGGTGTCGCACTCCTGGAAGGCGTCCAGGCCGATGGCGGGCGTAGGGACCTGACCGGTGATGATCACCATCGGGATCGAGTCCATGTACGCCGTCGCGATGCCGGTGATCGCGTTCGTGACACCGGGACCCGAGGTCACCAGCGCGACGCCGACTTCGCCGGTCGCCCGGGCGTAGCCGTCGGCGGCGTGCACGGCGGCCTGCTCATGACGGACCAGCACGTGCTGGATGGCGTCCTGCTTGTAGAGCGCGTCGTAGATGTAGAGGACGGCACCGCCTGGATAGCCCCAGAGGAACTTCACGCCTTCGGCTTGAAGACTCTGAACCAGGATTTCGGAGCCATTCAGTTCCTGGCCGGAACTGACGGAATGGGGGTGCGGTTGTGAGCGAGCTTCCGTGATCGCTGCACGTTTGATGTCCGCGGCAGACATGTCCATATGTCGAACCTCTGAGATTTTCTCTGACGAAAAACCATCGGTGCTTCTCCTCGCGCTCTTGTGAAGCGGACTTGAAACGTCGCGTCAAAAACAGGGGCGCCGTGGTCGGGCGGCCTACTTGAGACAAAAACTGCGGTGTGCGAGGGGCCGATTATGCACGCAAACCCGCGCACGCCCGTTCGGCGGTGGCGATCTGTAGCGCTGGTGCGATAATCCGCGCCGTTTTGCCTGCCCGACCGCCCTTTCCGGCGCCAGCCCATTGGCCACAGACAAAGAACTCAACGACTTTCTCAAGACCGTCGACCGGCGTGCCTTCAAGCGCACGGTGTACATGGTGCGAGACGAGGACGCCGCACTGGACATCGTCCAGGACGCCATGATCCGGTTGGCGGAGAAATACTTCGATCGGCCGGCGGCGGAGTTGCCGCTGCTGTTCCAGCGCATCCTGTCGAACGCGACGATGGACTGGTTCCGGCGTCAGAAGGTCCGCAACGCGGTCTTCAGCAACCTGTCCGATTTCGAGGGGGGCGAGTCCGGCGAGGACTTCGACCTGCTGGAAATGCTGGAGACGCAGGAAGGCTCGATGGGAGCGCTGTCCGCCGCGGACGAGGTCTCGCGCGTTCAGGTGCTGGCCGCCATCGAACAGGAAGTTGCAGCATTGCCCGCGCGTCAACGGGAAGCCTTCCTCCTGCGTTACTGGGAAGAACTCGACGTTGCCGAAACGGCGGCGGTCATGGGTTGCTCGGAGGGCAGCGTCAAGACACACTGCTCCCGCGCCGTGCATGCGCTGGCCAAAACGCTGAAAGCCAAGGGAATCTCGCTATGAAGAAGAACACGCCAGGAACGCCGCTGCCGCTGGAGGCGGAAGCGCGCGTGACCCGTTTCGGCCTCCGGGTGGCCGCGGGTCTGACCGAGCAGAGCGAGACCCTGTCCGGCGATATCCAGGAGAGACTGCGCTTCGCGCGTGAGCAGGCGCTCGCCAAGGCCATGGCCGCACGTGCCGCCGCGCCCGCGCAGGCCGCTTCCGAAACGCGCCATGTGGGCAACGGCACGCTCGCGCTGGGCGGTGGCGAGAAGACCCCGCGCTGGCGCAAGGCCGCGGCGCTGCTGCCGCTGGCGCTGCTGCTGGGGGGCCTGCTGCTGATCCAGCACAGCCAGTGGTACGAGCAGATCCGCAGCGCGGCCGAACTCGACACCGAAATGCTCTCCAAGCCGCTCCCGCCGGCGGCGTACAGCGATCCGGGTTTCCGCGAATACCTCAACGAGGCGCCGAACGACCCGAGCAACGCCAACAGCCCCGAGGAAGGCGAGAAGTCCGACGAAGCAAAATCGTCGCAGTGAGGCGGCGCGTGGCCAGATCGTTCCGCCTCTCTTCGGCTCTCATCGGCCCTCTCGGCGTTTTCCCTGATTTCTCGACGATGCGTCGCCTGACGACGACCGCGCTCTGCGCGGCGCTCGGCTGCGTCGCCGCATCGGCGCAGGAGGGCCCCGCCCCCGCGCCAGCCCCCACTTCTCTTTCCGCATCCGCGCCCACGTCGCGCGCGTCTGCTGCCGCGCGCGCCACCGCCCCCGGTGTGCTGGTCGCCAATGTGAACTGGGCGTCGCTGAGCGCCTCCCAGAAGGAAGCCCTCGCGCCCCTGTCGAAGGAGTGGGACCAGCTCGACGGTGCCCGCAAGGGCAAGTGGCTGGAAATCGCCGCCCGCTATCCGACGCTCCCCACCGAGCAGCAACACCGGCTGCGCGAGCGGATGGTGGAGTGGACCCGCATGTCGCCCGCCGAGCGCCAACGCGCGCGCATCGGCTACCAGCATGCCGGCGAACTGCGCACGCCCGAGCAGGAATCGAAGCTGCGCGAGAAGTGGGACGCCTATCAGGCCCTGCCCGCCGAGAAGCGCCAGCGCCTGGCCGAACGCGCGGCCGAAAAAGCCTCGGCCGCCGGCCGTGAGGCGCCGGCTTCCGCCGTCTCTCATCGCGCCAAGGCGCCGATCCAGCGCGCGCCGCTGACCGCCGTCACTGGCCCCACCATCGTCCAGGCGCTGCCCGGCGCGACGACGGTGCTGATGACGCAGCGCGCCGATCCACCGCTGCCCGGCGCCAGCGCGGCGCCCGGCCGCCCGCTGCGCGCCCCGAGCGAGGCGGGGCTCAACCCGCACACGCTGCTGCCTCGCCGCACCGGGGCCAGCCGCTAAACTCGCCGGATGACCTCCGCACCCGCTGCCGGCGGCGACGCACCGCCCGGCCTGATGCGCCGCCTCGCGTCCTTCATCTATGAAGGCGTCGTCCTGTTCGGCGTCGTCTTCATCGCCGGCTGGCTGTATTCGACGCTCACCCAGCAGCGCAACGCGCTGGTCGGCACCCAGGGCCTGCAAGCCTTCCTGTTCCTGATCCTGGGCATCTACTTCATCTGGTTCTGGTCGCGCGGCGGCCAGACGGTGGCGATGCGCGCCTGGCACCTGCGGGTCGTCGACGCCCAGGGCCGGCCGCTCACGCAGGCGCGCGCCACCGCCCGCTACCTCGCCGCCTGGCTGTGGTTCCTGCCGGCGCTGGCCAGCGTCCGCCTGCTGGGACTGGACCAGAGCACCGGCGCCATCTTCGGCGCGATGTTCGCCGGTGTGGCGGGCTACCTGCTGCTGGCGCGGCTGCATCCACAGCGGCAGTTCCTGCACGACGTGATCTGCGGCACGCGCCTGGTCACGCAGCTGCCGCCGCCACGCGCCAAGAAACGCGCCGCGCCGCAGCCGGCCGATTCCTGATCCCCTGCCCCTCCCGACGATGAGCAATCCCCACAAGGGCCGCACCGGCCTGGACCGCATCCTGCACGCCGCCGGCTACTCCTGGGCCGGACTGCGCGCCGCCTACGTCGGCGAAAGCGCCTTCCGCCAGGAAACCTGGCTGACGATCATCGGCACGCCGCTGGCGTTCTGGCTGGGCCGGGACTGGGTGCAGGTCGCGCTGCTGCTGGGGTCGCTGATCCTGGTGCTGATCGTCGAGCTGCTCAATTCGGCGGTCGAGGCGGCGATCGACCGCGTCTCCTTCGAGCTCCACGAGCTCAGCAAGCGCGCCAAGGACATCGCCAGCGCCGCCGTGCTGCTGTCGCTGGTGCTGGCGGGCGGGATCTGGCTCGCGGCGATCTGGCAGCACCTGCGCTGAGGCGCTCCGATCCAGCGCGCGAAATGAACAAGGGCGGGACGCCGATCGGCGTCCCGCCCTTTCTTCATTCAGGGGGCCCGCGACGGGCCCGGACGGTCAGACCGCCGCTTCGTCCTGTTCGCCGGTGCGGATCCGGATGACCTGCTCGACGGCGGTGACGAAGATCTTGCCGTCGCCGATCTTGCCGGTCTTGGCGGCCTTCAGGATGGCATCGATGCACCGGTCGACCTCGTCGTCCTTCACCACCACCTCGACCTTCACCTTGGGCAGGAAGTCGACCACGTACTCGGCGCCGCGATACAGCTCGGTGTGTCCCTTCTGGCGGCCGAAGCCCTTCACTTCGGTGACCGTCAGGCCGGAGGCGCCGACCTCGGCCAGCGCTTCACGCACTTCGTCGAGCTTGAACGGTTTGATGATGGCGGTGATCTGTTTCATCACGAGGCTCCGAGAGGGGGTTTCTGGCAGGCAAGACTGGCTGTGATTTAAGCACGGATCTTTTGGGACGGCCCCCTCGGTTGAAGAAGGGGGACATCGCCCGCTCCGTCAATCCGGGATGCGGTCCAGGTCCGCGAGCCAGACCGCCGGCTCGGAATCGCTCGGCGCGCGCCAGTCCCCGCGCGGCGACAGCGATCCGCCGCTGCCGACCTTGGGCGCGTTGGGCACGCAGCTGCGCTTGAACTGACTGCCGCGGAAGAAGCGGCTCACGAAGATCCGCAGCACCCGCTTGATTTCCGCCAGCGGGTACTCGTTGCGCCGCACATGCTCGCCGTCGGGCCAGTCGCCACGCGCCCGGTCGCCCCACGCGTGCCGCGCCAGGAACGCGATCTTCGTCGGCGAGTAGCCATGGCGGATCGTGTAGAACAGGTTGAAATCCTGCAGCTCGTAGCGGCCGATCCGGTCCTCGGTGCTCTGCAGGCCGGACCCCTCGGCGGCCGCGTCCTGCGGCACCAGCTCCGGGCTGATCTCGGTGCCGAGGATGTCGAGCAGCACATCGCGCCCGGCATGGCCGAGCTGCTCGGTCTCCGCGACCCAGCGCACCAGGTACTGGATCAGCGTCTTGGGCACCGAGGCATTCACGTTGTAGTGCGACATGTGGTCGCCCACGCCGTAGGTACACCAGCCCAGCGCGAGCTCGCTGAGATCGCCCGTGCCCAGCACCAGCGCGCCGGTGTGGTTGGCCAGCCGGAACAGGTGGCTGGTGCGCTCGCCGGCCTGGACGTTCTCGAAGGTGACGTCGTAGACCGGCTCGCCCTTCGCATACGGGTGGCCGAGGTCCTTGAGCATCTGCTCGCAGCTGGGGCGGATGTCGATCTCGCGGGCCTCGCAGCCGATCTCCCGCATCAGGCGCAGCGCCTGGTCCCGCGTACGGCTGCCCGTCGCGAAGCCCGGCATCGTGACGCCCAGGATGTTGGACCGCGGCCAGCCCATCTGGTCCATCGCGCGCGCGGCGACCAGCAGCGCATGCGTCGAGTCCAGCCCGCCCGAGATGCCGACGACCAGCTTGTGGATGCCACTCGAAACCAGCCGCTGCACCAGCGCCTGGACCTGGATATGGAAGACCTCGTTGCAGCGCTCGTCGCGGCGCTGCCGATCGGCGGGCACATACGGGAAACGCTCGACGCGGCGGCGCAGCGGCAGCGGCTGCGCGCGGTCCAGGCCCAGCTCGAACTCGATGGTGCGGAAGCCCTTCAGCAGCGGCGCGTGGTGGCGCACCGAGTCGCCGAAGCTGGTCTGCCGCATGCGCTCGCGCGACAGCCGTTCGAGGTCGACGTCCGCCGCTACCAGCTGCGAGCGGCGCTGGAAGCGTTCGCTCTCGGCGAGGAAGCTGCCGTTCTCGTAGACCAGCGCCTGGCCGTCCCAGGCCAGGTCGGTGCTGGACTCGCCGGCGCCGGCCGAGCTGTAGACATAGGCCGCCAGGCAGCGGGCCGACTGCTGGCCGACCAGTTGCTGCCGATAGCCCGACTTGCCGACCGTGATGTTGGAGGCCGACAGGTTGACCAGCACCGTCGCGCCGGCGAGCGCCGCATAGGACGACGGCGGGATCGGCGTCCAGACGTCCTCGCAGATCTCGACATGCAGGCGCAGCAGCGGCAGGTCGCTGGCGGCGATCACGATGCGGGTCCCGAAGGCCACCCGCTGGCCGAGCAGCGTGATCTCCTCGGAGATCGCCTCGTCGGCGGCGTTGAACTGGCGGGCCTCGTAGAACTCGCCGTAGTTCGGCAGGTAGGTCTTGGGCAGCACCGCCAGCAGGCGGCCGCGCTGGAACACGACGGCGCAGTTGAACAAGCGGTGCTCGACGCGCAGCGGCAGGCCGACGATCGCCACCGTGGGCAGGTCCTTCGAGACGGCCAGCAGATGCGCCAGCGCGGCCTCGCAGCCGTCGAGCAGCGGGCGCTGATGGAAGAGGTCGTCGCTGGTGTAGGCGGCCAGTCCCAGTTCAGGGAACGCGGCGATCGCGGCGCCGTCGGCCGCCGCCTCGCGCAGCAGCTGCGCCGTCTGCTCGCCGTTGAAGGCCGGATCGGCGACGCGGCACAGCGGCACGCCGACCGCGACGCGGGCGAAGTCATGGGTGTAGAGGTTGTCGAAGGACGGGCCGGCGTGGGCGGCCGCGCTTGGGGTGGAAGGCGTCGTCGCTTGCATGGGGCTCATCCTGCCATCAAAGCGAGGGCTTTGAGCTTGCCCCTAAGATTTGCCGCGCATGACCGCGCCCTCGCCCCCCTCCCCGTTCCCCCCATCCTCCCCCGCGTCCCCCCCGCCGTCCCCCTCCGTGGCCGCGCCGGACGCGGACGCCGCGCCGGGCCCGGCCGCCGGTCGCACCGCTGCCGAGACGCCGCACGCCGTACAGCCGCTGATCCGGGTCGACGACGATCCCGCCGCGCTGCCGCGCGACCAATGGAACGCGCTGCTGGCGGCCTCCCCCTGGCCGTCGCCCTTCATGAAGCTCGAGTACCTCGAGGCGATGCAGGCGTCAGGCTCGGCGGTGGCGAGCAAGGGCTGGCAGGCGCAGTTCCTCAGCGTGTGGGAGGGCGACACGCTGATCGCCGCCTGCCCGGCCTACCTCAAGGGGCACTCCTATGGGGAGTACGTCTTCGACTGGGCCTGGGCCGATGCCTACGAGCGTCATGGCCTCCCCTACTACCCCAAGCTGTTGGTCGCCGTGCCCTTCACGCCGGTGCCCGGCAGCCGGCTGCTGGCCCGCGACGGCGCGGCCCGCGCCTGGCTGGTGAAGGCGCTGCGCGCGCTGACGGCGCGCTCCGAACTGTCGTCGGTGCATGTGCTCTTCGGTGACGAGCAGGACCAACGCGCGCTCACCGGCGACGACTGGCTGGCGCGGCAGCAGGTGCAGTTCCACTGGACGGGGGACGGCCAGCCGCGCGCCTTCGCCGACTACCTCGCGACGCTGCAGCGCGAGAAGCGCAAGAAGATCCAGCAGGAACGGCGCAGGGTCGCCGAGGCCGGCATCCGCTTCGAGACCCTGCGCGGCGCCGCGATCACGGCGGCGGACTGGGACTTCTTCTACGAGTGCTACACGCTCACCTACCTGGCGCACCGCAACAAGCCCTACCTGACGCGCGACTTCTTCGCGCGCATGGCGACGGACATGCCGGCGCACTGGCTGATGTTCGTGGCCCGCGACGATCAGGGCGAGCGCGTCGCGGCCTCGCTGGTGGCGATCGACGAATCGCAGCGCGCCGCGTATGGGCGCTACTGGGGCTCGACGCGCTACATCCCCCACCTGCATTTCGACGCCTGCTACTACCAGCCGCTGGCCTGGTGCCTGGAGAACGGCTGGCGCCGCTTCGAGGGCGGCGCGCAGGGCGAGCACAAGATGGCGCGCGGACTGATGCCGGTGGCGACGCATTCGGCGCACTGGCTGGCGCATCCGCAGTTCCGGGAGGCGGTCGCCGATTTCCTCCAGCGCGAGGGCCAGGCGATGGACGAGTACATCGACGAGCTGGAGCGGCATCAGCCGTTCAAGGCCGCACCGGAGCTCGAACGCCCCGATTGAGAGCCTCAGATCGGCTGGGGTTTGCCAAGCCGCTTGAAGCTCGCGATGACTTGATGCATCGGGGTACTCGGATTCTTCTCGGCGTCCGCTTCCGCATCTGCCATCGAACGCTCGGCATGCCGGCAAACAGCCGCCAACCGCGGCAGCAGCTTGTCGAACAGTCCTTTGACGCGGCCCTTGGCATAGTCGGCCATCTCCGGCTGCTCCCTCAAATGGCGAAGTGCGCAATCAGCCGGCGAGCGCTTTCCCTGCTGCTGATAAGGCGCTCGGACGTACTGGAAGTGAAGCAGCAGCCAGTACTCGAAACAAGGGTAGGACGTGAAGACCTGGACCTTCCCGCTTGCTGCCGCTTCCCGCTGGGCCTGGTCAAAGTTCCTTTGATCGTGGGTGTCCCGATCGATGACGCACAGCACGGTGTCGTACTTCTTCGACCTGGAGATCGCGGTGCGGACGATTCCGAGAGGATCGGTATGGCCGCTGTGAATCACCTCGATCTCCGCGACTGCGCGGAAGTGCGCTTTCGCGTCGATCAAGTATTCCCGGGATGAGCGCGCGTCCTCGCAAATCACCAGCGCCACGGCCTGCCTGAGCCTTGGTCCGCCGCGCTTGAAAGAACCTGCATCGCGCGTCATCGTCATTGGCCTCGGATGAATGGCAACGACCGGTACCGGCCTTCGTAATAGCGCTTCTCGATGTCTTCCCCCTCGCGCCCTTCGAAGTCATGAACGCAGCGCAATTGCGTCGCGCCCGTTTCATCACGCTCCGTGAGCCAGAACTGATCTCGCCGAAGCAGCTTCGCATCCATGAGATGCGTGTCATGCGTCGTGAACACCAGTTGTGTCGGATGAGCCCGCTCGATGTGTCGCCTTACGAGTTCCGCCACGACCTTGGGGTGAAGGCTGCTGTCGAACTCGTCGATGAAGCAGAAATCAAACGCATCGGGATGGAGATGTTCCCCAAACACCAGCCACGGGAAGGCGAAGCCGAGAAGATTCTGCGTCCCGCTGGACTCTTCCTCGAAGTCGAATTTGGCCGTGCCCAGCGCCGTGCGGTGCGTCAACGTGGTCTCGACATCCAGGGAGCTGATCTGCGCGAATCGATCGCGACGAGTCTTTGGATCCAGGTCCGTCAGGTCGTGGGACGCCGAGCCGGCCACGACCGGCTTCGCTGAGATGTCCGTGACCGGGACGTCGACGTCGGACAGAAATCCCGTCACGAACTCTGCGAACTTTGAAGACTGCGCAATCATGTGCTGCGACATGTGCGCCATGGCCTGCATGCCGCCAATGCCTGAGACATACATGCGCCGGAGCCAGGAGAACGGAACCCGCAATTGCGTGAGTTCAGCACTGCTGTTGGCAACCGCTTGGGCGAGAAACAGTGTCTGCGGGCCCGTCAGACTACGCCACACATTCGCGAGCGCGTGGCCGCCCTCCAGTTGCTCCCCGAACTCGTAGACCTCTTGCCCGTCCATCAGGCGGCGGTCATAGAGCTTGCAGCCTTTTCCCCTGCGATATCGCGTCAGCACTTCACGATGGACACGTTCGGCGGAGATCGCCACTTCATATCCGAAGCGAATCCCCTCGTGGATGAAATTGATCTCGAAGCGAGACGGTCGGGAATGGGCGTCCTTGTCAAACCGGAACGGGGCGGCCGGCAATTTGCGAAGGTCTGCCGACGGCGAACGTTCGACCATGTCGAACAGGGCCCGGAAGGCCAACATCAAGGTGCTCTTGCCCGACGCATTCGGCCCGTAGATGGCCGCGGCCTTCAGCAAGGGAGGGAAGCTCTTCTCGTCGAGTATTCCGGCAGGGACCACGTTGCCCCGCTTTTGCAACCGGGGCGCGGCCACCATGGAGAGCGTGACCGGCTGGTGGATCGACCGAAAGTTCTCGACAGTGAATTCAATCAACATACGGTTTTCCCGCAGCTTCTCGCCGAACCAGCGCTGAATGTACGCCAACCATGAGTCGAAGTGCAATTTTTATGCAATTCGCCATCAAGATTGGACACCAGCGCCGGCTAAAGGCGAGTCAGAAGCGACAAAGCGCCCCTCGGGGCGCTTTTGTCACTTGCGCGGGGCCGGACAGCGAGCTGTCCGGTCGCCGATGTTCGCCTCAGCCCTGCTGCGCCTTCGCGTAGTTGGCCAGGCCGTCGGTGATTTCCTTCTTGGCGGCCTCGGGGCCTTCCCAGCCCTTGACCTTCACCCACTTGCCGGCTTCCAGGTCCTTGTAGTGCTCGAAGAAGTGCTGGATCGCCTTCAGGCGCATCTGGTTGATGTCCTCGGGCTTGGTCCAGTGCTCGTAGATCGGCAGGATCTTGGTCGTCGGCACGGCCAGCAGCTTGGCGTCGCCGCCGGCTTCGTCGTCCATCTGCAGCACGCCGATGGCGCGGCAGGTCACCACCACGCCGGGGGTCAGCGGGAACGGCGTGATCACCAGCACGTCCACCGGATCGCCGTCATCGGCCAGCGTCTGCGGGATGTAGCCGTAGTTGCAGGGGTAATGCATGGCCGTCGTCATGAAGCGGTCGACGAACAGCGCGCCGCTTTCCTTGTCGACCTCGTACTTGATCGGGTCAGCGTTCATCGGGATCTCGATGACGACGTTGAACTGCTCGGGCGCCTTCGCGCCGGGGGTGACTTTGTGCAGGCTCATGGTGGTGGACGGCGAGTGAATCCGGGGAAATCCGGGAAAACCGCGATTCTAGAGGGTCGCCTGAACCGGCACTGACGCAGCGCCGCCCACCCGCATTCGCGGGGGGCGATCGCCCCCAAGGGGTGGCCTGGCCTCCCGGCAGGCTCGTGCAGAATCCGCCCGCCCGTGTGTCGAGGCCGGCACACTAGCGAAACAAACAAGACAAGACGTCCGCGTCACGCGCGGACTGGCGAGGGATTCCCGATGGTTCGAATGAATGGCGTCCGCGCGTCCACCTGGGTCGCGCGGCTGGCAATGCTTGCGCTCGTCGCGCTGCTCACCGCCTGCGGCGGCGGCGGGGGCGGCGGAGGCGCCGATGCCGGCACGCCGCCGCCACCGCCGCTGGGCGTGACCATCTCCGGCGTGAGCCCGGCCGCGACGCTGGCCGGCGGCAGCATCAAGTTCACCAGCGCGCCCACCGGCGGCCAGCCGCCCTACCGTTACGACTGGGCCTTCGGCGACGGCGGCACGCTCAGCGGCGCCAACGCCGGCGCGGTCGCGGACCACGTCTATGCCAGCGCCTCACCGCGATATTCGATCCTGCTCACGGTGACCGACGCCGCCGGCAAGACCGCCCAGGCCTCGACCTCGGTGACGGTGGAGGACGCGTCCGGCCTGAACGTGGTCACCACCAACGGGGGCGTTTTCTCGGTCGGTCAACAAGTCGCGCTGTGGCCGTCCAGCTACCCGCTGACGCCGGTGCGCTACGACTGGGACCTCGGCGACGGACGCACTGCCCAAGGCCAGGATCCCAAGGCCGTCTACACCGTCAAGGGCCAGTACACCGTCGCGCTGGTCGCCACCTATGAGAACGGCATCCAGCGTCGCGCCAGCACGACGATCAACGTCGCCGTCGACGCACCGACACTGAGCGTCTCCACGCCGACCACGATCTATTTGGACTACGCCACCCCGGTGACCTTCTCGCCGGCGCTCGAGACCGGCGACAACGTGACGCTGGAGGTCGATGGCCAGCCCTTCGCCTGGTTCGGCTCGGGCATCAGCCAGGCCTGGTTCAAGAAGACCGGCAGCTACGAGGTGAAGGCCACGCGCCGCAACTCGACCGGCGCGACGGCGGTGGCCACCTTCTCCGTCACGGTGAAGGAGCCCACCCCGCCGTCCGGGCTGACGCTGGCGGTGACGCAGAGCACGGTCAAGCCGGGCGAGGCCAGCGCCTCGGTCTACCTGTTCGCCACCACCGGCAACGACGGGACCGACCCCAGCAACGCCATCTCCAAGTTCCGGTGGGAATTCGGCGACGGCACCCCCGACGCGGACAACTGGAGCAGCGTCACCCATGCCTTCCCGGCGGTGGGGACCTACACCGTCAAGGTGACCGGCACGAACCGCTACGGCCTGAGCTCGACCGCCACCGGCACGATCAGCGTCGGTCCTCGCCAGGTGCTGCGACAACTGGCCGGCGAAAGCGTCACCGCGACGCGGACCGACGGTCCCGCGCTGCAGGCCCGCTTCATGGCGCCGGACCGACTGGCCTTCGACGCCGCCGGCAATCTCTTCATCGGCGACGCCGGCAACGCCGCGGTACGCAAGCTCACGCCGCAAGGCACCGTCTCGACGATCAAGCTGCGCTTCGACCACTGCGGCTACTGGGGCGACAGCGTCAGCGCGCAACTGGCGCCGCATGGCGCCGGCTCGCTGGACCTGTTCATGAACTGTGGCGGCCTGCAGCGCTTCGACGCCAGCGGTGCCCTGCTCGCCAGCGACGCCTCGGCCTACGCGCCGGTGGGCAGCGACCTCCGGATCTCGGGCATGGCCCGCGCGCCCGATGGCGCGCTGACCTTCTCGGGCTCGCATGTGCTGCGCCGGCTCGAGACCGACGGCACCGTCACCTACCTGGCCGGCGTGCTGGACACCTCGGGCGGCGCCGATGGCAAGGGCATCGCGGCGACCTTCAACGGCGCCTACAGCATCGGCTACGACGCGGCCGGCTCGCTCTACGTGGCGGAGTGGTACCGCATCCGCAAGGTGGGCGCGGACGGCACGGTCTCGACCGTGGCGGGCCGCCTCGAGAACGGCCTGATGCATCACGCCACGGACGGCCAGGGCACCGCCGCCGACTTCACCTACATCCGCGACATCGCGGTCTCGGCCGACGGCACGGTCCATGTGCTGCAGCAGGACGGGACGATCCGCCGGGTCTCGCCCGCGGGCGTCGTCACGACGCTACCGGCCGCGGCGGACGCGAACCTGCGCGCGATCGCGGTCGCGCCGGACGGGACCGTGGTCGTGGCGGACGGTTATCGCCACCTCATCCTGCGCGTCAATGCCGACGGGTCGACCACCACGCTCGCCGGCGTGCCGCCCGCCTTCGCGCGCATCGACGGTGCGGCGAACGACGCGACCTTCTGGGGCGCCTCCGGGGTCGCGCAGGGACCCAGCGGCGCGCTCTACGTCGCCGACGGCATGAACCACGCACTGCGCAAGATCGCGCCGGACGGCCAGGTGACGACGCTGGCGGTGTTCTCGAGCAACTCGGTGCAGGTCTACGGCACGACGCCCTTCCGGCGCTCGATTCCCCGCCTGGGCGGCGTCGCGGTGGACGACCAGGAGAACGTCTACGTCGCCGACGCCTTCATGAACGTGATCCGCAAGGTGGCGCCGGACGGCACGCAGACCGTGCTGGCCGGCCAGGAAGGCTCGATGGGCTACGCCAACGGCACGGCGGCGCAGGCGCGCTTCTACTCGCCGCTGGGCGTGGCGGTGGACGCGGCGCGCAACGTCTACGTGGCCGACTTCAATCACGCGATCCGCAAGATCACGCCGGCGGGCAACGTCTCCACGATCGCGGGCGTCGGCGGTTTCGCCAACTTCCAGGACGGCACCGGCAGCAGCGCCTACTTCAACTTCCCGAGCCATCTCACGGCGGCCCCCGACGGCACGGTCTACGTCTCCGACTACGGCAACCAACGGATCCGCAAGATCACCCCGGCCGGCGAGGTGTCCACGGTCGCGGGCCGCAGCGCCTACCTGTGCAGCGCCGAGGGTCCGCTGGGCACCAATTGCGTGGAGGGGCCGATGGGCCTGGCGCTGGACCCGGTCAACGGCGAGCTCTACATCGCCGGCTATTTCGGCGTGCTGCGCCTGCGCGGCGACGGCTGGCTGGAGAAGGTGATCGCATCCGACAACTTGCGCCGCACGCAGGTCGGCACCCTGCCCGCCAACCTGAACACAGTGGACGGCATCGCCGTGCTGGCGGACCGGCAGCTCGTCATGACCAGCGGCAATGCGGTGATGGCCACGGGCTTCCAGCCCTGATCCGCGGCGGCGATGGCGCGGCCGGGAAACCGGCCGGGCGACTCAGGTGGTGAGGCTGTGCGCCGGCCGCTCGCCGGCCAGCGCCTGGGCCAGGCTGTCCAGCACCATCTGCCCCATCGCCGCGCGCGTCTCCTCGGTGGCGCTGGCGCGGTGGGCCTGCAGCATGACGTTGTCCATGTCCAGCAGCGCCGGCGGCACGTTGGGCTCGTCCGCGAAGACGTCCAGGCCGGCACCGGCGATGCGCCGCTCCTGCAGCGCGCGAACCAGGTCCGCCTCCTTTACCAGCCGGCCGCGCGCGACGTTGATGAGGAAGCCGCGCGGGCCCAGCGCGTCCAGCACCGCCGCGTCGATCAGGTCGCGCGCCTGGTCGGCGGCGGCGCAGACGATCAGGGCGTCGCTGTCGCGGGCGAGCTGCACCAGGTCGGCCTCGAAGGCCCAGGCCACGCCGGGGATCTCCTTCAGGTCGGTGTAGCGCACCGGGCAGCCGAAGGCGCCGACGCGCTCCGCCACCGCCCGGCCGACGCGCCCCAGCCCGACGATGCCCACCCGCATGCCGCTGACGCGACGCGCCAGCGGCAGCGCGCCCGGCTGGGGGAACTTCGGCCACAGGCCACCGCGCACGAAGCGGTCGACGGCGCCGAGGTGGCGGCAGGTCGCCAGCAGCAGGCCCAGCGCCATGTCGGCGACGTCCTCGGTCAGCGCGCCGAAGGTGCCGGTCACCGGCAGGCCGCGCGACCGGGCATAGGCCAGGTCGACCGCGTCGGTGCCGACGCCGTTCACCGCGACCACCTCCAGCGCGGGCAGCCGCTCCATCAGCGACCGCGAGATGCCGGTGTGGCCGCCCGTGATCACGCCGCGCATCGCGGCGCCGTGCGTCGCGATGTAGGCATCGGGGTCGGCCTGCTCGAACAGGCGGTGCATCGTGTACAGCTCGTCCAGCCGCGCATTGATCGACGGCACGAGGATGGGGTTCAGTTGCAGGATGTGCGGCTTCATGGCGCTCTCTTCAGGATGGCGGATGGAAGGCGATGCGGGACGGGCGGCCGGGCCGCGCGGCTCATTCGGGCTGGATGCCGGCAGCCTTGATGACGGCGCCCCAGCGCCGGTACTCGGCCGCCTGGAAGCTCGCCAGCTCGGCCGGCGTCGAGGGGAAGGGCTCCATGCCGTTCTGCTCGACGAAGCGTCGCACCGGCTCGGCGGTCATAGCCTTCTGCATCAAGGCGTTGATGCGCTCGACCACCGTCGCCGGCGTGCCGGCAGGCGCGTACACCGCGTTCCAGTAGCTGATCTCGTAGCCGGGCAGGCCGGCCTCGGCGATCGTCGGCAGGTCCGGGACCAGCGGGGAACGGCGGGGACTGCTCACGCCCAGCGCCTTCAGCTTGCCGGCCTTGACCTGCGGCAGGCTGGTGGTGAGGTCCACGATCATCAGGTCCACCTGGCCGCCGACCAGGTCGACCATCGCCTGCGGATTGGCCTTGTACGGCACATAGGTCAGCTGGGTCTTCGTCATCTGCTGGAACAGCTCCGCCGCGACGCGCGCCGACGAACTGCCCGCGCCGAAGGTCAACGGCTGCTGCTTCGCGATCGCGCTGAGCTCGGTGACGTTGCGGGCGGCCACCCGCGGATGCGTCACCAGCAGCAGATAGCCCTTGACCAGCGCGCCCACCGGCGCGAAGTCCTTCACCGGGTCGTAGGCCAGCTTGCGGAACAGGTGGGGATTGGCGGCCTGGGTCGTGTTGGTGGTGATGAACAGCGTGTAGCCATCCGCCGCGGACCGCGCCACCGCCTGGGCGGCGATGCCGCCGCTGGCGCCGGCCTTGTTCTCAACGACCACCGGCACCTTGGTGGCGGCGGTGATCTCCGCGCCAATCGCGCGGGCCAGGCCATCGGTGGTGCTGCCGGGACTGGAGCCGACCACGATCGTGATCGGCTTGGACGGATAGGCGCTGGCAGCGGCCGCCGGGCTCTGCGCCCAGGCGGGGAGCGAGGCCAGGCTGGCCGAACTCAGCAAGGTCAGCGCGGCCAGTCGGCGCGCGGGGTTCATGCGGGTCATGCGGTTGTCTCCGTTGGGGGTGGGCATGAGGTCGGCACCGCGAGGACTTCTGGACGACCCTCGTCGATGTCGCGTGGACTCATGCTGCGGGTCCGCCACTGCATCGTCAATATTGATCATCAAGATCAATTCAAATCGCTGGCGCCGATGAAAAGACGGCGTGTGTCTCGACGCGAGCGCTTGGACACGCCTGATGTTGACGATTACATTGACGACATCGACGACCAGATTACCGCCCACGCATGTCCCCCTGGATGACCCTGGACGAAGCGCGCGACGCCCTCGACGTGCGCGCGCAGACGATCTACGCCTACGTCAGCCGCGGCCGGATCGGCGTCAGCCCCGATCCGGCCGACTCGCGCCGCAGCCTCTACCGCGCCGAGGACGTGAAGGCGCTGCTGCGGCGCAAGGAGACCGGGCGCACGCGCGAGACGCTCGCGGCCACGACGCTGTTCGGCGCCGAGCCCAGCCTGCCGACGGCGATCTCGACCTTCTCCGGCGGGCGGCCCTTCTACCGTGGTGTCGACGTCGTGGAGCTCGCGGCGACGGCGACGCTGGAGGACGCCGCGCAACTGCTGTGGAACCTCGAGCGGGCGCCCGGCTTCCCGAGTCCCGTGGGCGTGCCGGGATCGCCGGCCGCGTCGGCGCTGGACGTGGTGTCCGCGCTGCCCGTGGGCCGGGCCCGGGCGTTCGCCGAGCTGGCCGCGCTGACCGCGACCGGGCACTCGACGCGAGGCCGCCTGCCGCGCGTGCTGGTCGACGAGGCCGCCGGCCTGGTGGGCCGCCTCGCGGTCGCCTTCGGTGCCTCGGCAGAAGACGACCGGCCGCTGCATGAGCGCCTCGCGCGCGGCTGGGGATTGCCGAAGGCCGTCGCCGCGCTGCTGCGCAAGACGCTGGTGCTCGCCGCCGACCACGAGATCACCAGCTCCGCGTTTTCCGCCCGCATCACCGCGTCGACCGGCGCCTCGTTGCCGGCCTGCCTGCTCGCGGGCCTGACCACCTTCTCCGGCCCGTTGCACGGCGACGCCTCCGGGCGCGTGCGCGCGCTGTTCGACGAGGTCGAGCGCGAAGGCGCCGACGCGGTGGTGGACCGCTACCTCGCCGCCGCGATGCCGCTGCCCGGCTTCGGCCACCCCATCTATCCGGACGGCGATCCGCGCGCCGCGGCGCTGATGGACGAGTTCAAGCCGCCGGCCGCGATCGCGCGCCTGATCGAGCGCGTGGTGACGCTCACCGGCCTGCCGCCGTCGATGGACGTGGCGCTCGCGGCGCTGGTCGCGCGCCACCGGCTGCCCGCCGACGCGGCGTTCGCGATCTTCGCGATCGCGCGCAGCGTGGGGCTGCTCGCGCATGCGATGGAGCAACTGGCCGTCGATTCGGTGATCCGTCCGCGCGGTCGCTACATCGGCCCGAGCGCGGCCCAGGCGCCCGACCCGCGCAAGGCCCGCCGGAAACGCTGACGCCGCCAAGCGCGACGGCGCGACGCGAACGGGGACGACACCGCCCGACCGATGAAGGCCGCGTAAAGCCTACCGACGGGGCACAGGCCGTGCCCGGGGCCAGTCCTTGCCCCGGCTTCTGCGTGCCCATCCCGCAAAGCCTGACACCCGCCTTGCAAAGCCCTGTGATCCGCTGGTAAACGCTCATGCCATGCGGTATTCACGGCCTTAGCATGGGTCGACGGACTGTTGCTGTTGCGTGCGCGCAGGCCCGGCGCCCGCTGGATGGAACGTCTTCACAGGATGGCGATCAGCGAGAGGAGACACACACATGTCGACGAGTTTGGCGCTGTACTTCGCGCTGGCCTGCGGGCTGGCGGCGGTGCTCTACGGCTTTATCCAACGCAGCTGGATCCTGAGCCAGGATGCCGGCAACCCGCGCATGCAGGAGATCGCCGGGGCGATCCAGCAAGGCGCCGCGGCCTACCTGGCGCGCCAGTACCGCACCATCGCCATCGCCGGCGTGGTGCTGGGCGTGCTGATCGGCGTGGCGCTGGACTGGAAGACCGCCCTCGGTTTCCTGGTCGGGGCGGTGCTGTCCGGGGCCTGCGGCTTCATCGGCATGAACGTCTCGGTGCGCGCCAACGTGCGCACCGCGCAGGCGGCGACGCAGGGCATGGCGCCGGCGCTCAATGTCGCCTTCAAGGGCGGCGCCATCACCGGGATGCTGGTGGTCGGCCTGGGCCTGCTGGGCGTGGGCCTGTTCTTCATGTGGGTCAGCCAGAACGGCACCCATGCCGACAGCCAGACGCTCAAGCCGCTGCTGGGCCTGGCCTTCGGCTCGTCGCTGATCTCGATCTTCGCGCGGCTGGGCGGCGGCATCTTCACCAAGGGCGCCGACGTCGGCGCCGACCTGGTGGGCAAGGTCGAGGCGGGCATCCCCGAGGATGACCCGCGCAATCCCGCCGTGATCGCCGACAACGTGGGCGACAACGTCGGCGACTGCGCCGGCATGGCGGCCGACCTGTTCGAGACCTACGCGGTCACGCTGATCGCGACGATGGCGCTGGGCGCGCTGACCTTCGGCGGCATGTCGATCGCGGCGCTGATCTACCCGCTGGTGCTGGGCGGCGCGTCGATCATCGCGTCCATCATCGGCTGCGGCTTCGTCAAGGCCAGCCCCGGCATGAAGAACGTGATGCCGGCGCTCTACAAGGGCCTGGTGGTGGCCGGCGTGCTGTCGGCGATCGCGTTCTGGTTCATCACCCGCGCGCTGTTCCCGCAGGACCTGACGCTGCCGGGCGGCCAGACCATCGGCGCGAACGCCCTCTTCTTCTCCTGCCTGGTCGGCCTGCTGCTGACCGCGGCGATGGTGTGGATCACCGAGTACTACACCGGCACCGACTACAAGCCGGTCCAGCACGTGGCCCAGGCCTCGACCACCGGCCACGGCACCAACATCATCGCGGGGCTGGGCGTGTCGATGCGCTCGACGGCCTGGCCGGTGCTGTTCGTCTGCGTCGCGATCCTGGTCGCGTTCAAGCTGGCGGGGCTGTACGGCATCGCGATCGCGGCGACGGCGATGCTCAGCATGGCCGGCATCGTGGTGGCGCTGGACGCCTACGGGCCGATCACCGACAACGCCGGCGGCATCGCCGAGATGGCCGAGCTGCCCGACAGCGTGCGCGACATCACCGACCCGCTGGACGCCGTCGGCAACACGACCAAGGCGGTGACCAAGGGCTATGCGATCGGCTCGGCGGGCCTGGCGGCGCTGGTGCTCTTCGCCGACTACACCCATGCGCTGGAGCAGCAGGGCCTGAGCGTCAGCTTCGACCTGAGCAACCACATGGTGATCGTGGGGCTGTTCATCGGCGGCCTGATCCCCTACCTCTTCGGCGCGATGGCGATGGAGGCGGTGGGTCGCGCGGCCGGCTCGGTGGTCGAGGAGGTCCGGCGCCAGTTCCGCGACATCAAGGGGATCATGGAAGGCACCGGCAAGCCCGAGTACGGCCGCGCGGTGGACATGCTCACCGCGGCGGCGATCAAGGAAATGATCGTGCCCTCGCTGCTGCCGGTGGTCGTGCCCATCGTCGTCGGCCTGGTGCTCGGACCCGCCGCGCTGGGCGGCCTGCTGATGGGCACCATCGTCACCGGGCTGTTCGTGGCGATCTCGATGTGCACCGGCGGCGGCGCCTGGGACAACGCCAAGAAGTACATCGAGGACGGCCACCACGGCGGCAAGGGCAGCGACGCCCACAAGGCCGCGGTGACCGGCGACACGGTCGGCGACCCCTACAAGGACACGGCCGGCCCGGCGGTCAACCCCTTGATCAAGATCATCAACATCGTCGCGCTGCTGATCGTGCCGCTGCTGCCGGCGGTCGGTGTCGGCGGCCCGGCGGCCGGCGCCCATGTGCCGCCCGCGGCCAGCGCGCCGGCGGCGGATACCGCGACGCCTCCCGCGGTGCCCGACGCCGTCGCCAGCGGCCCGATGGAAGCGGCCAGCGCGGCCTCCACGCCCTGACGGGGCGGGGGCCGCACGCGCCTCCGTGAAAACGCTGAGAAAAACAGCCCCGCGAGGGGCTGTTTGCGCTTTCAGGGCTCAGGCGCTCACGGCAGAATCGGCGCTCATACCGCCATCGTCCAGGGACTCCGCTCAACATGCTCAGCCAGGCCATCACGCCGCGCGAATTCGAACGCCGCCGCGAGCAACTGGTCGAGCTCCAGCGCTTCCTGGCCTCGCAGGAAGCCGACTACGCCGAGTGCCGGCAGCGGATGCAGCGTTTCGTCGACCGCTACGTCGCCGCCCTGGGGCCGCTCTACATGGAGCTGGACGCGCTGGAATCGCAGCTCTACTGCGCGATGCGCTACCTGCACGAGGCGCTGGCCCGCAACGGCCTGGACACCCGCCCGCCCGAATCCCCCCGCGCCACCGCGATGCCGCAGCTGCCGGTGCTGCCCGCCGGCGCGCCCTTGCCGGCGGAGCCCGAGGGCGGTCTGGTCCAGGTCGGCCCGCCGCCGCTCAAGACGCTCTACCGCCGCGCCGCGAAGCGGCTGCATCCGGACCTGGCGCCGGACGATGCCGAGCGCGCCCGGCGCGAACGCAAGATGGCCGAGGTCAACGAGGCCTACGAGATCGGCGACCGCGGGCGGCTGGAAGCGCTGCTGCTGGCCGCGGGCGAGAGCCTGGTGAAGGTGCGCGGCGGCGACGCTGACGCGGTCATGGAATGGCTGCGCAACGCGGAGCGCGCGGTACAAGGCCGCCTGCGCGTGGTGCAGGCCCATACCGCCCTGCTCAAGAACCACACGATGCATGCGCTCGGCGAATCGATCGAGCGCGCCGAGAAAAAGGGCCTCGACCCGCTGGCCATCATGGCCAACCGCTTGCGCGCCCAGATCACCGAGCGCCGCCAGGAGCTCTACATCGGGCAGCGCCTGCAGCCCGAGTCCAGCATGGCCGAAGCCTTCCTGCGCCAGCGTCAGCAGCGCCTGGGCGGCGGCATCGCGGCGGTCTGAGCCTTTCTCCCGCGAAGCGGAACGGGGCGCCGGCGAGCGCGTGCCCCCACCTGCGCCGTCCCGCTCCGAAGACGGGGTTGGGCGAGGCTCAGCGGCGGCCGCGTGCCGGCGTGGGCCGCGGCGACAGGCTCGCCGCCCACGTCGCGATCTCCGGCGCCAGCGCATCCACGGCCGCCGCGGTCGCCTTGACGGCGCCCTCGGCATTGCCGCCCGCCGGCTCGGTCCGGTCGAACGCGCGCTGCGACCCGTCCTCCGCCGTCGCCATCAGGCGCACCTGCACCTCGCTGCGCGACGCGCTGGAGAAGCTCTGCAGGCTTTCCTCCAGCTCCAGCGTGATGCCGATCACCACTTGCGAATCGGCGCCCGGCGCGACCGGCGCGCGCGCGATCTGCTGGCGCAGCCGCGTGGCCACCAGCACCGGCAGCGGCGCCGCCCAGCGCGAGTCGCGATAGACGCGCCGCGCGTACGGGTCGGCGTCCGCGAGCCGGTAGGCGATGCCGGTGCCCTGCAGGGTCTCCGGCGCGGTCACCGCCTGCAGCTCGACGCGCTTGGCCAGCGGCGCCTGCGCGGGCCAGGCGGGGACGGGACCGAGGTCCCGCTGCGTCGGCGCCGGCGCGCGGCTGCCACAGGCGGCCATCAGCACGACGGCCAGCGCGGCGGCGCCGATCGTCCAGGCGCGGCGCACGCCGCCGGTGCGGGGAAGTTCTTCGCGTTCGATCATTTCTTCGCTCCCGCCTCGAAGCCGGATTCGCCGGGGCCGGGTTCCGCGGGCCGGGGCCCGAGGATCAGGCTTTGCGGCTGGTCGCCGATGTTCTGCGCCGCGCGCTCCAGGGCCCGCGCGGCCTGCGACAGGTCGTCCAGCACCGCGCGCTGGCGCGGCTTGTCCGCCGAGCCGACCAGCGACAGCTCCACGCGCCGGAGCGTGCGCTGCAGCTGCGCGGCCGCATCGCCCAGTTGGTCGATCGCGACGGCCTTGCCCTTGTATTCCTCGACCAGCGCGCCGCCCTGCTTCGCGAGCGTGTCCACGTTGCCCAGGGTGTTGCGCCCGGCGACCACCAGCCCGTCGGTGTTCTTCACCAGCGCGGGCAGCGCCTGCGCGGTCGGGCGCAGCTCCTTGACCAGCGCGTTGAGCTCGCCCGAGGCCTCGTTCAGGTGGGCCAGCGTCTGCGACAGCTGCTGCTGGTTGCTGTCGCTGAGCACCTTCTGGATCCGGTCCATCGTCGCCAGCGCGCCGGCCGCCAGCTTCGGGCCGACGTCCTGCAACTGGTCGAGGAAGCCGGGCGCCAGCGGGATGCGCCGCGTCTGCAGCACGCTCTGCCGGGGATCCGCCGGCTCCCTGCCGTCGTCCAGGTCGATGAAGGACAGCCCGGTGATGCCCTGGTAACCGAGCTTGGCCTGCGTGCCCGGCGCGATCGGCGCGTCCGAGTCCACCTCGATGTCGACGAGGATCTGGCGCGGCTGCGCCGGGTCGAAGCGGATCGAATCCACCTTGCCGATCTGCACGCCGCGCAGCTTCACCGGCGCCTTGACGTTGAGCCCCGGCACGCCGGAGGCGGCGACCACGGTGAAGGTCTGCGTGTCGCCGCGGTCGCCGCGGAACCACAGCACGATCACCACCAGCGCCGCGCCCAGCAGCAGCACGAACAGCCCGGTGGCCAATGCATGCGCCTTGTTTTCCATGTGCCCGCCCGAATCCTCTTGTCGTTGTCCTGGTGAAGCCCACCGCCCCGCGTTCAGGCGGCCAGCTCGTCCCGGTGATGCAGCGCGTCGCGGTAGCTGCGCAGGTTGTCCGCGGCGCAGCGCTCCGCATGCCCGAGGAAGAAGTTGCGGATGAACGGATGCGGCTGGTTCACCACCTGCTCCAGCGGCCCGTGCGCGATCAGGTGCTGGTCCGCGAGCACCGCCACGCGGTCGGCGATCGCGAACAGCGTGTCCACGTCGTGGGTGACCATCACCACCGTCAGCGCCATCTCGCGCTTGAGGCTCTCGATCAGCTGCACGAAGCCCTTGGAGCTCGCCGGGTCCAGGCCCGCGGTCGGCTCGTCCAGGAAGAGCAGTTGCGGATCCATGATCAGCGAGCGCGCCAGCGACACCCGCTTGACCATGCCGCCCGAGAGCTCGGCCGGCATCTTGATGCCGTCCTCCGGCTTCAGGCCGACCTGCTGGAGCTTGGTCATCACCAGCTCCGCGATCAGGTCCTTGGGCAGGCTCTTGAGCTCGCGCAGCGGCAGCGCGATGTTGTCGAACACGGTCAGCGCGGAGAACAGCGCACCCTGCTGGAACAGCACGCCCCAGCGGTGCCGCACCCGCGCCAGGTCGGTCGCCTCGCACTTGCCCAGCTTCTGGCCGAAGACCAGCACCTCGCCCTCGCTGGGGCGCTCCAGGCCCAGCATCAGGCGCAGCAGCGTGGTCTTGCCGCTGCCCGAGCCGCCGATGATGCCCAGCACCTCGCCGGCCGTGACGGTCAGGTTCAGGTCCTTGTGGATGCGCACGCCGCCGAGCACCGTGCCCACGTGGCGCACCTCGATCACGGGATCGCCGGCCTGGACCTCCAGCGCGTCGACCGCTTCGGTCGGACCGGGTTCGATGCACTCGTTCATTGCTTCAGTCCCACGTCGGAGAACATCACCGCGAAGATCGCGTCCACGATGATGACCACGGTGATCGCGCTCACCACCGAATCGGTGGTGCCGGTCCCCAGGCTTTCGCTGTTGGGCTTGATCCGCAGGCCGAAGTGGCAGGCGACGAACGCGATCATCAGCCCGAACACCGCGGACTTGGACAGCCCCAGCCACAGATTGGCCACCGGCACCGCGGCGGGCAGGCCCTGCAGGAACTGCACGTAGTCCAGCCCCAGCGTCGCCCGCGCGGCCACCATGCCGCCCAGCAGCACCATGCAGCTGGTCCAGGTCATCACCAGGGGCAAGGACAGTGCCAGCGCCGCCATCTTGGGCAGCACCAGCCGGATCGTGTGGGAGATGCCCATCACCGACAGCGCGTCCAGCTCCTGCGTCACCCGCATCACACCCAGCTGCGCGGTCATCGCCGAGCCGCTGCGCCCGGCCACCAGGATGGCCGCCAGCAGCGGTCCGAGCTCGCGCCAGACGCTGATGCCCAGGATGTTGATGACGTAGATGTCGGCGCCATAGCTCTGCAGCTGCTTGGCGGTCAGGTAGGACAGCGTGATGCCCACCAGCACGCCCACCAGCGCGGTGATGCCCAGCGCCTGCGCGCCGCTGCGGTACAGGTGCGCGGAGATGTCCTTCCACGCGATCAGGTTGGGATGGCGCGCCAGCGTGCCCAGGTCGCGGGTCACCTGCCCCAGCAGCGCGACCGCGTCGAGCAGGTGGCTCGCCAGGTTCAGCAGGCCCTGCCCGAACTGGCGGACGTTCTGGATCCGCGGCGGTCGCGCCGGCTTGCCCTGCTTGCTGCCCAGGCGTGCGAACAGCGCCTGGAACATGTCCTTCATCGGCGCCGGCGGCCAGCGCAGGTCCTCGGGCTGGCGACGCCCCCAGGCCTGCCACAGCAGCAGCGCGCCGGTCGGATCGAGCCGCCGCACCGCGCTCAGGTCCCAGGAGACGTTCGCGGTCGGCACCTCGCCGAGCTCGCCCCGCAGCGCCTCGACTCGCTCGCGCAGCGCGAGCAGCGTCCAGTCGCCCTCCAGCCGCGCCCGCACGCGGCCGCCTTCACCGGGCTCGCGCAGCAGGCGCGGCGACGGGTCGGCGGCGTCGGGGGAATCCAGGGGGGCGTCCATTGGGGTCAGAGCATAGCCGCGCGGGGGCGGTCCGGTGAACTCGGCGGACAGGAGATCGCCCAGTCAGACAAGACGCTGCCGCAGCCGCTCCAGATAGGTGCGGCTGCAGGGCACGCGGCTGCCGTCGCGCAGGCGCAGGTGGGCATCGCCGGACTCGGTGGGCTCGATGGCCTCGATCAGCCGCAGGCGCACCAGGTAGCTGCGATGGACCCGCACGAACACCGCCGGATCGAGGCGCTGCTCGAACGCGCCCAGGCTGCTGCGCAGCGGGTAGTCGTGCGACTGGCGATGCAGGTTGACGTAGTTGCCACAGGCCTGCACCCACTCGATCTCGTCCACCGGCAGCAGGAATTCGTTGCCGAGCTTCTTCACCAGCAGGCGCTCGGGCAGCGCCGCGGGCACGGGCTCGGGCTCGCTGCTGGGCGCCGGTGCGGGCCCACTGTCGGGCGCGGGGACTGGCACGCTCGCTTCCCCCTGCCAGCGCCAGACGAACAGGCGGTAGGCGCCGGCGATCAGCAGGATGAAGGCATAG
Organism: Roseateles sp. 22389; assembly: GCF_052044995.1. NCBI lineage: Bacteria > Pseudomonadati > Pseudomonadota > Betaproteobacteria > Burkholderiales > Sphaerotilaceae > Roseateles > Roseateles sp. 22389. Next base: position 342,384 of record NZ_JBQEOF010000002.1, read on the forward strand.
CTGCGCACGTCCTTGAGGGCCTCGTAGACCAGCTCGAGCGGCCAGTCGCCGAAGTCGTAATGCGCGTCCTGCGTCGCATAGGCCAGTTTGCGCAGCGCCACCATACCAAGGACATGCGCCAGGCTGGTGATCAGCGCGAACAGCAGGTGCCATGGCAGATGGCGGCGCAGTTGGCCCCAACGCAGCGGCCGGGTGTCGGCGGCGCGCAGGATCCAGGGAATCAGGATCAGCCAGAGGATGGCGCTGGAGAACTCCCAGACCGCCGGCTCCCACGCCTTGAAGGCGAGACCGGCGCGGCGGATGTCGAGGTTGGTGGTGATCGTGTTGGCGATCGCGGAGCCGAGCAGCAGCAAGGCCCAGGCGCCGCGCTCCACCCAGCGCCGATGAGTCAGGTACAGCCGCAGCCACTTGTCCTCGGTCATGGCGGCGCAGTGTAGGCGGGCGCAGCGCGGTGGCGTCCGATCGCCGCCCCTGGGACGGGGCGGATCGTCACCGCGCGGGGGCGGCTCGTCACATTTCGACGCCGCGGCCGACCCCGGCACCGATGCTGGCCGCCATGAATACCCCCTCCCCCGCCCTCCCCCGAACGGGGTCGCCCCTCGGAGCGCCCCTTGGATCGTCCCACCTGACCGAACTGGACTGGCTGCGCGTGATCGCCTTCGCGCTGCTGATCCTCTACCACTCGGGCATGTTCTACGTGAGCTGGGACTGGCATGTGAAGTCGCCGCGGCTCGTCCCGGCGCTCGAGGCCTGGATGCTGTGGCTCAACCCCTGGCGGATGTCGCTGCTGTTCGTGATCTCGGGCGCGGCGACCGCCTTGATGGCGGAACGCGCCGACCGCCCCGGCGCGCTGCTCGCCACGCGCAGCCAGCGCCTGCTGCTGCCGCTGCTGTTCGGGATGGCGGTGATCGTGCCGCCGCAGGCCTACCTCGAGGTGGTCGAGAAGCTCCATTACAGCGGCAGCTACCTGGATTTCCTCAAGCTCTATTTCCAGGCGTACCACGGCTTCTGCCGCGGCGACGACTGCCTGACGCTGCCGACCTGGAACCACCTCTGGTTCCTGCCCTACCTCTGGACCTACACCGTGCTGGTGCTGCTGACGCTGATGCTGCCCGGAGGGCGCCGGGTGTTCGTGCATCCGGCATGGGGGCGGCTGGTGGCCGACGGCCGGCTGCTCTGGGTCCCCTGGCTGGTCTTCGCGCTGCTGCGCCAGCACCTGCTGGAGCGCTTCCCCACCACCCACGACCTGCTCCACGACGGCTACCAGCATGGCGTGTACGCCGCGATGTTCCTGCTGGGCTTTGCGCTGTTCGGGTCGCGCGACGACCGGCACGGCGCCTGGGCCGCCGCGCGCCGCTGGCGCTGGGCCGCGCTGCTGGGCTACCTCGCCGTGCAGGGGCTCTCGGAAGCGATCAGGAGCGCGTGGCGCCAGGCCCATGGCGAGGATTTCCCGGACGCGCTGTTGATGGCGCTGCGCGCGCTCAACGCCGGCAAGCAGTGGCTGCCGATCGTGGCGGCGATGGGCTTCGGCCGGCAGTGGTTCGCCGAGCGCGATTCGCCAATGCTGCGCTGGCTGACGCTGGCGGTGTTCCCGTTCTACCTGGTCCACCAGACGGTGACGGTCATCGCGGGCCACCTGCTGGCGCCGCTGCACTGGCCGCTGGTACTGGAAGCGTTCGCGCTGGTGACGGTCACGGCGCTTGGCTGCCTGCTCGCCGCGCTCGTGGCGATGCGCGTCAACGCGCTGCGGCCCTGGATGGGCCTGGGGCCCTCGGGACGCTCTGCCCCCTTGGATCCTTTGGCCCCTTCGAAGCGCAAGCGCCGGAAAGCAAAAAGCCCGGCACCTTGCGGTACCGGGCTTTCCGATTCTTCTTATTAATGGTCGGGGTGGCGGGATTCGAACTCGCGACCCCTTGCACCCCATGCAAGTGCGCTACCAGGCTGCGCTACACCCCGACGAAGCCTCAGATTCTATACGCAATTTTGCGGCTCATGCAAGCAAACTCTCTCGAATCGCCAACAGCTCGTCGCGCACCTGCTCCAGCGTCAGCTTCTCGAGCGACACCGTGGTGTGCGCCGCGCCGTCGGCGAAGTCGGCGGCGAGCGCACGCGACGCTTCGCGGTGATCGCGGTAGGCCTCGAGCTGCGCCGACGCGAGCGCTTCCGCGCGGAACTCCTGCGCGTTGGCGGCATGGCTGCCGGCATCGGTCAATTGATTGCGCGCGCCGCTGATCGTGAAGCCCTGGTCGTAGAGCAGATCGCGGATGCGGCGGATGAGCAGCACCTCATGGTGCTGGTAATAACGCCGGTTGCCCCGCCGCTTCATCGGCTTGAGCTGCGTGAATTCCTGTTCCCAGTAACGCAGGACATAGGGCTTCACGCCGCACAGCTCGCTCACCTCACCGATGGTGAAGTAGCGCTTGGCGGGAATGGCGGGAAGCTGGACGTCCATGGGGATCAGCGGCTCCGGCGGCGGCGGGAAGGGTCAGACTCTACTCGAAGTCACTGCCCGTCGGCGTGTTGCCCTGGACCGCTTCTTTCAATTTGTGACTCGCATGAAACGTCACGACGTTGCGGGCCTTGATGGGGATCGCTTCGCCGGTGCGCGGGTTGCGGCCGGGTCTGGGCGCCTTGCGCCGGATGTTGAAGTTGCCGAAGCCCGACAGCTTCACCTCGCGGCCGCTGGACAGGCTCTGATGAATGATGTCGAAGAAGGCCTCGACCATGTCCTTGGACTCGCGCTTGTTCAGGCCGAGCTTGTCGAACAGCAGTTCCGCCAGCTCGGCCTTGGTCAGCGTGGGCGTCTCCAGGCTGCCGAGCAGCACCCGCGCCTGCTCCTTCAGATCGTCATCGTTCATCGACATCCTCCCCTCCCCCTCAGCCCCGCAGGCGCGCGCCCAGGCGTTCGCCCAGCTGCGTCACCACCTTCGCCACCGCCTGCTCGATGCGTTCGTCGGTCAGCGTGTTCTCGTCATCGAGCAGCTCCAGGCGCACGGCCAGGCTGCGTTCGCCCGCCTGCAGCTCCGCCGTCGGCTGGGCGGGCTTGAAGACGTCGAACAGACGCGCCGAGCGTACCAGGGCTTCGCCGCTGGATTCGATCGCCCGCATGAGGGAGGCATAGGTCACCTGCTCATTGACGATCAGCGCCAGATCGCGTTGCACCGCCTGCAGGCGCGGCACGCCCTGGCCCTGCGGCAGCGTGCGCGCCAGCACCGCGTCCAGCGACAGCTCGAACAGCACCGGCGCCGACGGCAGTTCGTAGCCCTGGCGCCACTTCGGATGCAGCTCGCCGATCACGCCGATCTCGACACCGTCCAGCAGCACACGGGCGCTGCGGCCCGGATGCAGCGCCGGATGGGCAACCGCTTCAAAGCTCAGCGCGCGCGGCGCGAACAGCGCTTCCAGGTCGCCCTTCACATCGAAGAAGTCGACGGCGCGGTCCTTCTGCGCCCATTGCTGCTGGTCCGCCGGCCCCCAGGCCAGGCCGGCCAGTCGCATCGGCTGCGCGATGCCGGCGATCGTGGTGTCGCTTTCCTGCACCGAGGCGTCGCGCAGGAACACGCGGCCGATCTCGAACACGCGCACGCGCGGCGCCTTGCGCGACAGGTTGTTGCGCAGCACCTGCACGAGCGAGCCCATGAGCGAGGTGCGCATCACCGCCAGCGGCGCGGCGATCGGGTTCAGCAGCTGGATCGGGTTGGCGTTGCCGGCGAGCTCCTGCTCCCAGCGCGCCTCGACGAAGCTGAAGTTGATGGTCTCGAAGTAACCCAGGCCGGCCATCGCGTGACGCAGCGCGTGCGTCGCGCGGCGCGATTCGGTGCGCACCTTGCCGACCACCGGCGCCAGCGGCGGCGTCGACGGCAGCTTCGGATAACCCAGCACGCGGATGACTTCCTCGATCAGGTCTTCCTCGATCTGCAGGTCGAAGCGGAACGACGGCGGCGTCACCGTGATCACGCCGGGCGCCGACGTGAAGGCCAGGCCCAGGCGCTGGAACACGCCTTCGCAGTCGGCCTGCGTGACCGGCATGCCGATGACCTTGGCGGCGCGCTCGACGCGCAGCGCGACCGGCTTGCGCTCGGGCAGCTGCGTGGTCTGGTCGTCCATCGGGCCGCACGTCGTTTCCGGGCCGCCGCAGATGGACAGGATCAGCTGCGTGATGCGCTCGATGTGATCGACGGTGCCGGCCGGATCGACGCCGCGCTCGAAGCGGTGGCCGGCGTCGGTCGAGAAGTTGTAGCGGCGCGAGCGTCCCATCACCGCCTTCGGCCACCAGAACGCAGCCTCGACATAGATGTGCTTCGTGTCGTCGGAGACGGCCGTGGCGTCGCCGCCCATGATGCCGGCCAGCGACTCGACCTGCTCGCGATCGGCGATCACGCCGACCTGCTCGTCGACCTCGATGGTGTTGCCGTTGAGCAGCTTGAGTTGCTCCCCCTTCTTGCCCCAGCGCACGATCAGTTCGCCGTGGATCTTCTCCAGGTCGAAGATGTGAGACGGACGGCCCAGCTCGAACATCACGTAATTGGAGATGTCCACCAGCGGCGACACCGAGCGTTGGCCGCAGCGGGCCAGGCGGTCCACCATCCACTGCGGGGTCTTGGCCGTCGTGTCGACGTTGCGGATCACGCGGCCCGAGAAGCGGCCGCACAGGTCGGGCGCCTCGATGCGCACCGGCAGCTTCGCGTCGTTGGCGACGGCGGCGGGCTGGATCTCCGGCGCGATCAGCGGCGCGCCGGTCAGCGCGGACACCTCGCGGGCAATGCCGTATACGCTCAGCGCGTGCGCCAGGTTCGGCGTCAGCTTCAGCGTGAACAGCGTGTCGTCCAAGTTCAGGTGCTTGCGGATGTCCTCGCCCAGCGGCGCGTCCGCGGCCAGCTCGAGCAGGCCGCCATGGTCCTCGGACAGCTTCAGCTCGCGGGCCGAGCACAGCATGCCGAAGCTCTCGACGCCGCGCAGCTTGCCCTTGCCGATCTTGAAGGGCTTGCCGTCCTCGCCCGGGGGCAGTTCGGCGCCGATCGTGGCCAGCGGCACGCGGATGCCGGCGCGCGCGTTCGGCGCGCCGCAGACGATCTGCAGCAGCTCGGGGCCGCCGGCGTTGACTTTGCACACGCGCAGGCGGTCGGCGTCGGGATGCTGCGCGGCCTCGACGATCTCCGCCACGACGATGCCGTGGAACGGCGGCGCCACCGGGCGCAGCTCCTCGACCTCCAGGCCGGACATCGTCAGCAGCTCGGCCAGTTCTTGCGTGTTCAGCGCGGGATTGCAGAAGGCCCGCAGCCAGCTCTCAGGGAATTGCATGTGTTTCTCTCTTGCTCTCTAGGCGACCGACAGGCGTGCTTACTTGAACTGCGACAGGAAGCGCAGGTCGCCGTCGAAGAACAGGCGCAGGTCATTGACGCCGTAGCGCAGCATGGCCAGGCGGTCGATGCCCGAGCCGAAGGCGAAGCCGATGTAGCGCTCAGGATCGAGGCCCATGTTGCGGATCACCTGCGGGTGCACCTGGCCCGAGCCCGACACCTCCAGCCAGCGGCCCTTGAGCGGACCGGAGCCGAACATCATGTCGATCTCGGCGCTGGGCTCGGTGAACGGGAAATAGCTGGGGCGGAAACGGATCTCCATGTCCGTCGTCTCGAAGAACTGCTGCATGAAGTTCACGTAGACGGACTTGAGGTCCTTGAAGCTGATGTTCTCGCCGACCCACAGGCCCTCGACCTGGTGGAACATCGGCGAATGCGTCGCGTCGCTGTCGACGCGGTAGGTGCGGCCCGGCGCGATCACGCGGATCTCCGGCATCGGCTGGCCGGCGTCGATCAGCGCGCGATGCTTCTTGACGTGCTGCACCGCGTAGCGGATCTGCATCGGGCTGGTGTGCGTGCGCAAGACATGACCCCCTTCGATGTAGAAGGTGTCATGCATCGAGCGCGCCGGATGGTCCTCGGGCGTGTTCAACGCGGTGAAGTTGAACCAGTCGTTCTCGATCTCCGGACCATCGGCCACGTCGAAGCCCATCGAGCCGAAGATGGCCTCGATGCGCTCCATCGCCCGCGTGATCGGGTGCAGGCCACCGGTGCCGCGCTGGCGGCCGGGCAGCGTGACGTCCAGCGCCTCGGCCTTGAGCTGCTTCTCGAGTTCGGCATCCGCCAGCGCCTGGCGGCGAGCGGTCAGCGCGGCCTCGATGCCCTGCTTGAGCTGGTTGATCTGCGCGCCGCGGGTCTTCTTCTCCTCGACGGACAGCGCGGCCATGCCCTTCATCAGCTCGGTGACCTGGCCGGTCTTGCCCAGGAAGCGGGCCTTGGCGTTCTCCAGGTCAGCGGGAGTCGTGGCGGCGGCGAAATCGCCGGTGGCCTGTTGCAGCAGTTGATCGAGGTCGTTCATCGCGGGGCGCCGATGCGGCATCTGGCGTCGTTGGCGGAAATCGAAGGGCGCGACGGTGAAATGGCGAACATCGCACCACCGCGCCGGAATGAAAAAAGGCCGAACACCAGGGTGTCGGCCTTTGAAAAGGGCGACTCCGGCAACGCCGGAGTTGCCAGTCCGTCCACGGGCGAGCACCCGCCAACGGACCTTGGCAATTAAGCCAGAGCGGCCTTCACCTTGGCGAAGATGCTGGCGAAACCAGCAGGATCGTTGACGGCGAGATCGGCCAGGACCTTGCGGTCGATGTCGATCTGGGCCTTCTTCAGGCCGGCCACGAACTTGCTGTAGCTCAGACCCAGGCCACGGCTCGCCGCGTTGATACGGGCAATCCACAGCTGGCGGAACACGCGCTTCTTGGCACGGCGGTCACGGTAGGCGTACTGGCCCGCCTTCATCACCGCCTGCTTGGCGATGCGGAAGACGTTCTTGCGACGACCACGGAAGCCCTTGGCCAGGGCCAGGACCTTCTTGTGACGAGCACGTGCGGTGACACCACGTTTGACGCGAGGCATGTTGTATCTCCTTGTCTACTGCTGGATTACAGACCAGCGGTGGGCAGCATCGCGGCGATGTGGCCCATGTTGGTCTCATGCACGGTCGTGGCGCCACGCAGCTGGCGCTTGTTCTTCGTGGTCTTCTTGGTCAGGATGTGGCGCTTGAACGCCTGACCGCGCTTGACGGTGCCACCCGGACGAACGCGAAAACGCTTTTTCGCGCTGCTCTTGGTCTTCATCTTGGGCATGACTGCTCCTTCTATGTGCGTCCCTGCAGGCGACCCCGGGTTCCGGAGTACTTGCCTGGCCTGCAGGAGACTAATGAGCCTGTCGACGACCAGATCGACAGGCCAGGTCTGCAAGAACAACGCCTTGCAAACAGAACCGGGCCGCAGCCCGGTTCTGTTTGCACCCCTTGCGAGGTGAGGGCCGACCCGCGGGCCGGCCCGGCGCATCAGCTGCGCTTCTTCGGCGCGAGCACCATGATCATCTGGCGCCCTTCCAGCTTGGGCATGTGCTCCACGACCGCCACGTCCGCCAGTTCATCGCGGATGCGCTCCAGCATGCGCATGCCGATGTCCTGGTGGGTGATCTCGCGGCCGCGGTAGCGCAGCGTGACCTTGCCCTTGTCGCCGTCCTCCGCGATGAAGCGGCGCAGGTTGCGCATCTTGATCTGGTAGTCGCCTTCGTCCGTGCCCGGACGGAACTTGACTTCCTTGACCTCGATGACCTTCTGCTTGGACTTGGCTTCCGCCGCGCGCTTCTGCTCCTGGTACTTGAACTTGCCGTAGTCCATCAACCGGCAGACCGGCGGGACCGCTGTCGCGGCAATCTCAACCAGATCGACGTCCAGGTCACCGGCCATCCGGAGCGCTTCCTGGATCGAGACGATGCCGATCGGCTCGTTCTCCGGGCCATTCAGACGGACTTCGGAAGCGGTGATTTCGCGGTTCAGGCGGTGCTTGCGCTCCGGAATCGCACGACGGTCAGCAAAAGTAGCGATGGTGGTTACCTTTAAACGGGCCTTGGCAAGGGTCCGAAGAGATCAATAAACGCAAAAAGCGCCCGACTCAGGCTTTGTCCGCGATGGCCGTCGAGAGCTTCAAGACGAAGTCCTCCAGCGACATCACGCCCAGATCCTGGTTGCCTCGGGCGCGCACTGCAACCGCGCCGTTCGCCTTTTCCTTGTCGCCGACGACGAGGATGAACGGGACTTTTTGCAGCGAATGCTCGCGGATTTTATACGTGATCTTTTCATTGCGCAAATCAGCCTGGACCCTAAGCCCTTGTTTTTGCAGCGATTTCACAATGTCTGAAACGTAATCCGCCTGGGCGTCCGTGATATTCGCGACAACCACCTGCGTCGGCGCCAGCCAGACGGGCAGCGCGCCGGCGTGCTGCTCGATCAGGATGCCGATGAAACGCTCCAGGCTGCCGACGATCGCGCGATGCAGCATCACGGGCGTGCGGCGCTCGCCGTCCTCGCCGACGTACTCGGCGCCCAGGCGGCCCGGCATCGAGAAGTCGACCTGCATCGTGCCGCACTGCCACTGGCGACCGATCGCGTCCTTGAGCGTGTATTCGATCTTCGGACCGTAGAAGGCGCCATCGCCGGGGGCGATGATGAATTCCACGCCGGAGGCACGCATCGACTCCATCAGCGCGAACTCGGCCTTGTCCCAGACCTCGTCGGAGCCGATGCGCGCCTCGGGGCGCGTCGCGACCTTGTAGATGATGTTCTCGAAGCCGAAGTCCTTGTAGACCTTCTGCAACAGTGCCGTGTACGCCACGCATTCGGCCAGGATCTGGTCTTCCGTGCAGAAGATGTGGCCGTCGTCCTGCGTGAAGCCGCGCACGCGCATGATGCCGTGCAGCCCGCCCGTGGGCTCGTTGCGATGGCACTGGCCGAACTCGCCGAAGCGCAGCGGCAGATCGCGGTAGCTCTTGATGCCGTGCTTGAAGATCAGGATGTGGCCGGGACAGTTCATCGGCTTGAGCGCGTAATCGCGCTTCTCCGATTCCGTCGTGAACATGTTGTCGCGGTATTTGTCCCAGTGGCCCGTGGCCTCCCACAGCGTCTTGTCGAGCAGCTGCGGGCCCTTCACTTCCTGGTAGCCGTTGTCGCGGTACACGCGGCGCATGTACTGCTCGACCTCCTGCCACACCGTCCAGCCCTTGGGATGCCAGAACACCACGCCCGGCGCGTGCTCGTCGATGTGGAAGAGCTCCAGCTCCTTGCCGAGCTTGCGGTGGTCGCGCTTCTCGGCTTCCTCGAGCATGCGCAGGTAGTTGGCCAGGTCGTCCTTCGTCGCCCAGGCCGTGCCGTAGATGCGCTGGAGCTGCTCGTTGCGGTGGTCGCCGCGCCAGTAGGCGCCCGCCACCTTCATCAGCTTGAAGAACTTGAGCTTGCCCGTGGACGGGACGTGCGGGCCGCGGCACAGGTCGGTGAAGCCGCCCTCGGCGTAGAGCGACACGTCCTGGTCGGCCGGGATGCTCTCGATGATCTCGGCCTTGTAGGCCTCGCCGATGCCTTTGAAGTACTGCACCGCCTCGTCGCGCGGCAGCACCGAGCGCGTCACCTTCTCGTCCTTCTTCGCGAGCTCGGCCATCTTGGCCTCGATCGCCGCGAGGTCCTCGGGCGTGAACGGACGCTTGTAGGAGAAGTCGTAATAGAAGCCGTGCTCGATGACGGGGCCGATGGTGACCTGGGCGTCGGGGAACAGCTCCTTGACCGCGTAGGCCAGCAGGTGGGCCGTCGAGTGGCGGATCACCTCCAGCCCGTCCGGATCCTTGTCCGTGACGATGGCCAGCTGCGTGTCCTGGTCGATGAGGAAGCTCGTGTCGACGAGCCGGGCGTTCTCGCCCGCGCCGACGCGGCCGGCCAGCGCGGCCTTGGCCAGGCCCGTGCCGATGGAGGCGGCCACCTCGGCGACGGTCACCGGCTGCGGGAACTCGCGCTTGGAACCGTCGGGCAGCTGGATGGAAATTTGGGACATGTTCGGGTACTCCAGAAAACAAAAAGCGCGGCCACTTGCCGCGCTTGATCTGGGGTGCTGACTGTTTCCGGACAGCAGGGGAAAAGACGTGACGAGCCGCGGCCGCTCAAACCTTCGCAGTGGAGGTGCTAGTCCGCGGTGTCATAACCGATTCGCCTTTCCCGGTCCTTGTTGGAAAAAGAAATGAAGGCGGCAGTGTAGCTCAGAGCGCCTGAATGTCGAGCGACGGACGGGCGCAGGCCTCCTGGAACTCGTCGCGCAGGCGCTCGCCCTCGCGCACCGCGCGCAGCCAGTCGCGGGCGCGGCCCGGCACGTCGTTCAGGTAGCGCTGGAAGTCGTTGCGGTCGGGCAGCTTGCCGTTTGGCAGCGTCTTCACCCACTCGGGGTTGGGCGTGAGCAGCACGACGTTGTCGAGGAAGGCGCTGGTGCGGTGCCGGTGCTTGAGCGCCTTGTCCAGCCAGCCCGGGATGACGCTCGCCTGGAAATGCGGATAGAGCGCGATGCCGTCGCCCACCATCGCCGCGTAGTTCAGGTGCAGGTGGTAGTCGGTGATGCCGCCGTCCCAGTAGGCGCCGGCGGGCGCGCCCTCGATGTCGTGCACGGCCTGCAGCCAGAACGGGATGGAGCAGCTCGCCAGCAGGCTGGGCTTGAGGTTGCCGGCGTCCAGCGCGACCTGGTGGCTGCGGTAGTCCGCGAGCGGCATCGGCAGCGGCGAGCGCTTGTCCGAGAACACCACCCGCTCCAGCCACGCGCCCATCGCGCGGCGCGACATCGCATTGGCCGCGAAGGCGCCGAGGTAACCCAGCGGCGTGCGCAGCCGCCCTTCCCGCCCGAGCACATGTTTCCCGCGCGAGGTGAACACATGCAGCCGGAACTGGGGATGGGCGAGCACCTCGGCCTCGCGCCCGCCGAAGATCTCGGCCAGCTTCTGCGAAAAGGCCCGCGTGACCGTCGCGGCGCTCGGGCGCTTGCCGGGTTCGGACTCGTAGTCCTGGTGGGCGTAGTCGTGGGCGAGGCGCTCGAACTCGGCGCGGCAACCGGCGGCGTCGCGGCTCAGGCAGGCGGTGGCCATGCGCCAGGCGCCGATCGAGGCCCCCAGCAGGTGCACCTCCTGGCCGCCGGACGGGAGGAACTCGCCGAACAGATGGGCGTCGAGCGCGCTGAGGATCAGCCCCTTGGGGCCGCCGGCCGCGCCGGGCACGGCGCGCACGTCGGCGGCGCGCAGGCCATGGTCGCGCAGCCGTTGGCGCGCACGGGGTCCGGCGAGGATCTGCAAGGCCTGCATCGGGCGGTTCGTCCTTTCATGGGGCAACGACACCCGACGCGGCCGGCCGCTCCTGGCCTGATCGTCAGGCTCAGAGCTTCATTTCCAGGTTCAGCTGGAACCAGGGCTTGAGGCTGCGGCCGGTGGCGTAGTAGTCGCCATTGGCCAGCGTGGTCTCGGCCCGCGCGTCGAGCGGGAAGAGATTATTGGCCGAGAAGCGGACCGAGGTCTTGGGACTGACCATCCATTGGGCGAAGACGTCCAGGCCGCGGTTGCGGGAGAACTCGACCTGCTGGCGGTCGGTCTGGCGCACCGTGTAGACCGGCGTGTAGTTCAGGTTGGCACCGGTGGTGACCGGCACGCCGCTGAAGCGGTAGTCGAAGCCCAGGTTGGCGGTCCAGGGCTGCTGCTGGTCCAGGCGGTTGTCCGGCCCGGACACGGCCTTGACCCGCGAGCGGTAGACGCTGAACGAGCTGCGCAGGTTCAGCGGCGTCCTGGCCTCGAACAGCGACGGGAATAGCTCGCCGGCGCGGCCCTTGAGCTCCAGCTCGATGCCGCTGGTGGTGGCGCTGGAGAAGTTGGTCGGGCGGATCACGTAGCGCGGCACCGGCACCAGCGCGCTGGCCGGATCCAGCGTCACGACGTTGCGGATCAACTGGCTGATGTTGCGGTGGAACAGGCCGACGCTGAAGAGGCTGCCACCGCTCAGGTACTTCTCGTAGGCGATGTCCAGGCCGGTGGCGAGTTCCGGCTTGAGGCCCGGATTGCCGACGCGGTCGGGGTTGAGCTCGTCGTTGGCCTGCGCGGGGTCGGGGAACTTGCTGTTGAGCGTGTAGCGGCCCAGCATCTGCGTCAGCTCCGGCGCCTTGTAGCTGCGCGTCAGGCTGGCGCGGATCATGTCGCGCGCCTTCGGGTCCAGCTTGTAGGTCAGGTGCCACAGCGGCGACAGCACGCTGGAGCTGTTGCGCGCATCGGTGGCGACGCCGCGGCTGGTGGTGACGATGCGCTCATGGCGCAGGCCGAAGTAGGTCGACCACTGCGGGTTGATCTCCCACTCGTCCTGGATGAAGAAGGCCTGGCGGCGGATGCGCGCGCCGAAGTTCTCGCCGTTGAGCGCGGGCAGCTGCTCGCCGCCGGCGACGGTGGTGTCGCGGATCTCGTCGCGCTTGCGGAACTCGAAGTCCCAGCCCAGCGTCACCGTGTGCTCGTCGCCCAGGATCTGGCTGTACTTGCCGGCCTGGGTCAGGCTGCGGTCGCGGCTGTCGATCAGCGCGTCCACCGGCGCGACCGCGTTCAGCGTGTGGTTCTCGATGTGGTTCTTCGCATCCTGCACGCCGGCCTTGAGCTCCCACTTCTGCGTCTCGCTGAAGCGGTTGTTCCATTGCAGGTTGGCGCGCAGCATCTGCCAGACGCCCTGGTTGTCGCTGTCGTCGTCCAGGCGGGGCGTCTTGTACTGGCCGTCCGGCACCAGGCGGACCGAGTTGTTCCACCAGCCCTTCTGCGCGAAGCCCTGCAGCGACACGCTCTCGTCGTCGCTGATCTTCCAGGTCGCGCGCGGCGCGGAGTTGAAGGCGTGGCCCCAGTTGCGCATCTTGCCGTGCTGGGCGGCGACGACCGGCTGGTCGTTCAGGTCGGTGCCGTTGCGCTCGGTGGAGGTGCGCATCTCCTGCAGCCACTGGAAGGCGGAGACCGGCACCGACAGCGACACCGGCCCGAAGCGCTCGCCGAAGGTGAAGGTGGCCGAGGGCACCGGATGGTTGATGTTGTAGCCGGCGCCGATGCGCAGGTCGCGCTGCGACACGCGCGGCGCCTCTTTCAGGATGATGTTGATCGCGCCGGCCACGGCCTGCGCGCTCTGGTCGGCGCTGGGGCCCTTGGTGACCTCGATGCGCTCGACCTGCGCCGGATCCAGCTGGTCCAGCTTGAAGCCCGGGGGCGCCGGATCGCCGTTGATCAGGATCAGCGTGTAGCCCGAGCCCAGGCCGCGCATGCGGGGCGCGCCGTCGGCCACGTTGACGCCGGGCAGCCGCTTGAGCACGTCGGCCACGCTGGTGTCGCCGTAGCGATCCAGCTCCTCGCGCCCGTAGACCTGCTTGGCCACCGGCGCACGGCGGCGCAGGTCCGAATCGTTGGTGCGGCCGGTGATCTCGACGCGATCCAGGCGGCGGCCCGCGGCCGGTTCGTTGCCCATGCCCGGGGGCGTTTCCTGGGCCCAGGCGGACCCCGCGGGCAGGGCGACGGTCAGGCAGACAAGGGCACAGGCCCTGGCGATGGCGTGGGTCTTCAAGGGGGCTCCCGAGATTCGTGTCGACACGATGGCGATGTGTCGACTTTTGTCATTGACGGTAAACGGCGCGCAGCGTAGCTGCCCGCCGCCCGTTCTGACACCTCGGCTGCGACCGGCCGCGAAAAATGTGGGATCAAACGCGATTCGACGCCGCGGATGGCATGGCCGGCCGGCCCGGGCGCGACGGGAGTCGCCCCGGCAGCGGGACGCGGGCGAACAGCGCCCCGCGCCCTCGCCCGCCGCGGATCAGCGCTTGAGCTTGGCGAAGGCCGCGGCCATGGCGCCGCCCTGCGGCTGCGCGGCCTGCTGCGGGCGAGCGCCGCCCTGGCGCTCGTTGCGACCGGCGGGGCGGAAGCTGTTGTCCGCCTTCGCGCCGCCGCGCGGCGCCTGCGCGTCCAGCTTCATCGTCAGCGAGATGCGCTTGCGGGCCAGGTCGACCTCCAGCACCTTGACCTTGACGATGTCGCCGGTCTTCACGACCTCGCGGGCATCGTTGACGAACTTATTGGCCAGCTGGCTGACGTGGACCAGGCCGTCCTGGTGCACGCCCAGGTCGACGAAGGCGCCGAACTGCGCCACGTTGGACACCGTGCCTTCCAGCACCATGCCCTCCTTCAGATCTTTGATGTCCTCGACGCCGTCGTTGAAGCGCGCGACCTTGAAGTCCGGACGCGGATCGCGGCCGGGCTTCTCCAGCTCGCCGAGGATGTCCTTCACCGTGATCGCGCCGAAGCGCTCGTCGGCGAAGGCCTCGGGCTTGAGCGCGCGGATCACGTCGGACTTGCCCATCACGTCGGCGATCGGCCGCTGCACCTGCGCCAGGATGCGCTCGATGACCGGGTAGGTCTCGGGGTGGACGCCGCTGACGTCCAGCGGGTTGTCGCCGTCGCGGATGCGCAGGAAGCCGGCCGCCTGCTCGAAGGTCTTCGGCCCCAGGCCGGTGACGTCGAGCAGCTGCTGCCGGTTGCGGAACGCGCCGTTGGCATCGCGCCAGCGCACGATGGAGGCGGCCACGCCGGCCGAGAGGCCCGACACGCGCGACAGCAGCGGCGCGGACGCGGTGTTCAGGTCGACGCCGACCGAGTTCACGCAGTCCTCGACGACCGCGTCCAGCGTGCGCGCCAGCTCGCTCTGGTTGACGTCGTGCTGGTACTGGCCGACGCCGATCGACTTCGGATCGATCTTCACCAGCTCGGCCAGCGGGTCCTGCAGGCGGCGCGCGATCGAGACCGCGCCGCGCAGCGACACGTCCAGGTCGGGCAGTTCCTTCGAAGCGAATTCCGACGCCGAGTACACCGACGCGCCGGCCTCGCTGACGACGACCTTCTCGATCACCGTCTCCGGCGACATCGACTGGATGCGCTTGATCAGGTCGGCGGCGAGCTTGTCGGTCTCGCGCGAGGCGGTGCCGTTGCCGATCGCGATCAGGTTGACGCCGTGCGTCGCGCACAGCCGGCCCAGCGTATGGATGGAGCCTTCCCAGTCGCGCTTGGGCTCATGCGGATAGACCGTCGAGGTGTCCAGCACGCGGCCGGTGTCGCTGACCACGGCGACCTTCACGCCGGTGCGGATGCCGGGGTCCAGGCCCATCACGACGCGCTTGCCGGCCGGCGCGGCCAGCAGCAGGTCGCGCAGGTTCTCGGCGAAGACCTTGGTGGCGACCTTCTCGGCCTCCTCGCGCAGGCGGGCGAACAGGTCGCGCTCCAGGCTCAGCGACAACTTGACCTTCCAGGTCCAGGCGACGGTCTTGCGGATCAGCTCATCGCCGGCGCGCTTGGCGTGGCTCCAGCCGAGATGGCGCGCGATGCGGCCTTCGGCCAGCGAGGGCTGGCCGGGCACGAGTTCCTCGTCGAGCGCCAGCTTGGCGTCGAGGAATTCCTGGGTGCGGCCGCGGAAGACCGCCAGCGCACGGTGCGAGGGCACGGTGCGGATCGGCTCGGCGTAGTCGAAGTAGTCGCGGAACTTGGAGATGTCGGGATTGTTCTCGTCCTTGCCGTCCATCAGCTTCGACTTGAACAGGCCCTCCTCCCACAGCCATTCGCGCAGCTTGCCGATCAGCACGGCATCCTCGGCCCAGCGCTCGGACAGCAGGTCGCGCACGCCGTCCAGCACCGCATAGGCATCGGCGAAGCCGGCATCGGGATTGAGGAAGGCCGCCGCCTCGGTCATCGGATCGAGCGACGGATCGGCGAAGAGCTTGTCGGCGAGCGGCTCCAGGCCGGCCTCGCGCGCGATCAGGCCCTTGGTGCGGCGCTTCTGCTTGTAGGGGAGGTAGAGGTCCTCGAGCTCCTGCTTGGTCGGCGCCGCGGCGATGGCGGCGGCCAGTTCCGGCGTGAGCTTGCCCTGCTCCTCGATGCTCTTGAGCACCGCCTCGCGGCGGTCCTCGAGCTCGCGCAGGTAACTCAAGCGGGCTTCCAGCTCGCGCAACTGGATGTCGTCGAGGCCGTCGGTGGCTTCCTTGCGATAGCGGGCGATGAACGGGACGGTGGCCCCGCCGTCGAGCAGCTCCACGGCGGCGTTGACCTGGGCCGGGCGAACCTTCAGCTCGGCGGCAATCTGGAGGAGGATCTTGTCCAAAACAGCGACGGGGCCGAAGGCCCGGGAAAGCAACGAAAGCGCGCGAGTTTAGGTCACGCCGGGAACGCCCTCTGCAGCGCGGCGTCGGCATCGAGGCCGCCCAGGTCGAGCGCCCCCGCCACCGCGCCCCAGCGCGGATCGAAACGGCTCGCGATGAAGGCGTCGGCGACGAAGGCCGGCGCATGCGCCCGCAGCAGCGCCGCCTGCGCCAGCAGCACCAGCCGCGTCGCGAAGCGGCGGCCCAGCGCCTCCAGCTGGTCCGGCGGCGTGGCGAGCATCGCCCGCAGCGCATCCAGTTCCGCGCGCGCCGGCGCGTCGCCCCGCAGCGCCTGGCCCAGCCCGTCCAGCAGCGCGAGGAAGGCCTGCGGATCGCGCGCGACGGCGCGCATCACGTCCAGGCACATCACGTTGCCGGAGCCCTCCCAGATCGAGTTGACCGGCGCCTCGCGGTAGAGCCGGCCCATGACGCCGTCGTCGATGTAGCCGTTGCCGCCGAGCACCTCCATCGCCTCGCCGGTCAGCTCGACGGCGCGCTTGCAGACCCAGAACTTCGCCGCCGGCGTCACCAGCCGCATCCAGGTGCGCTCTCCGGGATCGTCCTGGCGCTCGAAGGCCTGCGCCAGCCGCAGGCTCAGCTGCATCGCCGCTTCGCTCTCCAGCGCCAGGTCCACCAGCACCGCCCGCATCAGCGGCTGCGCCGCCAGGCGCTTGCCGAAGGCGCTGCGGTGGCGCGCGTAGTGCAGCGCCTGCACCAGCGCCTGGCGCAGCATCGCCGCGCTGCCGACGACGCAGTTCAGCCGCGTGTAGGTCGCCATCTCGATGATGGTCGGGATGCCGCGGCCCTCCTCGCCCATCAGCACGCCGTGGGCGTCCTGGAACTCGACCTCGGAGCTGCTGTTGCTGCGATTGCCGACCTTGTCCTTGAGGCGCTGGATGTGGACCGCGTTCTTCGTGCCGTCCGGGCGCCAGCGCGGCACGAAGAAGCAGCCCGGCGCGCCGTCCGGCGTCTTGGCCACGACCAGGTGGGCGTCGCACATCGGCGCGGAGAAGAACCACTTGTGCCCGGTGAGCCGGTACTCGGCGCCGCGGCCGCCGGCGCCCACCGGCTCGGCGCGGGTCGTGTTGGCGCGCACGTCGGAGCCGCCCTGCTTCTCCGTCATGCCCATGCCCAGCCAGATCGAGCGCTTGTCCGCCAGCGGCAGGTCGCGGCCGTCGTAGTCGGTGCTCAGGAGCGGCTCGCGCAGCGCCGCCCAGAGCGCCGGCTCGCGCCGCAGCACCGGGATGCTGGCCTGCGTCATCGTCGCCGGGCAGAGCGTGCCGGCCTCGATCTGCCCGTGCAGGTAGAAGCCGGCGGCCCAGGCCGCCCAGCGGCCGGGGCGTTCGTCGCGCAGCGGCATCGCGACCAGGTCCGCCCGCCGGTAGGCGGCGAGCAGCGCATGCCAGCCGGGATCGAACTCGACGCGGTCGATGCGCCGGCCACGCTTGTCGAAGCTCTCCAGCGTCGGCGTCACCCGGTTGATGCGCTCGGCGATGGCCTGGGTCTCCGGACGACCGAGCCAGCTCGCGTACTCGGCCAGGCCCGGCACGAAGGCGTCCGCGCCGGCGCGCGCGAGCGCCTCGCGCAGCGCCGGGTCGATGGCCAGCGGCGAGTGCCCGGCCAGCTCGTCGACCTGGTTGGTGACCTCGTGGGTGCGCCAGCCCGTGTCCCCGGCCGCGGCGACGGGACCCGCGGCGGCGGTGCGGACATCGGGGGCGCCGGGCGCAGTGGGTGTCGTGTCCATGGGCGACATGGTGGGCGTCTCCTGCAAAAGCTGGATGGTCCCCGGTTCCTGGCGTGTCCTCTGGATCGGGGTCGCGGCGGGGGCCATCCTCGCCTATCGCGCGCACGCCAGCCACCGACGTGCCCATCCCGCTTGTTGCAAGGGTTACACCGGATGTCAGTCCTGACAGGCCATCGCGGACGCCGGAGCCCCTACATTCGCGCAGTCGTCCGGACCAGCCACAGCAAGACCACGACCTCGGGCCCTCCGAGGCAACCGGCGACACCTCGGGACGCGGCGCCTGCCGCACCTCCAAGAACATCTGGAACGGCCTCACCACGGGCCGCGAACAGAGGGGGCCGTCCCGTTCCCACCCGAGCGAGTCCGGCCATTTCTTCGGGAGATCTCACCGATCCATCACGTAAGAAAGAGGCGATATGACACAGGCATTCATCCAGCGTTTCCTGCGCGTCAGCATCATGGCCGCCGCGGCTACCGCCGCCTGCCAGGCCCTGGCGGCGGATCGCGTCCTGCTCGACGACCAGTCCCCGGCGAACACCACCATGCGCGCGTCGAGCGCTCCCCAGAACGCGGGCACCGCGCTGGGACTCGCGGCCAGCGACCTGCAGGCCGTGCGCAGCCAGACCTACCCCAGCGGCAAGGTCGTCACTCGTCACCAGCAGTACCACCAGGGCGTGCCCGTCTGGGGCGAAGGCGTCGTGGAGCACCGCGACACCAACGCCGGCACCTCGCGCTACTCCGGCAGCCTGCTGACCAACATCCAGCAGGACCTGAACACGGTGCAGCCCGGCCTGACCGCGCAGGGCGCGCTGGCCCAGGCCAAGGGCGCCGTCAACGCGGTGCTGACCGAGAACGAGCAGTCCAAGCTGTACGTCCGGCTCAATGCCAACGGCAAGGCGCAGCTGTTCTACCTGGTGTCCTTCATGCGGCATGACCGGCAGCAGCCCAGCCGCCCGCACTTCATGATCGACGCCACCACCGGCGCGGTGCTGGAGCGCTGGGAAGGCCTGGCCCACCGTGACGCCACCGGCCCCGGCGGCAACACCAAGACCGGCCGCTACGAATACGGCACCGACTACCCGGCGCTGCAGGTCACCGACACCTGCCAGATGAATTCCGGCAACGTGATCACGGTCAACCTCAACGGCAGCACCAGCGCCAGCAACACGCCCTTCCAGTTCACCTGCTCGCGCAACGAGTACAAGCAGATCAACGGCGCCTACTCGCCGCTGAACGATGCCCACTTCTTCGGCAACGTGATCTTCAACATGTACCGGGACTGGTTCAACCTGCGGCCGCTGACCGGCACCCTGTACATGCGGGTCCACTACGGCAGCAACTACGAGAACGCGTTCTGGGACGGCACGGCGATGAGCTTCGGCGACGGCCGCACCACCTTCTACCCGCTGGTCTCGCTGGACGTGTCGGCGCACGAGGTGAGTCACGGCTTCACCGAGCAGAACTCGGGCCTGGTGTACTCCGGCCAGTCCGGCGGCATGAACGAGGCCTTCTCCGACATGGCCGGCGAAGCCGCCGAGTACTACCGCAACAACGGCAGCAACGACTGGCTGGTGGGCGCGCAGATCTTCAAGGGCAGCGGCGCGCTGCGCTACTTCGACGATCCCACGCGCGATGGCAGCTCCATCGGCCATGCGTCCAACTACCGCAGCGGCATGGACGTGCACTACTCGAGCGGCGTCTACAACCGCGCGTTCTACCTGCTGGCCAACAAGCCGGGCTGGAACACGCGCAAGGCCTTCGAGGTGATGGTGGACGCCAACCGCCTGTACTGGACCGCCAACAGCACCTTCAACCAGGGCGCCTGCGGCGTGGAGAAGGCGGCCACCGACCGCGGCTATGCGATGGCCGACGTGACGGCGGCCTTCGCCACCGTGGGCGTGAGCTGCAGCGGCACCACGCCGCCGCCGACCGCGACGCCGCTGACCAGCGGCGTGCCGGTGACCGGCATCTCGCTGGCCAAGGGCGCGACCAAGCTGTACAGCATCGCCGTGCCGGCGGGCCGCACGACGCTGACGATCAAGCTCTCGGGCGGATCGGGCGACGGCGACCTGTACGTCAAGCGCGGTTCCGCGCCGACCACCACCAGCTACGACAAGCGCTCGATCGGCTCGACCAATGCCGAGACCATCACCTTCTCGTCGCCGACGGCGGGCACCTACTACGTGCTGCTGAGCGCGTACGCGACGGTGACGAGCACCTCGCTGGTCGCCACCTACTGATCCCCGCCTGAACCGACTCCGGCGCGCCGCCTTCGTGCGGCGCGCCGGCTTCGCCATTCCTGGAGAAACCATCCATGCGTCAGTTCTTCATCCTCAGCGCGCTGTGCGTCGGCATGGCCGCGCTCACTCCGGCCCATGCGGGCGAGAAGGTCTGGATCAGCCTCGGCGACGCCGCGCTGGCCCAGTTGCAGAAACACCGTCCGGCCGCGCGCGCGGTCGCCAGCGTCCAGGCCGATGCGGCGCAGGACGGCTCGGCGCTCGCGGCCGCCAGCGCCTCCGCCTCCGCGCGCGCCGTGCGCAACGAGGGCCTGCACCTGGTCGAGGTCGACGAGGACGTGCTCGCCTCGCTGAGCCACTCGATCCACGAGGAGCTCAAGCGCTGCGGCGGCTACATGTACCACCCGACGCGGGAAGCGGGCCTGGCCTCGCTGCAGCGCCACAGCACGCCGGTGGGCGCGCAGCGGCTGGCGGCGGCGCTGGTGGCCTCGCGGCCCAGCTACGTGATCGACCAGCAGTCGGTCGTGACGCCCATCCTGTCGCAGATGCAGGCCAGCAACATCGGGCAGACCATCGTCGACCTGTCCGCCAACACCAACCGCTACTACACCAGCAGCAGCGGCGTCGCCGCCTCGAACTGGCTGCGGCAGAAGTGGACGACGCTGGCGGGCGGCCGCGCCGACATCAGCGTCGAGCAGTTCAGCCATCCGAACTGGGCGCAGAAGTCGGTGATCGCCACCATCCAGGGCACCGACAACGGCAGCGAGGTCATCGTGATGGGCGCGCACCTGGACTCGATCAACCAGTCCGGCGGCTCGGGCGAGACCATGCGCGCGCCGGGCGCGGACGACGACGCCTCCGGCGTGGCCAGCCTGACCGAGGTGCTGCGCGCCCTGGTGCAGGCCAACTACAAGCCGCGCCGCACCATCAAGTTCATGGCCTACGCCGCCGAGGAGGTCGGCCTGCGCGGCTCGCAGGAGATCGCCAACAGCTTCGCCGCGGCCGGCGTCAACGTGGTGGGCGTGCTGCAGCTGGACATGACCAACTACAAGGGCGCGGCCAACGACATCTACCTGTTCAGCGATTACACCGACAGCGGGCAGAACACCTTCCTGTCCAACGTGATCGCGACCTACCTGCCGACGCTGCGGGTGGGAACCGACCGCTGCGGCTACGCCTGCTCGGACCATGCGTCGTGGAATGCCAAGGGCTACTTCGCGAGCATGCCCTTCGAGGCCGGCATGAGCAGTTCCAACCCCTACATCCACACCTCCAACGACACCTACGCCAACATGGGCAGCCAGGCCGACCATGCGCTGAAGTTCGCGCGCATGGCCGCGGCCTATGCGGTGGAGCTGGGCAGCGACGGGCCGGGCACGCCGCCGCCGGTGGACCGGACCGAGAACTTCAGCGGCAGCCTGACGCGCGGCCAGAGCCGCAGCTTCGGGCCGTTCAAGGTGGCCAGCGGCGGCGCGCTCGCGGCCAGCACCACCGGCACCGGCGACATCGACCTGTACGTGCGCAAGGGCGCGGTGCCGACGACGTCCACCTACACCTGCAAGTCGGACGGGTCCAGCTCGACCGAGGGCTGCAGCGTCACGATGACGGCCAACGGCGATGTCTACGTGCTGGTCTACGGCTACTCGGCGGGCAACTACCAGCTGAAGGTGACCTACCGGCCGCAGTGAGGCGGGACGCGCTCCAGCGATGATCCGGCGGCGATCCGGCGGCGATCCGTCGCCGATCTCGGCCTCACGGGCGGCCGGCCGGTGCGACTTTGCACCGGCCGGCCGTCAGCCGCGCGTGCTAGAGTGCCGCGATAGATTCGCGCAAGGCCTTTCTTCAGAGGTCTTCTTCCGCAGCCCCGCCGGTCCTCCCGGATCCCGCGCGCGTGGCCTGCCCAGCATTCCCCCCGCTGACGGTTCTTGAGTGTGTCTGTCCCGGCGCGCGCCCGCGTGCCGGGTATCTCCGTTCATCTTCTTCAAAAAGGAAACACCATGACGACCAAGACCGGCACCGTGAAGTGGTTCAGCGACGACAAGGGCTTCGGCTTCATCACCCCGACCGACGGCTCCAAGGACCTGTTCGCCCACCACAGCGAGATCCAGAGCTCCGGCGGCTTCCGCACCCTCGCCGAAGGCGCGAAGGTCGAGTTCGAGCCGAAGGACGGCCCCAAGGGCCCGCAAGCCTCCAACATCCGCGTGATCTGAGCGGACCGCGCCGTCCTTCAGGACGGCTGCGCGGGCAGCTCGATGCGGAACTCGGTGCCCGCGGCACCGGTCTCCACCACGATGCGCCCGCCGTGTGCCTCGACGATCACGCGGCACACGAAGAGCCCCAGGCCCATGTTGCCCGCGGCGGGCGCCTGCGCCCCGCCGCGCACCAGCGGCTCGAACAGCCCGGCCCGGACCTCGTCCGGGATCGGCGCGCCTTCATTGCGCACCGACAGGTGGCGCCACGCGCCCCGCGCCTCGGTGCGCACGACGATGGGTCGCCCCACGGCCCCATGCTCCACCGCATTGCGGAGCAGGTTGGCGATGACCCGCGCCAACCGGTCACCATCCCACCAGCCTTCATCCGAGGTCTCCAGCACGGCATCGACCGTGATGCCTGGATAGGCGCCGCGCACCTCGTCGATCGCGGCTGAGGCCAGCGCGCCCAGGCGCTGCGGCGCGCGTCGCAGCAGCAGTTCCGCGTCGAGCTGGCTGCGCGCGTAGTCCTGGATGTCGTCCAGCATGTGTGCCATGCGCCGGGCGGCGGCGGTGATGCGCGCGGCCATCTTCTGGGTCGTCGACGCCGAGACCGGCGCGCGCGCCAGCAGCTCGCTGATCATGGCGATCGCGTCGAGGGGATTGCGCAGGTCGTGGCCCAGGATCGCGAGGAACAGGTCGCGCGCCCGCTCCTCGTCGCGCCGCTTCTGCTCGAGCGCCTCGGACAGCGCCCGCAGCGTGTCGCGCTGGCGCAGCAGCGCATGCAGGTTGGCGATCAGCACCTCGTCGTCGACCGGCCGCGTCAGGTACGCATCCGCGCCGCCTTGCAGACCGCGGACCTGGTCGTCCTCGGCGATGTAGACGCCGGACACCAGCACGATGGGCACCCCCACGCCGGACTCCTCCGCGCGAAGCTGGCGACAGACCTCGTAGCCGCTGATGTCGGGCAGCAGGACGTCGAGGATGATCGCGTCCACGCCGGTCGCCAGCCGCAGCGCCGCGGTGCCGTCGGCGGCCTCGATGACGGCGAAGCCGGCCAGCTCCAGCCGACGCCGGAGCGCGTAGCGATGCGAGTGATCGTCGTCGACGAGCAGGACGGTGCGTCCGCCCGTCGCTGGTGCTGCGTCCATGCCATCCTCCCTGGCGGCGCCTGGACAGCCCGCACCAGCGGGTCGCGCCGAGCGCAGAGGGTAACGCAAAGCGCTGACGCCTCGGCAGCCGGCGTCGCGTCGCGCCGCGCGCGAGGCCTGCGCGGACCGGCCTTGGCGGTAGTAGAGTGCGCCGGTCGCCGCGGCCCGGCCTGCCTGCGTGCGCGGCGACGATCGCAGAACGACAACGACCGCTGAAGAAGGAGCCCACGACATGCCAAAAGGCGAGCAACGCAACGACAAGGCCAACAAGAAGCCCAAGAAGGACACCGGCGCCCCCCGGGAGACATCCTCCGACCGTCCGGTCGCGCCCGTCACGTCCGTGATGCCCAAGGGCAAGCTGAAGAACAAGGCGGGCTGAGGCCGCCTCGGGCCCGTCCAAGGCCCACCTCGGGCCCGCCCACGGCTGGCGGGCCAGGACCCGGGCGGGCAGCACGCTTCCCCGCGTGCCGTCCACGCCCCACGGCGGCCCGGTGGCTGACCCGTCCGCTCGGCAACCCGGCGGACAGAGGGGCTCGGCGCCCCTTCAGCCGCCGACGATCACGCCCCGCTAGCCAGGAACGCGGCGGCGCCCTCGCCCGCGACGACGCCGCTGGCCATCGACGCCGTCAGCAGGTAGCCGCCGGTCGGCGCTTCCCAGTCCAGCATCTCGCCGGCAACGAACACGCCGGGACGCGCCTTCAGCATCAGCCGCTCGTCCAGCGACTCCAGCGTCACGCCGCCCGCGGTGCTGATGGCCTCGGCCACCGGGCGTGCCGCCACCAGGCGCAGCGGCAGCGCCTTGAGCGTGCGCGCCAGCACCGCCGCGTCGGCGTAGGCCTCCTTCGTCAGCACCTCGTGCAGCAGGCCGGCCTTCAGGCCTTCGATGTTCAGCCGGCTCTTCAGGTGCGAGGACATCGAGCGCGATCCGCGCGGATGGGCGACCTGCTCCGCCACCCAGGCCGCGTCGCGGCCGGGCAGCAGGTCGAGGTGGACGAGCGCCTCGCCATCGCGCGCGATGCGCTCGCGCAGCAGCGCGGATGCGGCATAAACGAGCGAGCCTTCGATGCCGGAAGCGGTCACCACGAACTCACCCTGGCGCGAGAAGCGCTGGCCGTCCACGCCCTCGGCGCTCAGCGCCACGGGCTTCACCGGCTGGCCCGCGAAGCGCTCGGCGAAGAACGGCGACCAGCCGCTCGCCGCGCCCTCGCGCGGCGCGCCGAGGTCGAAGCCGCAGTTGGCCGCGCGCAGCGGCGCCACCGCCGCGCCGGCCTGCGCCAGCAGCGGCGCCCATTGGCCATCCGATCCCAGCTGGGGCCAGGAGGCGCCGCCCAGCGCCAGCACGATCGCATCGGCGGTCGCGGTCGATTCGCCGTCCGGCGAGCGCAGGCGCACCCCGCCGGCCTCGTCCCAGCCGAGCCAGCGGTGCCGCATGTGGAAGCGCACGCCCTGCCCGCGCAGCCGCGACAGCCAGGCGCGCAGCAGCGGCGCGGCCTTCATGTCCTTGGGAAAGACGCGCCCCGAGCTGCCGACGAAGGTCTCGACGCCGAGTCCCTGCGTCCAGGCCCGCAGCGCCTCGCCGTCGAAGCGGTCGAGCCAGGCGGCGACGCCGGCCTGGCGTTCGTAGTAGCGGGTGTCGAAGTCGGGCCGCGCTTCCGAGTGGGTCAGGTTGAGCCCGCCCTTGCCCGCGAGCAGGAACTTGCGGCCGACGGACGCCATGGCGTCGTAGAGGTCGACCGACACGCCGGCGAGCGCCAGGCGTTCCGCGGCCATCAGGCCGGCGGGGCCGCCGCCGATGACGATGGCGCGGCGGGGAGAGGAAGTATTGGGCATGGTCGGGAGGGTACTGCGCAGGGCGCGCAGTGTGCCAGACCACGCCGGTGAGGCGATGCCGCGATCCGCAAATGTCGCCATGCGGCGGCGAGGTGGCGCGATGGCGCCGTGGTGCGGTGGTGCGGACGTTGTCAGGCCACGCCCGGCACCGCCGGCAGCTCCAGCGTGAACCGCGATCCCTTCCCGCTCTCGCTGTCGACCAGGATGCGCCCGCCCATCCGGTCCATCAGCTGCTTGCAGATGACCAGCCCGATGCCATGGCCGGGCTGCTCCTCGCGCCCGAGCCGGTTGAACGGCTGGAAGAGCTGCGCCCGCTGCTCGACGCTCAGGCCGATGCCGTTGTCCACCACCTCGATGCGGAAGCCGCGCGGCTCCGCGCTCGCGCGCACCTGGACCCAGCCGCCGCGCCGGTTGTACTTGATCGCGTTGGAGATCAGGTTGTGCAGCACCTGCTCGAGCCGGATGGGATCGGCCTGGACCATCGGTAGCGTGCTGTCCTCCTCCGGCGTCAGGCCGATCCGCAGGTCCACGCCCGCGGCCTGCGCCGCCGGCTGCGCCAGCTCCACCACCCGCCGCAGCAGCGGCCCGGCCTGCAGCGGCAGCGACTGCACGGTCAGCGTGTTCGCCTCGACCCGCGACAGCGTCATCATGTCCTCGATCAGCACCAGCAGGTGCTTGGCCGCCTCGTCGATGTGCCGCAGCCGCGCGCGCTGCGTCTCGTCGAGCGGCCGCTGCGGATCGTGCGCCAGCAGCTGGCTGAAGCCCAGCACCGCGTTGAGCGGCGTGCGCAGCTCATGGCTGGCCTGGGAGAGGAACTCGCTCTTGGTGCGGCTGGTCACCTCGGCCAGCTCGCGGGCCCGGTCGGCGTCCTGCAGCCGCATGCGCTCGCCGAGCTCGCGCTGCAGCAGCTCGCCACGCAGCCGCACCTGGCGCTGCAACGCCCGGTTCCAGAGCAGCGTGAGGCCCAGCCCCAGCAGCACCAGCGCCAGCGCGACCCCGCCGCCCCACAGCGCCCGGCGCTGCCAACGCATCGCCGCCGTGTCCTGCGTGATCCAGCGGTCCGCGATCGCCTGCCGCTCGTCGTCGCCGATGCGCGTCAGCGCCTTGTCCAGGATGCGGCCCAGCATCGGCCAGTCGCGCCGGTAGCCGATGCCCAGCCCGTAGGCGAAGCCGATGTCCTCCACCACCCGCAGGTTGCCGATGCCGTCGCGCCGCATCAGGTAGGTCGCGCCGGCCAGGTCCATCACCGCGGCGCCGACCTCGCCGCCGGCCAGCCGGCGCAGCACGGTGCGGTCGTCGATCTCCACCTGCAGCGGATTGGTCGCGTAGCGGTCCCGCAGGAACTCCGCCACCGCGTAGCCGCGCGCCACCGCGACCGGCTCGCCGGGCCGCAGAGGGTCGCCGCTCGCGCCGGCGCGCCGCAGCAGCACCGCCGGCACCGTGATGTAGGGCCGCGTGAAGCCGAAGCGCTGCGCCCGCTCCGGCGTCTCGCGCATCGACATCTGCACGTCGAGCTCGCCGCTGGCCAGATCGTCCAGGTTCTCGGCGAAGGTCTGCGGCGGCTGGAACTCGAAGCGCAGCCCGGTCAGCTCCGACAAACGCCGCGCGTAGTCCAGCGACAGGCCGGTGATGCGCCCGTCCTCATCGACGTAGGTGAAGGGGCCGTAGCTCGCCGAGCCGCCCACGCGCAGCACCGGGTGCTGCGCCACCCAGGCGCGTTCCTCGGCAGTGAGCCAGTCGCGCGGATCGGCATGGCCCTGCCCCGCCAGCGCCAGCCACGCCGCGACCACCACCGCCAGCATCGGCAGCAGGCGCGGCAGCGCGCGCAGGCATCGGGGAAGGAAATGCGGGACCACGGGCGGATTGTGGGCCCGGCCTCTTCGCCGCAGGGCCCCGGCGCTCCCGCATCCAGGGGTGGTCCCTGTCAGATCTGTCAGGGGCCGTTCGGGCTGCCCAGGCCCTCAGCCGCGCAGCGACTCCCGCAGCCGCGCGCCGATCTCCGGCTTGTCCTGGAACGGGTCGGTCGGATTGCGCAGCTGCATCACGTCCTCCAACCGCGTCTGCACGGCCTTGAGCGCCTGCGGGTGGCTGAAGATGTAGAAGCGCTCCTCGTCCATGGCCTCGAACACCATGCGCGCCACGTCGGCCGCCGTCAGCTTGCCGGCGCTGACCGCCTTGTCGGTCATCGCCTGCGAGATCATCTGGCTGCGGGTGGGCTTGTCGGCGCCCAGCTCGCCCGGCCGGTTCCGGTGGCTCTGCGTGATGCCGGTCGGCACGAAGTAGGGGCACAGCACCGAGGCACGCACCTGGTCGGTGACCAGCGCCAGGTCCTGGTACAGCGTCTCGCTGAGCGACACCACCGCGTGCTTGGACACGTTGTAGACGCCCATGTTGGGCGGATTCAGCATGCCGGCCATCGACGCCGTGTTGACGATGTGCCCCTGCCAGGCCGGGTCCTTGGCCGCGGCGGCCAGCATCATCGGCGTGAACAGGCGCACGCCGTGCACCACGCCCATCAGGTTGACGCCCAGGACCCAGTCCCAGTCCGACAGCGCGTTCTCCCAGATCAACCCGCCGGAGCCGACGCCGGCGTTGTTGAACACGAAGTTCGGCGCGCCGAAGCGCTCCTGCACCGCGGCGGCCAGCGCCTCCATCTGGTCGGCCTTGGCGACGTCCACGCGCCGCGCCAGCACCGGATGGGCCGCGAACTCCGACGCGGCCTTGTCGAGCGCGTCCTGCTGCACGTCGCACAGCACCAGGTTCATGCCCCGGGCCGCCGCCAGGCGCGCGACCTCCAGGCCGAAGCCTGAGCCCGCGCCGGTGATCACCGCCGTCTTGCCTTGGTAGTCCTTCATGCGCTTGTCTCCTTCGGGATGGTTGTGAGGTCGCCGACCGGGCCGAACGGGCTACGCCTGCTTCAGCGTGTAGCGGATGCGCGGGAAGTGCACCTGCACGCGGCCAGCGCGCTCGTCCTCGCGCGCCACCGTCACCGTGCGGCAGCTCAGGCCGACCAGCGTGCCGGCGACCGCGTCGCGGGCGTAGTCGTAGGGCGTGACGGTCACCGGCTGGCCCGCTTCGAAGCCCAGCCCGGACTCGACCTGCATCGGCTGCGGCCGCGAGGCCCGCGCCAGCTCGATCGCCTCCGCGCCGTCGAGCTTGCCGGCGCGCTCGCCATGGCCGATCGCGGCCACGCGGCCCATCCACGCGCGCAGGGCCTCATGCGGCGCCAGGATGTCGGCGAGCGGCCCGGTCCGGGTGATGAACCAGAGCGGGTGGTAGACGCTCAGGTCGGCGATGCACGGCGCGTCGCCGAGCAGCCACGGCCGGCCGTCGGCCAGCATCTGCGACAGCCAGCCCAGGTACTGCGTCAGCGCGGCCCCGGCGTCGGCGCCGCGCACCTGGGGCATGCCTTCGCTCATCGCTTTGCGGTCGGCGACGAACAGCTTGAGCATGTCCGGCGGCGCCCCGGCGAACAGCGACGTCGCGCCGGCCGGCTGCATCGCATAGGGCAGCGCGGTCCAGAACAGGTCGGTGTCGGCCCACTGCGCCAGCATGCGCGCCTGGCCGGCCACCGCGGCCGGGAACAGGCTGGGCGACGGCTGCCGCGCCTCCAGCACCTCGGCGATCAGCGCGGTGTCGCAGTAGATGTCCGCGCCGACCTGGAGGAAGGGCGTGCGGCGGTAGCCGCCGGTCAGCGCCACCACGTCGGGCTTGGGCAGCATCATCGGCACCGTCACCGACTGCCAGGCCAGGCCCTTCAGGCCCAGCATCAAGCGCGCCTTCTCGGCGAACGGGGAGCTGCTGTAGTGATGCAGGATCAGATCGCTCATGGGAACACTCCTCGGTCAGGGGGTGCGGCCGCGTCAGCCCGCGTCAGGCGGCGGCGTCGCGGCGCATGTCGACGTGGGGAATCCCGTCCTCGTCGTAGACGTCCGAGATCGCATGGAAGCCGAAGCTGCCGTAGAAGTCGCGCAGGTGCGCCTGGGCGCCGAGCTCGATCGGCCGGCCCGGCCACAGCCGCAGACACTCGGCCACCGCCTGGCTCATCAGCGCCCGGCCCAGGCCGCCGCCGCGCGCCGCCTGCGCGGTGATCACGCGACCGATGCGCGCGCTGCCGTTGCCGATCTCCGGCGGCAGCAGGCGCGCGTAGGCGACGAGCGCCTCGGCGCCATCGATGCCATCGGCGCCATCAGCGCCCTCAGCGCCCGGGGCCAGCCCCTGCAGGTGCCAGGCGTGCTCGTCGAGCCCGTCCGGATCGAGGTAGATGCACCGCTGCTCGATGACGAACACCTCCGAGCGCAGGCGCAGCGCGCGGTACAGGCCGCGCGCGCCCAGCTCGTCGAAGGACTGGCAGATCCAGCGCGGCCCGGCCATCAGATCAGCTTCACCAGCTGCTTGCCGAAGTTGCGGCCCTTGAGCAGGCCCAGGAAGGCCTCGGGCGCGCTGTCCAGGCCCTGCGCGACGCTCTCGCGGTACTTGAGCTTGCCGGTGGCCACCAGCGTGCCGAGCTCCTTGAGCGCCTCGGGCCAGACGGCCATGTGCTCGGAGACGATGAAGCCTTCGATCTTCATCCGGTTCACCAGGATCAGCTGCGGCGCGCTCATCGGGATCGGCTCGCCGTTGTAGCCGGCGATCATGCCGCACATGGCGACGCGGCTGAACGGGTTGGCGCGGTGCATCACGGCGTCGAGGATCATGCCGCCGACGTTCTCGAAGTAGCCGTCGATGCCGTCCGGGCACTCCGCCTTCAGCGCGGCGGACAGCGACTTCACGTCGCCATGCTGCTTGTAGTCGATGCAGGCGTCGAAGCCGAGTTCCTCGACGACATAGCGGCACTTGTCCGCGCCGCCGGCGATGCCGACCGCGCGCGCGCCGCGCACCTTGGCCAGTTGGCCGACCGCGCCGCCCACCGCGCCGCTGGCGGCGCTGACGACGACGGTCTCGCCCGGCTTCGGATCGATGATCTTCACCAACCCATACCAGCCGGTCACGCCGGGCATGCCGACCGCGCCCAGGTAGGCCGACAGCGGCACGTGGGTGGTGTCCACCTTCTGCAGCACGCCACGCTGGTTGGCGTCGACCAGTTGGTACTCCTGCCAGCCGCCCATGCCCACGACCTTGTCGCCCACGGCGAAGTGCGCGTTGCGGGATTCGACGACCTCGCCGACGGTGCCGCCGATCATCACCTCGCCCAGCGGCTGCGGCGTCGCGTAGCTCTTGCCCTCGTTCATGCGGCCGCGCATGTAGGGATCGAGGCTGAGGTAATGGTTGCGCACCAGCACCTGGCCGTCGGCCAGTGCCGGGACCGGCGTGCTGACCAGCTTGAAGTTGTCGGTGCCGGGTTCGCCGGTGGGGCGGGAGGCCAGCAGGATCTGGCGGTTCGTCGTGCTCATGCGTTTCTCCTCGTGAGCGGGAAATCGGAAGGGGTCAGTTGAACGGGGGATCGCTACCGGGCCGTCGGGCGCTCAGCCCTCGGTGCGCTGCAGCGCCTTGAGGCTGCGGCCCTTGCCGGGCAGCGCCTTGAGGTACTTGAAGGTGCCGGTCGAATGCGCGCACAGCTGGCCGTCCTCGCCGTAGACCGAGCCGTCGCAGAAGGCCATCGTCGTCGAGCGGTGCAGCAGCCGGCCCACCGCGCGCAGCGCGCCCTCGCCGGGGCGCATGAAGCTGGTCTTCATCTCCACCGTCACCACGCCGGGGCCGAAGCCCGGCTGGTCGCGGTGGGCGCTGCGCGCCGCATGGGCCATGGCCACGTCCAGCAGCGTCATCAGCACGCCGCCATGCGCCACCTCCCACGAGTTCAGGTGGAGCTCGCGGATGTCGACCCGCAGCTCCGCCTCGCCCTCGTCGATGCGCACGAGCTCGAAGCCCAGCTGCTGGACGAAAGGAATGTGGACGGGAAATTTCAGCGGCGGCTCTTCAGTCACGACAACCTCGAATCACAGCGCGCGATGCGCGTAGGGGGCGGAGCCATTCAGCTGCCGTGGACGGCGGAGACGCCACCATCGACGGCGAGGATCTGCCCGGTGATGTGCTTCCCGGCGCGGCTCGCGAACAGCAGGGCGGCGCCCTTGAGGTCCTCATCATCGCCGATGCGCTTGAGCGGCGCGTGCTCGGCGAGCTTGTCCTCGCCGATCGCCGCCATCAGGCCCTTGGTCATCTTGCTGGGGAAGAAGCCCGGCGCCAGCGCGTTGACGGTGATGCCGTGCACACCCCATTCGCCGGCCAGCGCGCGGGTGAAGTTCACCGCCGCGCCCTTGCTGGTGTTGTAGGCGATGGTCTTCATCATCCCGCTGTTGCCGCCCAGGCCCGCGATCGAGGCCACGTTGATGATGCGGCCCGACTTGCGCGGGATCATGCTGCGCCGCGCCACCTCCTGGCTCATCACGAACAGGCTGCGGATGTTCAGGTCCATCACCTTGTCCCAGGCCTCGACCGGATGGTCCTCGGCCGGCGCGCCCCAGGTGGCGCCGGCGTTGTTCACGAGGATGTCGATCTTGCCGAGCCTGGCCATCGTCTGCTCGACGATGCCGCGCGCCTGCGCCTCATCCGAAGCATCGGCCGCGATCCATTGCGCGTCGATGCCGCGCGCCTTCAGATGCGCCACCGCCTCCTCGAGGTCGGCCGCCTTGCGCGAGCTCAGCATCAGCGTCGCGCCGGCCTCGCCCAGCGCCTCGGCGATCTGCAAACCCAACCCGCGCGATCCGCCGGTCACCAGCGCCACCTGGCCGCTCAGGTCGAAGAGGTCCTGCACCTTGCTGCTCATCGTCGTCTCCTTGATGTCTTGAGGTCGTTGATGTCGTCGTCGCTGTCGATGTCGATGTCGTCGTTGATCTCGTCGTTGATTGCCCGGCCGGTCACCGGCGTCGGCGCTCAGAACCAGGCGTCGCGCATCTCGCGCGTGAGCGCCTCGCGCCGCGCGACCACGCCCAGCCAGGCCGTGACCTTGGGCAATTCGTAGGCGAAGAAGTAGCGCTGCGCGGCGCGCTTGCCCTGGGCGAAGTCGTCGTCCCGCCCTTCGAGCGCGAGCGCCACGTCCAGCCAGATCCACGCCAGCACCGTGTGGCCGAAGGCCTGCAGGTAGGGCGTCGCATTGGCCAGTGCCTCCTCCGGCTCGCCGGTGGACCAGGCCTTCTTGGTCGCGCCGCCGACCGCGGCCAGCGCCGCGCCGAGTTCATTGGCGGCCTCCGCCAGCCCCGGCACCTGGCCGGCGCGCTGCGCGGTGTCGCTGATGCGCGTGGCCAGCGCCATCAGCGCCTGGCCGCCGTCCATCACCACCTTGCGGCCCAGCAGGTCCAGCGCCTGGATGCCATGCGTGCCCTCGTGGATCATGTTCAGGCGGTTGTCGCGCCAGTACTGCTCCACCGGGAAATCGCGCGTGTAACCGTAGCCGCCCAGCACCTGGATCGCCAGCGAGTTGGCCTCCAGGCACCACTCGCTGGGCCAGCTCTTGGCGATCGGGATGAGCACCTCCAGCAGCCGCTTCGCGGCCGCGGACTCGTCGGCGGTGCCGGTGTGCTGCTCGTCGACGAGGCGCGCGCAGAACAGCTCCAGCGCCAGCCCGCCCTCGACGTAGCTCTTCTGCGCCAGCAGCATGCGCTTGACGTCGGCGTGCTCGATGATGGGCTGCTGCGGCTGGGCCGCATCCTTGCCGGCCGCGGTCATCGGCCGGCCCTGCGGGCGCTGGCGCGCGTAATCGAGGCTGGCCTCGTAGCCGGCGTAGCCCAGCATCACCGCGCCGAGGCCGACGCCGATGCGGGCCTCGTTCATCATGTGGAACATGCAGCGCAGGCCCTCGCCCGGCTGGCCGACGAGGTAGCCGATCGCGCCGCGCCGGCCGCCCGGCGTGTGGCGGCCCTCGCCGAAGTTGAGCAGGCAGTTCGTCGTGCCGCGATAGCCGAGCTTGTGGTTCAGGCCCGCGAGCGTCACGTCGTTGCGCTCGCCGGTCAGGCGGGCATCGGTGTCGACGAGGTGCTTGGGCACGATGAACAGCGAGATGCCCTTGGTCCCCGGCAGCGGCTTGCCATCGGGCCCGGGGATCTTCGCGAGCACCAGGTGGACGATGTTCTCGGTGAGCTCATGCTCGCCGCCGGAGATCCACATCTTGTTGCCGGTCAGCCGATAGCGCGGGCCCAGCGGATCGGCCTGGAAGCCGTCGCCATCGGGCTCAGCGCGCGTGGCGACGTCGGACAGCGACGAGCCGGCCTGCGGCTCCGACAGGCACATGGTCCCGAACCAGCGCCCGCTGAACTCGTTCATCGCGAAGACCTCGCGCTGCGCCGGCGTGCCGTGCGCCATCAGCAGGTTGGCGTTGCCGTTGGTGAGCATCGCGTAGCCGCCCATGGCCACGCTGGCCTTGCTGAAGAAGCAGTTGGCGGCCATCTCGACGACGCAGGGCAGCTGCATGCCGCCATGCTCGTAATCCTGCGCGGCGGCCAGCATGCCGGACCCGACATAGGCCGCGAGCGCCTCGTGCGTCGCCGCGGGCAGATGAACGCGCTCGCCGTCGAAGCGCGGCTCCTCGGTGTCGGCGAGGCGGTTGAACGGCGCGAACTTCTCGCGGGCGATCTTCTCGCAGGTGTCGAGCACCGCATCGAAGGTCTCCCGCGAATGCTCCGAGAAGCGCTCGCGAGCCGAGAGTCGGTCGACCTTCAGCCAGTCATACAGCAGGAAGTCCAGGGTCTGGCGCATGAGCACCTCACGAAGGAGGCGGGGCGCAGCCCGCCGACATATCAAGCGGAGCCCGGGGATCCGGCTCTGCCGGGCCCTCGGGCTCGCCCCCTGAGGGGGCCGGCGTCAGCCGGTAGGGGGGTGCTCGTCAGAGCACTTCAAAGACCCCCGCGGCGCCCATGCCGCCGCCGATGCACATCGTCACGCAAACGCGCTTGGCGCCGCGGCGCTTGCCTTCGATCAGCGCATGGCCGGTCAGGCGCTGGCCCGACACGCCGTAGGGATGGCCGATCGCGATCGCGCCGCCGTTGACGTTGAGCCGGTCCATCGGGATGCCCAGCTTGTCCGCGCAGTACAGCACCTGCACGGCGAAGGCCTCGTTGAGCTCCCACAGGTCGATGTCGGAGACCTTCAGGCCCAGGCGCGCCAGCACCTTGGGCACGGCGAAGACCGGGCCGATGCCCATCTCGTCGGGCTCGCAGCCCGCCACCGCGAAGCCCAGGAAGCGACCCAGCGGCTTGAGGCCCTTCTTCGACGCATAGGACTCGCTGACGATCGCGCAGGCGCCGGCGCCGTCGCTGAACTGGCTGGCATTGCCCGCGGTGACCACGCCGCCGGGCAGCGCGGTGCGGATGTCCTTGATGCTCTCGTAGGTCGTGCCCACCCGCAGGCCCTCGTCAACGGAGACGGTGACCTCGCGGGTCATCATCCCGCGCACCTTGTCGGCGACGCCGGCCATCACGGTGATCGGCACGATCTCGGCGTTGAACAGGCCTTCGGCCTGCGCGGCGCAGGCGCGCTGCTGCGAGGCCGCGCCGTAGCGGTCCATGCGCTCCTTGGGAATCTTGTAGCGCTGCGCGACGTTCTCGGCCGTCTGCAGCATGGACCAGTAGATCTCGGGCTTGTGCGCCGACAGCCAGCTCTCATGGCCCATGTGGCGGTTGGCCTCGTTCTGCACGCAGGAGATGCTCTCCACGCCGCCGGCCACGAACACCTCGCCCTCGCCCGCGATGATGCGCTGCGACGCGGTCGCGATGGTCTGCAGGCCGCTGGAGCAGAACCGGTTGATGGTCTGTCCGGACACGGTCACCGGCAGGCCGGCGCGCAGCGCGATCTGGCGCGCGATGTTGCCGCCGGTGGCGCCCTCGGGCGTGGCGCAGCCCATCAGCACGTCCTCGACCTCGCCGCCCTCGATGCCGGCGCGTTCCAGCGCGGCGCGTACCACATGCCCGCCCAGGGTCGCGCCGTGGGTCATGTTGAAGGACCCCTTCCAGCTCTTGGCGAGCGGGGTGCGGGCCGTGGAAACTATCAATGCCTTGCTCATTCTGTTGCTCCTGTTCGCGTCCGCGGGGTCAGTCGTTGAAGCCCTTGCCCTGGTCGGCCAGGCGCTTGAGCAGCGGAGCCGGTTCCCAGAACTTCGCGTCGTCATGCGGGTTGCGCGCGAAACGCTTCATCGCCTGCACGACGTTGTAGAGACCGACCGTGTCGGCGTAGCACATCGGACCGCCGCGCCACAGCGGGAAGCCGTAGCCGGTCAGGTAGACCATGTCGATGTCGGAGGCGCGCAGCGCGATGCCCTCCTCCAGGATGCGCGCGCCTTCGTTGACCAGCGCGTAGACCAGGCGGTGCACGATCTCCTCGTCGCTGATCTTGCGCGGCGTGATGCCCAGCGCCGAGCGGTGCATGTCGATCATCTCCAGCACGGTCTTCGACGGGATCGCGTCGCGCTTGCCCGGCAGGTAGTCGTACCAGCCGGCGCCGGTCTTCTGGCCGAAGCGGCCCATCTCGCACAGCAGGTCGGCGGTCCTGGAGTAGCGCAGGTCCGGCTTCTCCTGGTAGCGGCGCTTGCGGATGTACCAGCCCACGTCGTTGCCGGCCAGGTCGCCCATGCGGAACGGGCCCATCGCGAAGCCGAAGCGCTCCATCGCCTTGTCGACCTGCTGCGGCGTGCAGCCCTCCTCCAGCAGGAAGCCGGCCTGGCGGCTGTACTGCTCGATCATGCGGTTGCCGATGAAGCCGTCGCACACGCCCGAGACCACGCAGGTCTTGCGGATCTTCTTGCCCAGCGCCATCACGGTGGCGAGCACGTCCTTGGCGGTGGCCGCGCCGCGCACCACCTCCAGCAGCTTCATCACGTTGGCCGGGCTGAAGAAGTGGGTGCCGATGACGTCCTGCGGCCGCTTGGTGAAGGCGGCGATCTTGTCGACGTCCAGCGTCGAGGTGTTGGAGGCCAGGATCGCGCCGGGCTTCATCACCTCGTCGAGCTGGCGGAAGACCTGCTCCTTGACGCCGATGTCCTCGAAGACGGCCTCGATGACGAGGTCGGCCGAGCCGATGTCGCCGTAGTTCAGCGTGGTGTCCAGCAGGGCCATGCGCTGCGCGTAGCGGTCCTCCTTGAGCTTGCCCTTCTTGACCTGCGCCTCGTAGTTCTTGCGGATGGTGGCGATGCCGCGGTCCAGCGCCTCCTGCTTCATCTCGAGGATCGTCACCGGGATGCCGGCGTTGAGGAAGTTCATCGCGATGCCGCCGCCCATCGTGCCGGCGCCGATGATGGCCACCTTGTCGACGCGGCGCAGTGGCGTGTCCTCGGGCACGTCGGGGATCTTGGAGGCGGCGCGCTCGGCGAAGAAGGCATGGCGCAGCGCCTTGGACTCGGGCGTCAGCATCAGTTGCTGGAAGGCCTCGCGCTCGGCGCGCATGCCGTCCTCGAACTTCATCGAGACCGCGTTGGCGACGGTCTCCACGCACTGCAGCGGCGCCGGGAAGTTCTTGGACATCGCGCCGACGGTATTGCGCGCGAACTGGAAGTAGGCCTGCGCCTCGGGATGCTGCGCCTTGATGTCGCGCACGCGCGGCAGCGGGCGCTTGTCGGCGATCTCCATCGCGAACTGGACGGCGCTGTCGATCAGGTCGCCGTCGATGAGCTTCTGGAACAGCACCTGGCCGGGCACCTGGGCGAGCTGCTCGCTGGCCACCGGCTCGCCGCTGACGATCATGTTGAGCGCGGGCTCGACGCCCAGCGCGCGCGGCAGGCGCTGCGTGCCGCCGGCGCCGGGCAGCAGGC
Organism: Roseateles sp. 22389; assembly: GCF_052044995.1. Taxonomy (NCBI): domain Bacteria; kingdom Pseudomonadati; phylum Pseudomonadota; class Betaproteobacteria; order Burkholderiales; family Sphaerotilaceae; genus Roseateles; species Roseateles sp. 22389. The sequence continues at coordinate 379,341 of NZ_JBQEOF010000002.1, forward strand.
CCAGCTTGACCTCGGGCAGCGCGATCTTGGCGCCGGGCGCGGTGACGCGGTAGTGGCAGCCCAGCGCCAGCTCCAGGCCGCCGCCCATGGCGACGCTGTGGATCGCGGCGACGACCGGCTTGGTGCAGGACTCGACACGGGTGATCAGCGAGCCCAGGTTGGGTTCGGCCAGCGCCTTGGGCGAGCCGAACTCGCGGATGTCGGCGCCGCCGGAGAAGGCCTTGCCGGCGCCGGTGATGACGATGGCCTTGATGGCGGGATCGTTCTCGGCCTGCTCGACGCCCTCGGCGACCGCCAGCCGCGTGGCATGGCCCAGGCCGTTGACCGGCGGATTGTTGAGCGTGATCACCGCGACCTGGCCGCGGACTTCGTAGCTGGCACCCATGTGTGTTCCTTCCAGTGGGGGGAAACGCATCGCCGCCGGTCGGAGGTCTCCTCGGACACCGGGACGAAAAGAACGATCGTTCGATTCTAGGCAGCGCCGACGCGCGCCGCTTGTCTCTGCTGTGACAGGGCGCTACGGGAGAAGTGCGGAGGTGGGGTGTCGCGCAGGTGGCGCGTGGATCGAGCGGATCGCGCGAATCGCGTGGATCGCGCGTGGGGATGGCGCCGGCGCGGCCGCCCGCTCAGAACGGCTTGCTCAGAACGGCTTGTCGAGCTGCGTCGGCATGAAGCCGCGCGAATGGGGGCCGTCGTCGTCCTGGATCTCGGTGCGGGCGAAGCCGCCCTCGGCGGCCCGCTCGCGGGCGCGTTCCTGGCGCTCCAGCGCCGCGTCGACGCTGGCGACCGTCGGCGCGGGCGCGCGTGGCTTCTCGATCGGACGGAAGCCCGCCAGCGGCGCGGGGCCGCTCACCGGCGCGCCGGCCTCCAGCGGGAGGATCGATTCGGGGCCGTCGACCGACTCGCCGGACGCCGCGGCCTGGGCCGCCTTGCGGCGCAGGCGCTCGGCGACCATGCGCAGTTCACCCAGCTCCATCTGCTGGCGCTCGATCTGGCGGCGCGCCTGCGTGGTCTGCTCGTTGAGCAGCAGCCGCGAGGACTCGATGCGATCGATCAGGCGCCGCGCGCGCTTGAGCTTGCTCCACCACCACGCGCTCGCGAGCGCACCCCCGACGGCCATTCCGGCCAGCGTCCCGACGACGACCATCCAAGGCTGCACCGCGCTCATGGCCGGCTCCCCGTTCTTGTTTCCTGGCGGCCAATGTAGTGCGGCCCCGGGGTCGCTGTCGCGCCCGGAGCCACCCGGATCAGGGGACGCGGCAACGCCGCGCGGGACACCTACGTCGGGGGGAGGACGGTGTCGGGATCAGGGTTCGGGGTGGGGCTGCGTCGGCAGGAAGCCGAACGGGATCGGCGGCAGCGTGGGGGTGGGCGTGGGTGTCACCGGCGTCGCCCGCTGCATCGGCCGCTCCATCGGCTCGGTGGCACTGAAGCCCCCGGCGGCGGCGCGCTCACGGGCACGCTCGAAGCGCTCGGCATGCGTGAGCGGGGGGGCCGAGGCAGTCGCCGCCGCATCCGACGCCACGTCCGCCACCACGTTTGGGCGCGCCACGGCGCCCACGGACCGCGGGGCATGCGCGCTGATCGGCGCCAACATCGAGTCGCCGCTGTCGATGGGCAACGGACGGCTCGCCGCGAACTGCGTCTTGCGCCGCATGTGCTCCATCGTGAGGCGAAGCTCCAGCATCTCCATCTGCAGCTTCTCGATCTGCCGGCGCGCCTGGCCGACCTGCTCCTCGATCTGCCGGCGCGAGGCCTGCAGCTGATCGATCAGCGCCCGGGCCGTCCTCAGCTTGCGTCCCCACCATGCGCTCGCGATCGCCGCCCCCGCTCCCGCGCCGGCCAGTGCGCCGGCCGCCAGCATCCAAGGCTGCAACAAGTTCATGGAGGGATCCCGCTCGTGTGATTCGCGCCGTCACTGTAGGGCGGCAGGCGCGCGAAGCCTTCACCAGGAGCGGGCATTTTTCACCGGATCGCGGGCCGCGTCGCCCGCCAGTGACCGGTCCGTCACGCCGTCGACACGGTGCCGTGACGGATGTAACCGGCGGGCGGCCTCAGACCTCCAGCCACTCCTTGCGGACGTAGGCGTTGGCGCGCAGGTCGGCGGGCGTGCCCTCGAAGACGATGCGGCCGTGGCCCATCACGTAGCAGCGCTCGGAGATCTCCAGCGCGATGGCCAGCTTCTGCTCGACCAGCAGCACCGAGACGCCGCGCCGCTTGAGCTCCTTCAGGTACTCGGCCACCAGCTCGACGATCTTGGGCGCCAGGCCCTCGGTCGGCTCGTCGATCATGATCAGGTCGGGATCGCCCATCAGCGTGCGGCACAGCGTCAGCATCTGCTGCTCGCCGCCGGACAGCACGCCGGCCTCGGTGTGCTGGCGCTCCTTCAGGCGCGGGAACATCGCGTACATGTCGTCGAAGCTCCAGCGCGGCGCGGCCCCCTTGCGCCGGCCCTTCTCGCCGAGCATCAGGTTCTGGTGCACGGTGAGCTTGGGGAAGATGTCGCGGTTCTCCGGCACGTAGCCGATGCCGCGATGCGCGATCTCGTAGGCCTTGCGGCCGAGCAGCTCCTGGCCGCCCCAGGCGATCGCGCCCGTGCCGTCGACCTGGCCCATGATGGTCTTGACCGTCGTCGAGCGTCCCGAGCCGTTGCGGCCCAGCAGGCTGACGATCTCGCCGGGACGCACCTCCATCGTCACGCCGTGCAGCACATGGCTCTTGCCGTAGAAGGCATGGACGTTGTCCAGCCGCAGCGCGCGCGTGCCGGCGGCCGGCGTGGCGGTCGCGGCGCGCATCGCGCCGACGTTGGTGTCATGGAGGGCGACGCTCATGCATGGGCTCCCGCGGCCTGCGATTCGGCCAGCACCGATCCGAGGTAGGCCTCCTGGACACGCGTGTTGGCGCGCACCGCGTCGGGCGTGTCGAAGGCGATCACCTCGCCATAGACCAGCACCGCGATCTTGTCGGCCAGGCCGAAGACCACGCCCATGTCGTGCTCCACCGTCAGCAGCGTGCGGCCCTCGGTGACCTGGCGGATCAGCTGGATGAAGCGCCGGGTCTCGCTCTTGCTCATGCCGGCGGTGGGTTCGTCCAGCAGGATCACCTGCGCCCCGCCGGCGATGGTGATGCCGATCTCCAGCGCGCGCGCCTCGGCATAGGTCAGATTGATCGCGGGCACGTCGCGTTTCTTGTCCAGGTGCAGCATCTCCAGCAGTTCCTCGACGCGGTCGTTGACGTCGTCCATGCCGGCCAGGAACTTCCAGAACGCGTACTTGTGGCCCATCGACCAGAGCAGTGCGCAGCGGATGTTCTCGAACACCGACAGCCGCGTGAACAGGTTGGACACCTGGAAGCTGCGCGACAGCCCGCGGCGGTTGATCTTGTAGGGCGGCAGCTGGTCGATGCGCTCGCCGAAGAGCCGGATCTCGCCGCTGGTGGGCGCGAAGCGGCCGCTGATCAGGTTGAACAGCGTGGACTTGCCCGCGCCGTTGGGCCCGATGATCGCGACCCGCTCGCCGGGTTTCACCGCGAGGTCGGCGCCGCGGATGATCTCGCTCTTGCCGAAGCTCTTGCGCACGGCCTGGAGCTCCAGCGCGTAGGGGATGTTGGCGGTGCTCACAGGCTTTCCCTCCGCTTGATCTCTTTCTCGATCTCCTCCTGCGCCCGGTCCCACTCGGCGCGGAACTGGCGGCGCAGTAGCTCGAAGAGCCCCAGCCCGGTCAGCAGCACGAAGCCGGCGCCGAACCAGGACTCGACGCTCTTGGCATCGAGCGCCAGGCCCAGGTACTTCATCTGCGGGCCGAGGGCCTCGTTGAGCTGCAGGTGGTAGAGCATCTCCACCATCGCCGAGCCGCCCAGCAGCATCGTCGCCGCGGCGCCGGCCAGGCCCAGGTAGGACGGCCACAGCGCGCGCAGCTTGCCGAAGGCGGCCAGGCGCAGGTTCATCATGATCAGCGAGGCGATGCCGCCTGGCGCGTACATCACCATGAACAGGAACACCAGGCCGAGGTACAGCAGCCAGGCCTTGGTCAGCTCCGACAGCAGCACCAGCGCCACCACCATCAGCACCGCGCCGATGATGGGCCCGAAGAAGAAGGTCGCGCCGCCCAGGAAGGTGAACAGCAGGTAGGCGCCCGAGCGCGCGGCGCCGACGACCTCGGCGGTGACGATCTCGAAGTTCAGCGCCGACAGCCCGCCCGACACGCCGGCGAAGAAACCCGCGATCAGGAAGGCCAGGAAGCGCACCCACTGCGTGTCGTAGCCGATGAACTCGACGCGCTCGGGGTTGTCGCGCACCGCGTTGAGCATGCGGCCCAGCGGCGTGCGGGTGAGCGCGTACAGCAGCGCGGTGCAGACGAAGGCGTAGACCGCGATCAGGTAGTACACCTGGATCTGCGGCCCGAAGCTGATGCCCCAGACCGCCTTGCCGACGACGCGGTTGGAGGAGACGCCACCCTCGCCGCCGAAGAACTCCGGCAGCATCAGCGACATCGACCAGATCAGCTCGCCCAGGCCCAGCGTGATCATCGCGAAGGGTGTGCCCGACTTCTTCGTCGACACGTAGCCGAACAGCGCCGCGAAGAACAGCCCCGCGAGGCCGCCGACCAGCGGCACCAGGCTGACCGGCAGCGCGAGCTGGCCCGCGCCGACGACGTTGAGCGTGTGGATCGCCAGGTAGGCGCCCAGCCCGCTGTAGACCGCGTGGCCGAAGCTGAGCATGCCGCCCTGCCCCAGCAGCAGGTTGTAGGACAGGCACGCGATGATCGCGATGCCCATCTGCGACAGCATGGTCTGCGCCAGGCTGCTGGTCCACAGCAGCGGCGCCACCAGCAGCGCCAGCGCGTAGGCGCCCCAGATCAGCCAGCGGCCGACGTTGTGCGGCTTGAAGTGATAGGTCTCGCCGCGCCGGGCGCGCGGCGGGCGCTCCTGGGCGAGGGCGTCGCCCGGGGCGGCGCCGGACGGCAGTGGCGCCGGGGCGCCCGCGGTGCCGGGCGAGGAGGAGGCGGAGGAGGAGGAAGGCATGACGGCGGACATCGATCAGCCCTCCCGGGTGCCGAGCAGGCCCTTGGGCCGGAAGATGAGGATCAGGACCATCAACAGGTAGGGCAGGATGGGCGCGACCTGGGCCAGCGTGAGCTTGAGCAGCGGGTAGCCGAAGGTGTCGGGACCGAGCTGGAAGGCCTGGGCGAGCGACACGTCGACGGTCAGCGGCAGCGTCTGCAGCAGCCCGATGACGAGGGAGGCGACGAAGGCGCCGGCCAGCGAGCCGATGCCGCCGACCACGACCACCACGAAGATGATGGAGCCGACGATCACCGCCATCGCGGGTTCGGTGACGAAGGTGATGCCGCCGATCACGCCGGCCAGCGCGGCCAGCGCGCAGCCGCTGCCGAACACCAGCATGAACACGCGCGGCACGTTGTGGCCCAGGGCCTCGACCATCTCCGGATGGGTGAGCGCCGCCTGGATGACCAGCCCGATGCGGGTGCGGGTCAGCAGCAGCCACAGCGACAGCAGCATGAACAGCGCCACCACCATCATGAAGGCGCGGGTGAGCGGGAACTTGGAGCAGCTGGCGGCGGCGCACAGGGCGGCCGGCGCGTCGCCCCAGGCGAGCTCCAGCGCCTGGCCCGGGGCATGGACCAGGGTGAAGGCGGCGCCCTGCAGCGAGGGCGGGGGCGAGAACGGCACGGCGGTGCGCCCCCAGATCAGCTGCACCACCTCGAGCACGACGTAGGACAGGCCGAAGGTGATCAGCAGTTCCGGCACGTGTCCGAACTTGTGGACGCGCCGCAGCGCGCCGCGCTCGAACAGGGCGCCGCAGCCGCCGACCAGCAGCGGCGCGATCAGCAGCGCGGGCCAGAAGCCGATCCACCCGGCGATCGAGTACGCGAAGTAGGCGCCGAGCATGTAGAAGCTCGCATGCGCGAAGTTCAGCACGCCCATCATGCTGAAGATCAGCGTCAGGCCGGAGCTCAGCATGAACAGCAGCAGTCCGGAGGACAGGCCGTTGAGGAGGTTGATCAGGATCTGTTCCACGTCGTTGTGCTCAGGACTTCGATGCGTTGGCCGCGCTGATGACGGAAGGCGCGGTAGCTGCGCGGACCGATCCCGGGTCGGCAGTGCTCGCCGTACGTTCACGTACGGCTGCGCGCTTCAACCCGGTCCCGGCCCGCTCGCGACGGGCGGCGGAGCGCCTTACGACGGACGCTTCATCTGGCAGCTTGTAGGCGTGCTGCTGACGAAGGGATCGAAGGTCTTGACCGGGGCGAAGTTGTAGCCGGTGTTCTCGACGCTGTAGGGGCGCTTGGCGTCGGCCTTCTGCCAGACGGTCAGGAACAGCGTCTGCTGCAACTGGTGGTCGGTCTTGCGCATCTCCACGTCGCCGTTGAAGGACTTGAACTTCAGCCCTTCCAGCGCCGCCGCGACCTTCACCGGATCGGTGCTCTTGGCCTTGGCCATCGCCGTGCTCAGCGCGGTGTAGATGTGGATGACGCTGCCGGTGTAGAAGTCGTCGTTGAACTTGGCCTTGTACTCGTTGGCCCACTTCTCGGGCTCGCCGCCCAGGCTGTTGTGGTTGTACGAGATCTGGAACACGCGCCCCGCGCCCGCCGCGCCCATCGCCGTGGGCGTGCCGGTCACGCCGGCGTAGTAGGTGTAGAACTTGCCGGTGTAGCCGGCCTCGTTGGCGGCCTTGACCAGCAGCGCCAGGTCCGAGCCCCAGTTGCCGGTGATCACCGAATCCGCGCCGCTGGCCTTGATCTTGGCGACATAGGGCGCGAAGTCGCGCACCTGGGCCAGCGGGTGCAGGTCCTCGCCAACGATCTGCACGTCCGGCCGCTTCTTGGCCAGGCCCTCCTTCGCGTACTTGGCGACCTGATGGCCGTGCGCGTAGTTCTGGTTGAGCAGGTAGACCTTCTTGATGTCGGGCTGGTCCTTCATGAAGGTGGTCAGCGCCTCCATCTTCATCGACGTGTCGGCATCGAAGCGGAAATGCCAGTAGCTGCACTTGCTGTTGGTGAGGTCCGGGTCCACCGCCGAGTGGTTGAGGTAGACGACCTCCTTGCCGGGATTGCGCTCGTTGTGCTTGTTGACCGCGTCGATGATCGCCAGCGCCGCGCCCGAGCCGTTGCCCTGCGTCACGTAGCGCACGCCCTGGTCGATCGCGGACTTCAGCGCGTTGAGCGACTCGGCGGGGCTGAGCTTGTTGTCGATCGGGATGATCTCGAACTTCACGCCGGCGGGGTTGTTGGCGTTGAACTTCTCGGCGAAGAACTGGAAGGACTTCACCTGGTTCTGGCCCACCGGCGCCATCAGGCCGGACAGCGGGTCGATCCAGGCGATCTTCACCGTCTCGCCCTTCTGCGCGTAGGCGCCGGCGGCGGCCGTCAGGGCGAATGCGGCGAGGGCCAGGGGCCGTGCCAGCGAGGGGATCGGACGCGTGCTGTGCTTGCTCATGCTTGTCTCCTGATGTGGTTGTGATGCAAGGCGATCGGAAGCAACGGGGTACGGCGTGGTACGGCCTGGTACAGCGGGAAGCGGCGGACTGCTGGGGACTGCGATGAAGGGAAACCGGGGCGGCGGAACTCCTGCGTCAGCGGATCGATGCGCGGTGGGGCCTGGGAAGCGCGGGCCCTCGGGATGGGATCGCCAGGCGGCGGACCGTCGCGGCGGCCTCAGCCGCCCGGCAGCTTGTGGCCCTTGAACTGCTCGCGCAACTTGAGCTTGAGCATCTTGCCGGTGGCCGTGTGCGGGATCTCGTCGACGAAGACGACGTCGTCCGGCACCTGCCACTTGGCGATCCGGCCCTCGTAGAAGCCCAGCACCGACTCGCGTGTCAGCGCTGCGCCGGCCTCGCCGGGTTTGCGCACCACCACCAGCAGCGGTCGTTCGTCCCACTTGGGATGCGGCACGGCGATGACGGCGGCCTCGTGGATCGCCGGATGCGCCATCGCGATGTTCTCGACGTCGATCGAGCTGATCCATTCGCCGCCGGACTTGATCACGTCCTTGCTGCGGTCGGTGATCTGCATGAAGCCGTCGGCATCGATGGCGGCGACGTCGCCGGTCGGGAACCACAGGCCGGCGTCGCGGCCGTCCTCGCCGGTGACGCGGATCAGCGGCGAGTCCGCATGGCCGAAGTAGCTGTCGATGACCCAGGGCCCGCGCACGACCAGGTTGCCCGAGGTCCTGCCGTCCCAGGGCAAGGCCTTGCCGGCGTCGTCGACGACCGCCATGTCCACGCCGTAGATCGCCTTGCCCTGCTTCTCCAGCAGGTGGCGCTGCTGTTCCTGGGGCAGTTTCAGCTGCTGGCTGCCGAGCCGCGACAGCGTGCCCAGCGGCGACATCTCGGTCATGCCCCAGGCGTGGATCACCTCCACGCCGTAGTCGTCCATCAGCGTGCGCAGCATCGCCGGCGGGCAGGCCGAGCCGCCGATCACCGTGCGCTTGAAGCTCGAGAACTTCAGCCCGTTCGCGCCGACGTAGTTGAGCAGCCCCAGCCACACCGTCGGCACGCCGGCGCTGAAGCTCACCTGCTCGGACTCGAAGAGCTCGTAGAGCGACTTGCCGTCCAGGTGCGGCCCGGGCAGCACCAGCTTGCAGCCCACCAGCGCGGTGCTGTAGGGCAGGCCCCAGGCGTTGACGTGGAACATGGGCACCACCGGCAGGATCACGTCGCGGCGCGAGCAGGCCATCGCGTCGGGCAGCGCCGCGCCGTAGGCATGCAGCACCGAACTGCGGTGGCTGTAGACGGCGCCCTTGGGATGGCCGGTCGTGCCGCTCGTGTAGCAGATGCTGGACGCGGTGTTCTCGTCGAACTCGGGCCAGACGTAGCGGCCGTCCTCGGCCTCGACCAGGTCCTCGTAGCAGCGCAGGTCGGGGATGGATGACTCCACCGGCATGTGGGCGCGGTCCGTCATCAGGATGAAGTGGCGGACCTGGCCGAGCTGCGGCGCGAGCTTCTCGACCAGCGGCAGGAAGCTCAGGTCGAAGCACAGGGCGCGGTCGGCGGCGTCGTTGGCGATCCAGGCGATCTGCTCGGGGAACAGGCGCGGATTGATGGTGTGGCAGACCAGGCCCGAGCCGGAGGTGCCGTAGTAGAGCTCGAGGTGGCGGTGGCCGTTCCAGGCCAGCGTGCCGACGCGGTCGCCGGGCGCCAGGCCCAGCCGCGCGAAGGCCTGCGCGAGCTGGCGGGCCCGGAACTCGACCGCCGCCCAGGTGGTGCGGTGCAGGTCGCCCTCGACCCGCTTGCTGACGATCTCGGTATCCCCGGAATGCCGCGCCGCGTGCTGGATCACCGACGAGATCAGCAGCGGCATCGACATCATCTGGCCCATCAGTGCCATGTCGTCTCCTGGATATTGTTGTCGGCTGTCCAGGTCAGTCTATCGACGGCTCCGGGCGCCTCGCGTCACCCTAGTGACGCGAGGCGGATTCCGGCATAGGGGATTACACGGGCGCTACCGCGGATCCCCCGATCAGGCCTTGCGGATCTCCGGCAGCTCGATCTTGACCTCGAGCACCTCGAGGTCGTCCTGCCGCTCCATGTGGACCTTGATGTCGTCCGGGTTGATGGAGACGTACTTCGAGATCACCGCCAGCAGCTCGCGCTGCAGCTGCGGCAGGTAGTCGGGGCTCGCGCCGCGACCATTGCGTTCATGGGCGAGGATCAGCTGCAGGCGCTCCTTGGCGACGCTGGCGGTGCTTTTCTTCTCGCCCAGGAAGAAGGACATGAATCCCATGGTTTCTCCCGGTGGATGTCAGCGGCTGAACAGGCGCTTGAAGAAGCCCGGCTTGACGGCCTCGACGAAGCGCATCGGCTTGTCCTCGCCGAGGAAACGCGCGATGACGTCCGAGTAGGCCTCGGCCACGTCGGTGCCCTTCATGTGGATCGCCGGCAGGCCCTGGTTGGACGCCTGCAGCACCACCTCGCTCTCCGGGATCACGCCGATCAGCGGCGTACGCAGGATCTCGTGGATGTCCTCCAGCGACAGCATCTGCCCGCCCTCGACCCGGTTGGGGTTGTAGCGGGTGATCAGCAGGTGCTCCTTGACGGGCTCCTTGCCCTCGATCGCGCGCTTGGTCTTGCTGTTGAGCATGCCCAGGATGCGATCGCTGTCGCGCACCGAGGAGACCTCGGGGTTGGTCACCACCAGCGCCTCGTCGGCGTAGTGCATGGCCATCAGCGCGCCGGTCTCGATGCCGGCCGGCGAGTCGCAGACGATGTAGTCGAACTCCATCGCCTTGAGCTCCTCCAGCACGCGCTCGACGCCCTCCTGCTTGAGCGCGTCCTTGTCGCGCGTCTGCGAGGCCGCCAGGATGAACAGCTTGTCCAGCTGCTTGTCCTTGATCAGCGCCTGGCCGAGCTTGACCTCCTCGTTGATCACGTTGATCAGGTCGTAGACCACGCGGCGCTCGCAACCCATGATCAGGTCGAGGTTGCGCAGGCCGACGTCGAAGTCGATCACCGCGGTCTTGTAGCCGCGCATCGCGAGGCCGGTGGCGAAGCTGGCGCTGGTCGTGGTCTTGCCCACGCCGCCCTTGCCGGAGGTCACCACAACGATCTTGGTCATGGGTCGAGGTCCTTTCAATGTGTCGGTCGCTGTCGTCGCAGCTCAAGCGTCATCGGTGCGGCGGTCGCGGGGACCGCCGCCCATGTCGGGGGAAATCAAGGGGGCCGCAAGCGGCTGGCGCCCGGGATGGTTCATGCGCCCAGCGGCTCCATCAGGAGCTTCTCGCCGTCGAGCCGGACCTGCGCCGCCTTGCCGCGCACGTTGTCGGGCAGCGGGTTCTCGCTGGTGCGGTAGATGCCGGCGATGGCGATCAACTCGGCCTCGAGCTGCTGCGCGAAGATCCGTGCCTGCGCGTTGCCGCGCGCGCCCGCGATCGCCTTGCCGCGCAGCGGCGCGTAGACGTGGATGCTGCCGTCGGCGATGACCTCGGCGCCGTGGTTCACCGCCGCCAGCACGACCAGGTCGGCGCCCTTGGCGTAGACCTGCTGGCCCGAGCGCAGCGGCTTGTCGACGTAGACAGTCGGCGCGGCCTGCGCGGGCACCGCCACCTCGACCTGGCGCTCGACCACCACTTCCTTGACGACCTGCTGCACGACCTTCTGGACCCGCGGCTCGCGTTCGGCGCGCACCGGTTCGTCGGGCGCCTCGGCCAGGCCCAGCCCGGCCGCCTGCGCCAGTTCCGCCGCGTTGGCACCGACCACGCCGACCGGCTGCAGCCGGTGGCGGCGCAGCAGCGGCAGCAGCGCGGCGAGGTCCACGCGCGCAACCGTGGTGGTCGACGGGGTGGTCGACGGGGCGGTCGACGGGGCGTCGGCGGGCGACTCGGTCGCGGCGTCGTCCAGGCTCAACTGGCCTTGGGCCTCGCTCGCGGCGGTGCTGGCCTCCTCGGCGCCGACCACGGCTTCGGCCACGCGTTCAGCCACGGGCGCCGATCGGGTCTCGACCGCGTCGATCGCCGGCAGCTGGCTCAGGTCCAGCAGCAAGGGGTCGTGATGGAAGGCGTCGGGCGTTTCGCCCAGCTTCGCGGTCAGCTCCTGGTCGAGCGCGGCCGGATCGGCCGTCTTCAGGACGAGGGCGAGCAGGCTCAGCGAGGCGCTCTTCAGTTCAAAAAGTTCCGGAGTCTTGCCGGCGGCCGACCGCCCCGACAGATTGCCCGCCACTGCCTGCGTCATGAAAAATTTGGGGGATGCGTTTGCAAAGTCGCGGATTTTAGCGGTGCGCCGAGGCCCTCCTTTTAGGGGCCTGCCCAGGCTGCATCGGCCCGCGAGCCGTCATGCGGGCTTCAGCCGCTGTCATCCGGCGCCGCGCGCGCTGTCACATCGGGCCGACGCTGCCTCGATTTCGAGCAGACCACTGGAACACCACGTGTGACAAGCACTTGCAAGCGCCGTCGCCAGGAGACACACATGCTTGTCCACAGAAGGCGGGGATAGATCCCTCCTCCGGCAGAGGCCGATGGTGATCGGCGGGTCGCTTCTTCCAGCGTCACCGACGTGTTGTCAACCCAAAAATCGTGGATGCGGGGCTTGACTTATCCCCATTGAGGCGCTCTCGCGATTCGTCGAACCGTCCTGCTGCGGCGCAGCAGGCACGACCGGCCAGCCGCGGCTAAGCCATTGATTCATATGACGCGTTTTCGCCTGCCCAGAAAAGAGGCACGGAACCTCAGGCGACCGTCGATCAAGGGTTTAGAGCGCTCGCGGAGGGGTTTCCCACAAAGTTATCCACAGCGCCGGTGGATAGTTTCCAGGGGTCTTTCAAATCAACGCCTTAGCGGGAGTCCTTGAACCGGCGGACGAGGTCCGACACCCCACCGGCGAGGGATCCGCGGGGCGGACCGGACCGCAAATGGGCGTGGCGCCGTTACAAGTCCATCGGTCCAGTTCGCGCCGCCGCCCGATCGTGTCGTGCGATTGCCGTCATGAACGCACCGGCTTGCGTCACGAATCCGACATCCGGGGCGCCCAGCGTTCGGGCGGGCGGAGAAATCGGCCACCGAGCCAGCCTGAAGACAGGTGGGCAAGCTGCGGTCCCGCTAGAGTCCCTGTTTTCCCCATTGGGGACGACAGGCCGGCCGCGCCGGTGAAAGGTTGGGAATGGGCATCCGGTCCTGGGTCCGAAAGGAATGGTTCCTGCTGGCGCTGGTCGGCGCGGTGGCGCTCGCCAGCGCCTGGCCGGAACTGGGCCGCAGCGGCGGCTGGTTGCGGCTGGAGGTCGTCAGCAACTGGGGCGTGGCGCTGGTGTTCTTCCTGACCGGCCTCGGACTGTCCACCGCCGCGCTGCGCGACGGCGCGCTCAAGTGGCGCGTCCATGTGCTGGTGCAACTGAGCACCTACGCGCTCTTCCCGCTGCTGTGGTGGGGCTTCACCGCCCTGTTCGGCCGCTGGCTGCCGCCCGACCTGGCGCTGGGCTTCGCCTACCTGTGCGCGCTGCCGTCGACGATCTCGTCCTCGGTCGCGATGACGGTGCTGGCCAAGGGCAACGTGCCGGCCGCGATCTTCAACGCCAGCGTCTCCAGCCTGCTGGGCATCGTGCTCACGCCGCTGCTGGTGGCGGTGATGGCGGGCACCAGCGGCGCGACGCTGCCCTTCGGCGAGGCGGTCTGGAAGCTCACCCAGCTGCTGCTGCTCCCGCTGGTGGCCGGCCAGTTGCTGCGGCCGCTGCTGCTGGGCTTCCACACGCGCCACAAGTCCCGCATCTCGCTGGTCGACCGCTGGGTGATCATCCTGCTGGTGCTGTCGGCCTTCAGCGACTCGGTCGCCTCGGGCCTGTGGCGCGACCACGGCGCGGAGCTGCTGGTCAAGGCGGCGCTCGGGGCCGCGCTGTTCCTCGGCGCGGTGATCGTGCTGAGCCGTCTGGCGGCGCGCGCCATGGGGCTGCCGGTGGAGGACGAGATCGCCGCGGTCTTCTGCGGTTCCAAGAAGACGCTGGCCTCGGGCGTGCCGATGGCCAAGCTGCTGTTCGGCGCGCATCCGGCGGTGGGCGTGATCGTCCTGCCGATCATGTTCTATCACCAGCTGCAGCTGATCTTGTGCTCATGGCTCGCCCAGCGTTACGCGGCCCGCGCTTCCGACGCCTAAAATCGCCGGTTCCCCCGGACGCCGCCGATTGGGCATTTCGCCCGACTGCGCCCGGCGGGACCACCGCCCCCATCGCGCCATGACACGCAAGCTCTTCGTCACCACCGCCCTTCCCTACGCCAATGCGAACTTCCACATTGGCCACATCATGGAATACACCCAGGCCGACATCTGGGTGCGCTTCCAGCGGATGCAGGGCAGCGAGGTGCACTTCGTCTGCGCCGACGACGCGCACGGCGCGCCGATCATGATCGCAGCGGAAAAGGCGGGCAAGAGCCCGCAGCAGTTCGTGGCCGACATCGCCTCGGGCCGCCAGAAGTACCTGGACGGCTTCCACATCAGCTTCGACAACTGGCACTCGACCGACGGCGCCGAGAACCACGAGCTGTCCAAGGAGATCTACAAGGCGCTGCGCGCCAACGAGCTGATCTCGGTGAAGACGATCGAGCAGTTCTTCGATCCGCAGAAGTCGATGTTCCTGCCCGACCGCTTCATCAAGGGCGAGTGCCCGAAGTGCGGCGCCAAGGACCAGTACGGCGACTCCTGCGAGGTCTGCGGCGCGGTCTACACGCCGACCGAGCTGAAGAACCCGTTCTCGGTGCTGACCGGCGCGACGCCGGTGATGAAGAGCTCGGAGCACTACTTCTTCAAGCTGTCCGACCCGCGTTGCGTCGAGTTCCTCGAGCAGTGGACGCAGGCGCCGGGCCGGCTGCAGCCGGAAGTGCTCAACAAGATCAAGGAATGGTTCGCCAAGGACGAGGACGGCAACGGCGGCCTGGGCGACTGGGACATCAGCCGTGACGCGCCCTACTTCGGCATCGAGATCCCCGACGCGCCGGGCAAGTACTTCTACGTCTGGCTGGATGCGCCGATCGGCTACCTGGCCTCGCTCAAGAACTACTTCGCCAAGACGGGCCGCGACTTCGACGCGTTCGTGAAGGACGAGTCGACCGAGCAGATCCACTTCATCGGCAAGGACATCACCTATTTCCACACGCTGTTCTGGCCGGCGATGCTGCATTTCAGCGGCCGCAAGACGCCCAACCATGTGTATGTGCATGGCTTCCTGACTGTCAACGGCGGCGAGAAGATGTCCAAGAGCCGCGGCACCGGCCTGGATCCGCTGAAGTACCTGTCGCTGGGCATGAACCCCGAGTGGCTGCGCTACTACCTGGCCGCCAAGCTCAACAGCAAGGTCGAGGACGTCGACTTCAATCCCGACGACTTCGTCGCCCGCGTCAACTCGGACCTGGTCGGCAAGTACATCAACATCGCCAGCCGCGCGGCGGGTTTCCTGTCCAAGCGCTTCGGCGGCCAGTTGTCGGCCGACGTCGGTGTCGAGGGCCTGACGCTGCTGGACGCCCTGCGCGCGCACAAGGGCACGATCGTCGAGCTCTACGAGACCCGCGAGTTCGGCAAGGCGCTGCGCGAGATCATGCTGCTGGCCGACCGCGTCAACGAGTACGTGGACCAGAACAAGCCTTGGGAGCTGGCCAAGCTCGAGGGCAAGGATCAGGTGCTGCAGGACGTCTGCACCGTCTGCATCGAGGCCTTCCGCCTGCTGTCCATCTACCTGAAGCCGGTGCTGCCGGCGCTGGTGGCCAAGGTGGAGACCTTCCTGCAGGTCGCGCCGATGAGCTTCGCCGATGCCGACCGCACGCTCGGCGGCCACCGCATCGGCGGCTACGAGCACCTGATGCAGCGCGTCGACCCGAAGCTGCTGGAGGCGCTGTTCGAGCCGCCCGCGCCGCCCCAGGTCGTGCCCGGTGGCGAGGCGCTCGCGCCTGAGATCAAGATCGACGACTTCGCGAAGGTCGACTTGCGCATCGCGAAGATCGTCAAAGCCGAGCTGGTCGAGGGGTCGGACAAACTGCTGCGCCTGACGCTGGACGCCGGCGAGGGCCGGCTGCGCAACGTCTTCAGCGGGATCCGCAGCGCTTACCAGCCGGAGCAGCTCGAGGGCAAGCTCACCGTCATGGTCGCGAACCTGGCGCCGCGCAAGATGAAGTTCGGCGTCTCCGAGGGCATGGTGCTGGCCGCCAGCCACGCCGACGAAAAGGCCCACCCCGGCATCTTCGTGCTGGAGCCCTTCCCGGGCGCCCAGCCCGGCATGCGCGTGCGTTGAGCACGGCCTGCGCCGCGACCGACCGCCTAGAATCCGCCCCAGTTTTCGAATCCCCGATCAAGAGACGACCATGCCGCTGTTCTGGAAGAAATACGAATCCGAAGCCACGCAGTTCATCAATGAGCTGAAGGCCAAGAAGCCCACCCTGGAAGCCGAACAGCGCGCCGGCCGCGCGCTGCTGTGGGACCGGGAGCAGGACCGCCAGGCCCAGGCCGGCTACAACCAGGCCCGCGTGTCCCAGCAGCCTTACGTCTACCAGACCAAGTCCGAGTAAGCCGCCGGCCCGCCGTCGCCACGCCGAGCCGCGTTCCCCGCGTGAGCCACGCCGACGATTCCTCGGACACCGCCCTGACGCTGCCGGACACCCCGGTGGATCAGGGCGGTGACGCTTCCACGCCCGAGACGGTCGATCACGTCGCCGTCGCGCGGCTGTATGGCGAGCCGCTGTTCGCCTTGCCGCAGGACCTCTACATCCCGCCGGACGCGCTGGAGGTGTTCCTCGAGGCCTTCCAGGGGCCGCTGGACCTGCTGCTGTACCTGATCCGCAAGCAGAACTTCAACATCCTCGACATCCCGCTGGCCGAGGTCACGAAGCAGTACCTCAGCTACGTCGAGCAGCTGCGCAAGCACAACCTCGAGCTGGCCAGCGAATACCTGCTGATGGCCGCGATGCTGATCGAGATCAAGTCGCGGATGCTGCTGCCGCCCAAGAAGACCGATGACGGCGCCGAGCCCGAGGACCCGCGGGCCGAGCTGGTGCGGCGCCTGCTCGAGTACGAGCAGATGAAGCAGGCCGCGCTGCGCCTGGACCAGATGCCGGTGCTGGGCCGGGACTTCCTGCGGGCGCAGATCCACATCGAGCAGTCGCTGGCGCCGCGGCTGCCGGACGTCAACGTCGACGACCTGCGCGCGGCCTGGGCCGAGCTGATGCGCCGCGCCAAGCTGAGCCAGCATCACAAGATCTCCCGCGAGCAGCTGTCGGTGCGCGAGTACATGTCGCACCTGCTGCGCAAGCTGCAGGGCCAGCGCTTCGTCGAATTCGAGGACCTGTTCGAGCTGGACAAGGGCTCGCAGGTGCTGGTGGTGTCCTTCATCGCGATGCTCGAGCTGGCGCGGGAGCGCCTGGTCGAGATCACGCAGGCCGAGGCCTTCGCGCCGATCTACGTGCGGCTGGCCTACTCGCCGAGCTGAGGGCCGGCTTCCAGAATGCGGACGTGCCGCGTTCAGCGGAAGGTGGTGAACGCCGCGTTGGGCTGGCGCTGCACCATCTGGCCCACCGCCAGCACGGCCTGCGTGCGGGAGCTGACGCCCAGCGCCTTCAGCACCGCCGCGACGTGGTCCTTGATCGTCTCGACCGACACGCCCAATTCCCGCGCGATGATCTTGTTCGGCTTGCCCTGGAGCAGCAGCGCCAGCACGTCCGTCTGGCGCGGCGTCAACTGCAGGCTTTCGAGGCCCGCGGTGGTCTGGTAGCCCGCCTGGCTGGCCAGCGCCTGGACCTGGTGCAGCCTCGAGTTGCCGTGCGCCGCGCTCTCGGCGACGGCCACCGGTTCCGGCTCCGGCGCGCTGTCCGAGCCCAGCGACATCGGCGGCACGTAGATGCCGCCCGACATCACCAGCTTCAGCGCCTGGGCCAGCACGTCGTTGCCGGTGCGTTTGGGAATGAAGCCCATCGCGCCCTGGTCGATCGCGCGGATCACGTCGCTGGCTCGGTCGGAGGCGGAAATCACCACCACGGGCAGCGCCGGGTACTGGGAGCGGAACTCCTCCAGCACGTCGAAGCCGCTGGCATCGCCCAGGTTCAGGTCCAGCAGCACCAGGTCGAAGTCCTGGCGCGCCTTGAGCGTGTCGCGGGCTTGAGCCGCGCTGTCGGCGCCCAGCACCTGAACGTCTTCGCCCAGACCTTGAATCACAGTCTGGAGCGCGGCCAGGATCAGCGGGTGATCGTCGATCAGCAGAACCCTCACGGGCGTGTCTCCTTGGATGGTCGGACTGCGGCGACAGGCTTCCTGGCCCGCCGTCCCGAATGACTTTTGAACTAGGGCGCGATCATAGGCGTGCCCTTAGCCACCGGCACTCCCCCTTACGGTGGCATCGCTACCAATAGAAAGTTCTATTGGCAAACCAAAAAATCTGTATTCGCCCGATCGAGTGTCCGGTCGTGACAGCACCGCATCGAGTGTGACAGCCGAAAAAACGCGCTTCGGAAATGATCGAAATGCCACACTGGGGCGATTGACGCCCATGGACCGCGGGCGCAGGCCGTGCGCGTCAGCGGTACTGCCGGGTCAGCGATTCGGCGATGCAGACCGGCTTGCCGCCGGCCTCGCGCTCGACGGTGACCTCGACCATCATCTGCACCCCGCCCTCGATGAGCTCCAGCCGCTTGAGCACGAAACGCCCGCGCAGCCGGCTGTCCACCGGCACGGGCGCGGGAAAGCGCACCCGGTCCAGACCGTAGTTGATGCCCATCCGGACCTCCCTCACCCGAAAGGCGGTCTCATAGAAGCGCGGCAGCAGGCTGAGCGTCAGGAAACCATGCGCGATGGTGGTGCCGAAAGGGCCGGCGGCCGCGCGGGCGGGGTCGGTGTGGATCCACTGCTGGTCCTCGGTCGCATCGGCGAAGGCCTGGATGCGGGGCTGATCCACCGCGATCCAGTCGGACACGCCGATCTCCTGCCCCACCAGGGGCGCCAGGTCTTCCAGCTTCTCGAACATCCGCATCCCGGTCTCCTCTCGTTCCGACGTGATTCCGATGGGGTCGGCGCCGGCGGGAGCGGGACGAACGCCGGCGTCAGTCCTTGCCGTCCTTCCCGTTCCTGACCGGCCGCTCCAGCCAGGCGCACAGGCCTTCCCACTGCGCCAGATCGCGGGCGACGCGGCCGGGGGCGATGTCCCAGAGCGTCAAGCCGCGGGCGGCCAGCTGCACGTAGTTCTGGGTGTCGCGCAGCTCGGCCAGCAGCGGCAGCCGGAGTTGCTCGATGAACTGATGCAGTTGCTGCTGCGACAGCGTCCCCTCGCGCACCCGCATCGCCACCAGGGCGATGTCGGGCCTGCCGGCCGGCCCGTCGCGATCCCGGGCCGCATCTTGCAGTTCGCGGACGAAGTCGTATGTCGCCTGGATGTCAAACAGGCTGGGTTGCAGCGGCACGAGCACCCGGTCGGCCACCTTCAGCGCCTGCGCCAGCTTCTTCCCGTGGAGTCCGGCGGGGGTGTCGAGCACCGCGTGCGACACCCCCTTGGGGGTGCGCAGCTGCTCGGCGGACGCCAGTTCCCAGCCGCGGATCGCCGGCAGCGCGGCGGGTCGCTGCGCCAGCCAACGGGCCGAGGATTGCTGCCGGTCGATGTCGCCCAGCATGACCGCATGGCCGCGATGGGCCAGGAAGCCCGCGAGGTTGCTCGCGAGCGTGCTCTTGCCAACGCCGCCCTTGGGGTTGGCGACCAGGATCACCGGCATGGCCTCTCCTCTCCTCGATGAGGTGCGCGGGATGTTATGCGATACCGCAAAATCCGCCGCCATGAGCGCCCCTCCGTCCATCCTCCTCCTGGCCGCGCACCCGGACCTCGCCCATTCCCGCGTCACGCGGGCGATGCTGTCCGCGGCCCAGGGCCTGTCCAACGTCCACGTGCGCGACCTCTATGCGCTCTATCCCGATTACGCGATCGACACCCCGGCCGAGCAGGAGGCGCTGCGCGACGCCGAACTGCTGGTCTGGCTGCATCCGCTGCACTGGTACGGCATGCCGGCGCTGATGAAGCTGTGGGTGGACGAGGTGCTGAGCGTCGGTTTCGCCTATGGCCAGACCGGCCACGCGCTGCACGGCAAGGACCTGTGGCTGGTGACCTCGGCCGGCGGCAGCGCGCATTCCTACAGCGCCGACGGCTACAACCGCCATCCGGTCGGCGACTTCCTGCTGCCCTACGCCCAGACGGCCGCGCTGTGCGGCATGCGCTTCCTGCCGCCGCTGGTGCTGCACGGTGCGCAGAAGGCCAGCGCGGAGCAGGTCCAGGCCCATGTCCAGGCCTTCGTCGACGGCCTGCGCGCGCTGCCCGAGTGGTGCGAGCGCCAGCCCGAGCCCGCCCAGGAGGCGGTGCCCGACGACGAGCGCCCGGTGCGCGAGGAAGGAGCGCCGGTCTGATGGACATCGCTTCCCCGATGGCCGCGGCCTCCGCCGCGATGGGCGCCGCTTCCGCCGCGGCTTCCGCTGCCGTGACCTCCGCCGTGAGCGCCACCGATGCGGCGGCCCACGGCGCGCACGGCAACTGGCTGCTCACGCCGCTGGTGCTGCTGACCGCCGCGGTGCTCGCGGTGCCGCTGGCGCGCGGCCTGAAACTGGGCTCGATCCTGGGTTACCTCGTCGCCGGCGTGCTGCTCGGGCCGCAGGTGCTCGGGCTGATCAGCCAGCCCGCCACGGTCCTGGAGATCGGCGAGTTCGGCGTCGTGCTGATGATGTTCCTGGTCGGCCTGGAGCTGGAGCCCAAGCGGCTGTGGGCGATGCGCCGGCCGATCTTCGGCTGGGGTTCGGCGCAGATGCTGGGCTGCGCGGCGCTGCTGCTGATCCCTTCCTTCTTCCTCGATGCCGACTGGCATGCCGCCGTGATCGCGGCGCTGGGCCTGGCGATGTCGTCCACGGCGGTGGCGCTGGCCACGCTCAGCGAGAAGAACCTGGGCAACACCCGCGCCGGGCAGAGCGTCATCAGCGTCGCGTTGCTGCAGGACATCGCCGCGATCCCAGTGCTCGCGCTGGTGCCCATCCTGGCCAGCCAGGGCCGGCCCGCTGGCGGCCACTCGGGCGGCAGGATCTGGCTGGCGCTGGGCGCGCTGGTGCTCATCGTGCTCGGCGGCAGGCTGCTGCTGCGGCCGCTGCTGCGCTGGATCGCGCGCAGCGGCACGCCGGAAATCTTCACCGCCGCCTCGCTGCTGCTGGTGCTGGCCGCGGCGATGCTGATGCAGAAGGTCGGGCTGTCGATGGCGCTGGGCGCCTTCGCCGCCGGCGTGCTGCTGGCCGAAAGCGAGTACCGCCGCGCCCTCGAGGCCGACCTGGAGCCCTTCAAGGGCCTGCTGCTGGGCATGTTCTTCATCGCGGTCGGCATGGGCCTGGACCTGACGGTGCTGTGGCACAAGCCGCTGGCGGTGCTGGGCCTGCTGGCCGCGCTGTGGCTGTGCAAGGGCCTGGTGCTGACGCTGCTGGGCCGGGCGATGGGCCTGCCCAAGCCGGAGCGCGCGGTCTTCGTCATCCTGCTGGCGCAGGGGGGCGAATTCGGCTTCGTCGTCTTCCAGCTCGCCGAGCAGGCCACGCTGCTGGACGCGGCGCAGCGCTCGGTGCTGGTGGCGGCGGTGGCGCTCTCGCTGGCGCTCACCCCGGCGCTGCTGGCCTGGGCGCAGCGGCGGGCCGGGCAGGTCGAGCGCAAGTCGCCGCACGAGCTCACCGAGCCGCAGGACTCGCAGGTCATCATCGCGGGCTTCGGCCGCTACGGGCAGATCGTGGGCCGGATGCTCTTCGCCAACGGCATCTCGGCGACCGTGCTCGACCATGACGCCGACACCGTCGAATCGCTGCGGCGCTTCGGCTGGCGCGTCTTCTGGGGCGACGCCACGCGGCTGGAACTGCTGCGCATCGCCGGCGCCGAGCGCGCGCACGTGCTGGTGCTGGCGGTCGACGACTTCAACCACAGCGTCAAGATCGCCGAGATCGCGCGGCAGCACTTCCCGCACCTGACCATCGTCGCCCGGGCGCGCAACGTCCAGCACTACTACGCGCTGCGCGAACTGGGCGTCGAGCTGATCGAGCGCGAGACGCTGGACTCCGCGCTCATGAGCGGGCGCAGCGTGCTGCAGCAGCTCGGCTGGGAACCGCACGCGGCGCGGCAGATGGCCTGGCGCTTCCGGCGCCACTCCGTCGAGCAGACCGAGGCGATGCGCCCGCACCGCGGCGACCTGGACACGCTGATCGCGATGTCCAAGCGCGGCCGCGAGCAGCTGGAGGAGCGCCTGGCGGCCGAGCGCAAAGCGCTGGCCGAGGGCAAGGGCCGCAACCCGTGGCAGGAGCCGCACCTGGCGCCGGGCACGGCGCCGGTGCCGGCCGGCGCTCCCGATCAGCCCCAGCCGGGCAAGGCCTGAGGCCTGCGGCGAGAATCGCGCTCTTATGTTTGCCCCTTCCCAACTCGAGGTCCGGCGCTTCTTCTGCCAGGCCTACCGCAAGCAGCGCGACGGCCTGCCGCTCACGCCGATGGAGGCCATCGCCTCCGACTGGATCGCCCAGCATCCCGAGTACCACGACGAACTGGCGGACGAGGATGCCGCGCTGGCGGCGGTTTACACGGTCGAGGACGGCCGCACGAATCCCTTCCTGCACTTGTCCATGCACCTGAGCCTGATCGAGCAGCACCAGATCGACCAGCCGACCGGTGTTCGCCAGGCCCTGGATCTGCTGGCGGCGCGCCGCCAGTCCCTGCACGAAGCGCATCACGAAGCGATGGAATGTCTGGGCGAGATGATCTGGAGTTCGCAGCGCAGCGGCCTGCCCCCGGACGGCCACGCCTACCTGGACTGCCTGCGCCGCAAGGCCACCCGCACGCCGACCTGACTCCACCCGCCCCGCCCGCTCCCAGAACTCCCCCGCAGTCCTCCGTCCCCGGAGGTCGAAGGACGGTGATGGTTGGGGACGGTGAGGCGTGGGGTTTCCGCGCTTGCCGCGGGGGCCCCATGCCTCGGCGGCCAACGCCCCGGTCAATGCAGGTGGGCGGTCGCCCGAACGCCGCCAGCGGTAGCTCGAACGCCACGGGTGCATCCCAAACGCCACACCCGCGCTTCCCAAAAAGCAAAAAGGCCACGCATCCGCGTGGCCTTCTTCATCCGAAGCTCTGAAATTCAGGCCTGGATCGCCCCACCCAAGGCTGACTTGCGCTCGTTCTTCCCGGACGCGCCGTACAGCCCGCTCGGTTCCCCGGGCATCAGCACGTCGATGGCGCGGTCCAGCGCCGCGGTGGCGCGGGCCAGGGATTCGCGCTGGGCGGCGACGCGGCCTCCGGCCTGCATCAAGCGGGTCCGCAGGCCAGCCGGCACCGTGCCGGTGCGTGCGGCGGCGCTGAATTGTTCGATGGCGCGAGCCAAAGCCGCATGCAGCGACGCCGCGTGCAGCTCGATCGCCTGGGAGTCACGTCGATGCAGCGCCTCGCCCAGCAGGTTGAGGCAGCTTTCGACGTCCTGCAGCGGCTGCTCCAGGTCGACGGGGGTCGAGTTCAAAGGCGTGGCGGTCATGGCGTCACCGGAAAAGCTTGGTCTATGGTCGCTTCAGCTCAGCTTTTTACGATTGAGCGAATCAGTGCGAAGGCTGCGTGCGGCCCAGCATCTCAGCCGCGTTGGCGATCAGCTTGTCGGCGATCGCATCGGCGTTGATTTTGAACTCGCCCTTCTCGATCGCGCTGGCAATGCGTGCGACCTTTTCCGCGTCGAAGCTGCCGTCGTCGGGGGCGCCCGCGATCAGGCTGCTCGCGGCGCTCGACAGCTCGACCTTGGACCCCTCGCCGGACGCGGCCGCGCCGGCCTTTCCAGCCTTGGCCGCACCGGCCTCGGGGGTCCCGGTGGTGGTCCCGCCCACTTTCGAGTAGGCGTTCAGGTCAGCGTTGTTACCGATCTTCATGGCAAATCTCCATGGGCCCGAGGACTTCCGGACCCCTTCCAGTACCGGGTATTTCGACCCGTCTGGGCGGAACTTGAGGGGCGAGCTTCACAAAATCGACAGATCGCTCGGTGAAGGGCGTCACAGTACCACCTCCACCCTGCGTTCACCCACGGTACGCGCGGTGACCATGCGGCCATTGTCGAAGCGTACACGGACATCCTGGCCTTCCAGGCCCACGCCCATCGCCTGGCCTTCGCCCGCGACCGCGTAACCGTTGCCGGTCGCCATGACCTGCACCCGGTCGCCCGGCTGCACCCATTGGCGCAGTTTGAGGTCGGCCGACCGCAGCGCCTCGCCGGCCGCGACCGGCCGGGCCAGCTGGCGACCGAGCCAGCCTTCCGCTTGTGTATAGATGGCGCCAGCTTCGCCGGCAATGTCGACTTCGGCCAGCCGCAGCTGTTCTTGAGTCAGCAGCGTCCCGGCCGGCAGGTCGGCGGCGGCGACGAAGGCCTGGCCGTAGACCTTGATGGTCAGCGGCAGCGTCACGTTCCACTTGGTGACCCCGGCCAGGCAGCGCAGGCCCAGGCGGGTGCGCCCCCACATCCGGGTGCCCGGCGGCAAATAGGGCTGGATCTGCGCGCACGGCGCCAGGCGCAGGCGCGGGTCCAGCCGGCCCAGTTCCACCTCGACCCGGGCCTGGTTGGGCGCGACCTGGCGGGCGCCGGCCATGGCCAGGGTCTGCAGGCGGTCTTCCAGCGTCGCGTCGAGCGCGCCCAGCGCGGAAGGTTCGCCATTGGAGCTATTGGAGCCATTGGAAGCAGCGGCCTGCGCGGCGGCGCCGCCCTGCGGCGCCATCGTCAGCTGCAGGCGCGGCGCGCCCGGCGTCTGGGCGTCCGCCTCGTCCACCAGTCCGAACATCAGCCACACGGACATCAGCGCCCCCGCCAGCAGGGCGGGCAGCGCCTGCGCGTGGCGGGCGTGAGAGGAGGTGCAGGGTTGCGGCATGGGACGGAACTGTACGGATCCGGGGCGCGCCGGTGGCTTCGAAATGGGCCGGGATCACCCGTCTTATCGCGCTCATGTTTTCCGACCCGCTGCCCACAATGCCCGAACGTGACAAACCGGGTCCGCGTCCCGACGCCACCCGACCCGTCCCGAAGGAGATGACCATGCTGAACCGACTGTCCGATGCGATGAACTTCCAGGCCCAGGCGCTGACCCTGCGGGCGGAGCGTCAGCGCCTGCTCGCCAGCAACATCGCCAACGCCGACACCCCGGGCTACCAGTCCAAGGACATGGATTTCGCCAAGGCGCTGCGCGAGGCCACCTCCCCCGCCACGACCGCGAACTCCAACCAGACCTTGACCCAGCGCACCCAGAACGCGCTGCAGAGCAGTTTGAGCGCCATGACCAGCATGGACAGCAACACCGTCGACATGGACCGCGAGCGTGCCAGCTTCGCCGACAACACCGTCAAGTACGAAGCGTCGCTGCGCTTCCTCAACGGCAGCATCCGCACGATGCTGGACGCGATGAAGTCCCCGAACGCCGCCTGATCGCGCAGGACAGGAGACCGTCATGTCGATGTTCAACATCTTCCACATCAGCGGCAGCGCCGTCAGCGCGCAGAGCCAGCGCCTGAACGCGGTGGCCAGCAACATGGCCAATGCCGACACCGTCGCCGGTCCGGACGGCCAGGCGTACAAGGCACGCCAGGTCGTGTTCCAGAGCGTGCTGGCCCAGAACGGCATGGACCAGACCGACGTCGGCGTGCAGGTGGTGGGCGTCCAGGAGAACCAGACCCCCGGCCGCCGCGTCCACGATCCCAGCCACCAGCTGGCCGACGCCGACGGCTACGTCACCTACAGCAACGTCAACAGCGTCGAGGAGATGGTCAACATGATCTCGGCCTCGCGCTCGTACCAGAACAACCTCGAGGTCATGGGCACCGCCAAGTCGCTGCTGCTCAAGACCCTGCAGATGGGCCAGGGCTGAGCGCCCGCCGGCCCGAGCCCCGCCTGACCTCCCGCACGGAAAGCCTCCCATGGACTTCACCGCCCTGAACGCCAACACCAAGACCGGCGCCGCGTCGAACACGGCCGCCAGCAGCGCCACCGGCACCAGCGCGCAGGAAACCTCGGACCGCTTCCTGAAGCTGCTGGTCGCCCAGCTGCAGAACCAGGATCCGATGAACCCGATGGACAACGCCGCCGTCACCACGCAGATGGCGCAGATCCAGACCGTCACCGGCGTCAGCACGCTGAACTCGAGCATCCAGGGCCTGGCCAGCCAGTTCGGCCAGATGCAGGCGCTGCAGAGCGTCAGCCTGGTCGGCCGCGAGGTCACCGTGCCCGGCGACAAGGTCAACGTCGCCGACGGCAAGGCCACGCTGAACTTCGACCTGGGCAGCGCCGCCGACAGCGTCAAGCTGGAGGTGCTCAACGGCGCCGGCGCGGTGATCTCGACCCAGGACCTGGGCAAGATGAAGAGCGGCATGCAGTCCTACACCTGGGACGCGTCCAAGGCCGCCGAGACCACCGGCCTGAGCTACCGCGTCACCGCCAGCAGCGGCGGCACCGCCGTCACCGCCACCACCCTGATGCGCGACACAGTGCGCGCCGTCAACACGAGCGGCTCCACCCTGCAGCTCGAACTGAAGAATTCCGGCCTGGTCGACTACGACAAGGTCCGCGCGCTGGGCTGATCCCAGCATCCCCCGGCCCGCCCTCCCCGCACACCCGCGTTACCCGCATCACCCGCCTGAATCGCCCAAGGACACCCCCATGAGCTTCCAACAAGGCCTCTCCGGACTGAACGCTTCCAGCAAGAACCTGGAAGTCATCGGCAACAACATCGCCAACTCGCAGACCTACGGCGCCAAGTCGTCGCGGGCCGAGTTCGCCGACATGTACGCCGCCTCGCTCAACGGCGCCGGCACCAGCGACGTGGGCATCGGCGTGCAGCTCCAGACGGTGGCCCAGCAGTTCACGCAGGGCAACATTTCGATCACCGAGAACCCGATGGACCTGGCGATCAACGGCGCCGGCTTCTTCCAGGTGTCCGACGGCAAGAGCCCGACGGTGTACACCCGCAACGGCCAGTTCAAGGTCGACAAGGAAGGCAACATCGTCAACAACGACCAGCTCAAGCTGATGGGTTATCCCGCCGACGCCAACGGCGTGATCCAGCCGGGCCTGGCGCAGGGCCTGAAGCTGCCCACCGGCGGCATCGACCCCAAGGTGACCAGCGACATCAAGATGGAGTTCAACCTGGACTCCCGCGCCGGCCCGACCGCCGCCTACGACCTGACCGACCCGGCCGATCCCAACTCGCCCAAGATCGACAAGACCGGCATCACGCTGAACGACCCGACGACGTACAACAACGCCACCTCGATGACGGTGTACGACGCCAAGGGCCAGCCGACCGCGCTGACGATGTACTTCCAGCGCGCCAACAACGCCGACGCCAACGGCAACACCGTCTGGAACGTCTACCTGACCGCCAACGGCAGCGCGATCCAGTACGACGCCCAGGGCAACCCGATCGACACCGACAACGGCCAGCCCGGCGGCAATCCGCTCACGCCGTTCACGCAGATGACCTTCCTGCCCACCGGCGGCAAGCCGGTCTCGCCCGGCCCGAGCGAGTTCCTCAACCTGAAGATCCCCGCCGGCGTGAACGCCCAGGGCGCCCCGACGCTGCCGATCCCGGCGCCGCCGGCCGACCCGTCCGACCCGTCGGTGCAGGGCATCAGCTTCGACCTGCGCTCGGCCACCGAGAACGGCTCCAACTTCGCGGTCACCGACCTGACCCAGGACGGCTACGCGCCGGGCCAGCTGGTCGGCATCAAGCTGGAAGACAACGGCATCGTCACCGCCCGCTACTCGAACGGTGAATCCAAGCCGGCCGGCCAGGTCGAACTGGCCAACTTCCGCAACCCGCAGGGTCTGCAGCCGCTGGGCGGCAACGTCTGGGCGCGCACCAATTCGTCGGGCGACCCCGTGGTGGGCGTTCCCGGCGATGGCAACCTGGGCTCGCTGACCCCCGGCGCGCTGGAGGAATCCAACGTCGACCTGACCTCCGAGCTGGTGAACATGATGACCGCCCAGCGCGTCTACCAGGCCAACTCGCAGACCATCAAGACGCAGGACCAGGTCCTGCAGACGCTGGTCAACCTGCGCTGATCCCGGCGCACCCGACCCCACCGCCGATCGCTGAGGAGTTCCGATGGACCGCATGATCTACCTGTCGATGAGCGGCGCCCAGGCGGCGATGTCGCGCCAGGACGTGCTCTCCAACAACCTCGCCAACGCCAACAGCAACGGCTTCCGGGCCGAGCTGCAGGCGTTCCGCGCGGTGCCCATCCGCGGCGAAGGCGCCTCCACCCGCGCCTTCGCGCTGGAGACCACCACCGGTCACGACCTGAGCGCCGGCCCGATCACCACGACCGACCGCAACCTGGACGTCGCGATGAAGGGCCGCTCCTGGATGGCGGTGCAGGCGCTGGACGGCACCGAGGCCTACACCCGCGCCGGCTCGATGGACGTCGACCAGGACGGCGTGCTGCGCATGCGCAACGGCCTGCAGGTGCTGGGCGACGGCGGCCCGATCACCGTCCCGCCCAACTCGACGATCTCCATCGGCGACGACGGCACCGTCGTGGCCAAGTCCGACGGCCAGCGGCCGGTCAACATCGGCCGCATCAAGCTGGTCACCGAGGACGGGCGCTTCACCCGCCGCGACGACGGTCTGTTCATCGCCGACGGCGGCGACCCGCTGCCCGCCGATCCCAATGCCCGGCTGCAGTCCGGCGCGCTCGAGGGCTCCAACGTGAGCCCGGTCGAGACCATGGTCGGCATGATCGCCGCCGCCCGCCAGTTCGAGCAGCAGATGAAGATGCTCTCGATCGCCCAGACCCACGGCCAGGCAGCGTCCAAGCTGCTGTCCGACAGCTGACCCGTTCGCTGAACGGATCCGCCCGCACCGCACAGGAATCAGGAGTCCCCGATGCTTCGTTCGCTCTGGACCGCCAAGACCGGCATGGAAGCCCAGCAGACCCAGCTGGACGTCATTTCCCACAACCTGGCCAACGTCTCGACCAATGGCTACAAGAAGTCGCACGCCGTCTTCGAGGACCTGATGTACCAGACGCTGCGCCAGCCCGGTGCCAACAACACCGAGCAGACCACGCTGCCCACCGGCATGCAGGTCGGCCTGGGCGCCCGCGCGGTGGCGACCTCGCGCAGCCACTCGCAGGGCAGCCTGACGCAGACGTCCAACTCGCTGGACGTGGCGGTCAAGGGCAACGGCTTCTTCCAGGTGCAGATGCCCGACGGCACCACCGCCTACACCCGGGACGGCAGCTTCCAGCTCGATCCCAACGGCCAGATCGTCACCAACAACGGCAACACGGTGCTGCCCGGCATCATCGTGCCGGCCGACGCCAAGTCGATCTCGATCGGCGCCGACGGCACGGTCAGCGTCACCACCGCGGCCAGCGCCACGCCGACGACGCTGGGCCAGCTGCAGCTGGCCAACTTCATCAACCCGCCGGGGCTGGAATCGCTGGGCGGCAACCTGTACGCCGAGAGCGTCGCCTCGGGCACGCCGCAGACCGGCGCCCCCGGCCAGAACAGCCTGGGCACGGTGCAGCAGGGTTTCGTCGAGACCTCGAACGTGAACGTGGTCGAGGAACTGGTGCAGATGATCCAGACCCAGCGCGCCTACGAGATGAATTCCAAGGCGATCCAGACCACCGACCAGATGCTCCAGAAGCTGTCGCAGATCTGACCGGTCGCGGGGCCCTTCTTCGGCGGACCGGGCGGTGAGCGCCCGGGCGACGATGCGAAGGTCCGCCTTCCCGTGCGCGATTCAAGGAGTTGTCATGCCTTCGTTCCTGTCCTCGATCCGATTGAGCCTGGTGGCCGCCGCGGCGCTCGCCCTCACCGCCTGCTCCACGATGTACCCGCAGCCGCGCGTGGACATGCAGCCCGCGCCGGTGGTGAAGATGCCCGAGCCGATCCCGGCTTCGGCCAACAACGGCGCGATCTACCAGAACGCCAACTACCGCCCGCTGTTCGAGGATCACCGCGCCCGCCTGGTCGGCGACATCGTCACCGTGCAGATCGTCGAGCGCGTCAGCGCCACGCAGAAGTCGAGCAGCGAACTGGACAAGAACGGCGCCATCGGCGCCAGCGTCAGCGCCATCCCCGGCATCGCGGCCAATTCCTTCGGCGGCGGCCGGGCCGAGCTGACCGGCTCCTCGTCCAACAAGAGCACCGGCAAGGGCACCAACGAGAACACCAACGACTTCTCCGGCACCATCACCGCCGTCGTCACCGGGGTGCTGCCCAATGGGCACCTGCTGATCTCGGGCGAAAAGCAGGTCGGGGTCAACAGCAACGTGGACGTGCTGCGCTTCTACGGCCAGGTCGACCCGCAGTCGATCCGCCAGGGCAACACGGTCGCCTCGACCGCGATCGCCAATGTCCGGGTCGAGCAGCGCGGTCGCGGCGCCGTCGCCGACGCGCATGGAATTGGCTGGCTATCCCGCTTCTTCTTGAACCTTTCGCCCATTTAAGTTTCCCCACAATCGGTCACACGAGTCTGGCTACCGTGTGACCGAGATGTACCCCACCACCGCCTTCCCCCGCTTCCTGTCCCGCTCCCCCCGCCTGCTGGCTTCCGGCCTGCTCGCGCTGATGGCGCTGCTCGCGATCGCGACGCCCGCCGAGGCGACGCGCATCAAGGAGGTCGCCGCGGTCCAGGGCGTGCGCTCCAACCCGCTGACCGGCTACGGCCTGGTGGTGGGCCTGGACGGCACCGGCGACCAGACCACCCAGGCCCCCTTCACCGGCCAGAGCATGACGGCGATGCTGCAGCAGTTCGGCGTGCTGCTGCCGCCCGGCGTGACCATGCAGCCGCGCAACGTCGCGGCGGTGATGATCACCACCCAGCTTCCCCCGTTCGCGCAGCCCGGCCAGCCGCTGGACGTCGTCGTGTCGTCCATGGGCAATGCCAAGAGCCTGCGCGGCGGCACGCTGATCGCCACGCCGCTGCGCGGCGCCGACGGCCAGGTCTACGCGATCGCCCAGGGCAACCTGATCGTGGGCGGCGCCGGCGCCTCGGCGGGCGGCTCCAAGGTCCAGATCAACCACCTGAGCGCCGGCCGCATCCCCGGCGGCGCGCTGGTCGAGCGCAGCGTGCCCACGCCGCTGCAGCAGAACGAGTGGCTGCAGCTGGACCTGAACAGCTCCGACTTCGGCACCGCGCGCGCCGTCGCCAAGGCCATCAACAAGGCCAAGGGCGAAGGCACGGCGATGGCGCTGGACGGCCGCGTCGTCAAGGTGCGCGCGCCGCTGACGCCGGATGCCCGCGTCGCCTTCCTGGCCGACATGGAGAACCTGAGCTTCGACCAGGAGGCCCCGGCCGCGCGCATCGTGATCAACGCCCGCACCGGCTCGGTCGTCATGAACCAGGCGGTCACGCTGCAGCCCTGCGCGGTCGCGCACGGCAACCTGGCGGTGACCATCTCCAGCACGCCGCAGGTCAGCCAGCCCAATGCGCTCTCGGGCGGCCAGACCACGGTCACGCAAAAGACCGACATCTCCATCAAGCAGGACCCCGGCTCGCTGATCCAGCTGCCCGCGGGCGCGCGGCTGAACGACGTCGTCAAGGCGCTAAACACGCTGGGCGCCACGCCGCAGGACCTGCTGGCGATCCTCCAGGCGATGAAGACGGCCGGCGCGCTGAACGCCGAGCTGGAGGTGATCTGACATGGCGCTCTCCACCCCGCTGAGCAACGCCCTGGGCATGGGCGCGAACTTCGCCACCAACGGGCTGTCCTCGGACACCCGCTCCGTCGAGCAGCTCAAGTCCACCGCGTCGCGCGACCCCAAGGCCGCGGTCAAGGAGACCGCGCGCCAGTTCGAGGCCCTCTTCATGCAGGAGGTCATGAAGAGCATGCGCCAGGCCACGATGAGCAGCGGCATGATGGACAACTCGGCGACCCAGATGGGCGGCGAGATGCTGGACCAGCAGTACGCCGCCAAGATGACCGGCCTGCCCGGCGGCCTGTCGCAGGCGATCGAGCGCCACCTGCAGCGCCAGCTCGGCGTCAAGGACGGCGAGTTGCCCACGGCCAAGGGCGCGACCAAGGTCCAGCAGCTGCCGCAGCTGGCGGTCAAGAACGTGCAGCCGCATGTGCAGGACTTCATCCTCAAGCACGACGGCGCCGCCAAGGCCGCGCAGGCGTCCACCGGCATCCCGGCGAGCTTCATGATCGCGCAGGCGGCGCACGAGTCCGGCTGGGGCAAGCGCGAGATCCTGAACAAGGACGGCTCGAGCAGCTTCAACGTCTTCGGCATCAAGGCCGGCGCCAACTGGACCGGCAAGGTCGCCGAGGTGCAGACCACCGAGTACGTCGACGGCAAGCCGATGAAGGTGACGGCCAAGTTCCGCGCCTACGGCAGCTATGAAGAGGCCTTCAAGGACTACGCCCGCCTGATCGGCAACAACGACCGCTACCGCGACGTGGTGGCCAAGGCCAACACCGGCAGCGCCGAGGGTTTCGCCAAGGGCCTGCAGAAGGCCGGCTACGCCACCGACCCCGACTACGCGACCAAGCTGGCGCGCACCATCAACACCACGATGCGCGTGCAGCGCGCGCTGGCCTGATCGCGCGCCGCTGAGGACCAAGGAACGAGGAGCCCGAGATGAGTACCTCCCCGCTGCTGTCGCTGGGCATGCGCGCGATGTTCGCCAACCAGGCGGCGTTGCAGACCATCGGCCAGAACATCGCCAACGCGAACACCGCCGGCTACTCGCGCCAGGAAGTGGTGCTGACCACGCCCGAGGGCCAGTTCACCGGCGCGGGCTACTTCGGCAAGGGCGTGAACGTGCAGACGGTCACCCGCTCGCACAACGAGTTCCTGACCCGCGAGGCGGCGGCGGCCAAGTCGCAGGCCTTCGCCGACACGACCATGCAGTCCCAGCTCGGGCAGCTGGAGAAGCTCTTCCCCACCGGCGCGGACGGCCTGGGGCAGTCGGCCAATGATTTCCTGAACGCGCTGGTCGACGTGGCCAGCCGCCCGTCCGATCCGTCGGCCCGTCAGGTCGTGCTGGGCAAGGCGCAGGCGCTGGCCTCGCGTTTCCAGAGCGCCGGCCAGCAGCTGGCCGACCTGCAGGCCGGCGTCGTCAGCGACATGAACGCCGACGTCAAGCAGGTCAACGAGCTAGCCAAGCAGATCGCCGCGGCCAACGACCAGATCGCGCGCGCCTCCGGCAACAGCCACACGCCCAACGACCTGCTGGACAAGCGCGACCAGCTCATTTCGCAGCTCAGCCAGTACGTGCAGGTCAGCACCGTGCCCAATGCCCGCGACGGCACGATGGGCGTGTTCATCGGCGGCGGCCAGGTGCTGGTGCTGGGCGGCCAGGCGCAGCAGCTCTCGGTCACGCCCGACCCCTACGACGGCGCGCGCGCGCAGCTGTCCATCAGCGACACCAGCGGCACCCGCGCGCTGGACGACAGCACGCTGACCGGCGGCTCGCTGACGGCGCTGCTGCGTTACCAGAACACCCACCTGCAGGACGCCCGCAACCTGCTGGGCCAGATGGCGACCGCGGTCGCCACCCGCGTCAACGAGCAGCAGAGCCTGGGCCTGGACCTGAAGGCGCAGGCCGGCGGACCGCTGTTCACCATCGCCGATCCGGCGGTGCGGCCGGCGTCGACCAACCGCGGCGACGCCACCGTCAGCGCCACCGTCACCGACGGCGCGCTGGTGCCGGCGCTGTCGTTCACCGTCACGCCGGATCCGACCGGCACGCCCGACAGCTACCAGATCGCGGTGCGCCCCGGCGGCCAGCCCACGATCATGAGCAACGACCAGATCAAGGCAGCCTACGGCATCAGCCTGTCGACCACCGGCACGATGCAGCCGGGCGACAGCTTCCTGCTGGAGCCGGTGGCCAACGCGGCGGCCAGCTTCAAGCGCTCGCTCGACGATCCGTCGGGCCTGGCCGCGGCCTCGCCGATCATCGCCACCACCGACGTCAACAACAAGGGCACGGCCACCGTCGACGCGCTCTACGCGGTCAACGACAAGTTCGACAAGAGCAAGCAGCCGGCGACTGTCCAGTTCGGCAGCGTCAACGCCGACAACAGCATCAACTACACGATCACGCTGTCGGACAACACCTCGGTCAGCGGCACCTGGAAGGCCGGCGGCAAGATCGGCAACGATCCGGCGGCCGGCGTGGACCTGGGCTTCGAGCTGAGCCTGAACGGCGTGCCGCGCGAGGGCGACAAGATCGCGCTGCAGGTCTCCGACCAGGTGGTCTCGACCAACAACGGCAACGCCAAGGCCTTCGTCGCGATGCAGAGCGAGCCCTTCCTGGGCAAGCAGCTGCAGGCCGACGGCAAGCTCTCGCGCGGCCAGACCGTCAACGAGGCCTATGCGTCCGCGATCGCCGACATCGGCTCGCGGGTGCAGGGCGCGGACTACCTGGCGCAGGTCTCCACCACGGTGGCCTCCGCGGCGGAGCAGACCCGTTCCAGCCAGGCCGGCGTCAACCTCGACGAGGAAGCCGCCAAGCTGATGCAGTTCCAGCAGGGCTACCAGGCCGCCGCCAAGATGCTGCAGGCCGCGCAGAGCCTGTTCGACCAATTGCTGAGCGTCGTCGGCCGCTGACGCGGCGCACGACCCGTTTCCAGAAGGACGCCGCCATGCGACTCGCCACCAACAACATGTTCGACGCCAGCATCGCGACGCTGCAGCGCCGCCAGCAGGAGATGCAGGAGGCGCAGCAGCGCCTGACCAGCGGCAAGCGCGTCGAGAAGGCCAGCGACGACCCCACCGGCGCGGCGCGGGCCGAGCGCGCGCGCACCTCGATCGGGCAGGTCGACGCCAGCCAGCGCGCACTGGAGGCCAGCCGCAACAGCATGACGCTGGCCGAGAGCGCGCTGGGCGACGCCAACGAGCTGATGCAGCAGATCCGCGAGACGCTGGTCGCCGCCGGCAACGCCAGCTACAGCGACCCCGAGCGCAAGGGCCTGGCGACCAAGATCCAGGGCCTGCGCGACCAGCTGCTGGCCATCGCCAACCGCACCGACGGCGCGGGCGGCTACCTGTTCTCGGGCCAGGGCACCTCCGGCGTGCCCTTCCTGGACAACCCGGTCCAGCGCGACGCCAACGGCGCGCGCATCGGCGGCGGCGTGGGCTTCGAGGGCATCTCGGGCAGCGTCACCACCGGCAACCTCGAGAACTATCCGCTGAGCGTGGACGGCCGCGCCGCCTGGGAGCAGGCGCGCAGCGGCAACGGCAGCTTCGAGACCGGCCCCGCGCCCAACGTGCTGACCGGCCAGGCGTCCACCGGCTACATCGATTCGGGCCGCGTCACCGACCCGGCGCTGGTCACCGGCGACAGCTACAGCATCGTCATCAGCGGCACCGCGCCCTCGCAGACCTACACCGTCTTCAACGAAAGCCAGGGCCACGTGCCGGTGGCCAGCGACAACTACAGCGGCGGCAACACCATCAAGTTCGACGGCATGGCGATGACGGTCGCGGGCACGCCGTCCGACGGCGACAGCTTCAGCGTCAAGCCGTCGACGGCCGACCTCAAGCTCTTCGAGGTGCTGGACCGCACCATCGAGTCGCTCAAGACCACCGGCCGCACCGCGCCCGAGATCACGCAGAGCAACCTGATGAACCTGCGCGACGTGGATGCGGTCATGGGCAACCTGGCCAACGTGCGCAGCCAGGTCGGCGAGCAGATGAACAACCTGGACGGTTCCGAGTCGCGGCTGCAGACGCTCAAGGTTTACAACCAGGCTGAGCAATCTGCCGCAGAGGACCTGGACATGACCCAGGGCATTTCCGACTTCCAGAACCAGCAGACGGGCTACGATGCGGCGCTGAAAACCTACTCGATGGTGCAGCGCATGTCGCTGTTCCAGTACATCAACTCCTGATGCGCCGATCTGCATGAACTCGACACACGCCGTGCTGGGCCAAGTGGCCCTGGGCTACGCGCCCCTGGTTTCCAAGTCCTTCGACATCGAAGCCACACGCGTCACCGTGTTCGCGCTTCGCCCTGAGACCACGCCCGACGCGTCGGCCCTGCTGGCGGCGCTGGCCGAGGCCTTCCCGGCCAGGCCGGTGCTGCTGAACGTGGCGCACGAGGGGCTGCTCAAGGGCCTGCTGGCCGCGGCCCTGCCCGGCAACATGAAGGTCGAGGTGCCGGCCTTCCTGCTGTCCGATGCCGACCTGGCCGCGCAGGCCCAGGTGCGGGGCGCGCTGCTCAAGGGTCGCTCGGACGCGGCCGGCTTCAAGCAGCTGGTGCTGGACCTGCAGGAGCTGGGCGGCGGTCCGCTGCCGGCCGGCAAGTCGGTGCTGGTCTCGGGCGCGCGCAGCGCGGCCGACTTCAAGCAGGCGCTGGACGGCGGCGCCGCCGGCGTGCTGGGCTGGACCGTGCACGGCGAATTCGAGGCCCCGGCCGTCCCGGCCACCCGCAGCGACGGCCAGGCCGACCTGCAGGTGATCGTGGAGCTGATGTCGCGGGTCGACCAGGGCGAGGATGTCGAGCGCCTGGAGCAGACGCTCAAGCGCGACCCCAGCCTGGCCTTCAAGCTGCTGCGCTACATGAATTCGGCGGCCTTCGGCCTGTCGGTCGAGGTGTCGTCCTTCCGTCACGCGATCATGCTGCTGGGTTATGCGCGGCTGCGCCGCTGGCTGGCGCTGCTGCTGGCCACGGCCAGCAAGGACCACGCGATGCGCCCGGTGATGTTCGGCGCGCTGCGCCGCGGCCTGGTGATGGAGGAGCTGGCCAAGAGCATGACCGACTCCGAGGTGCGGGACGAGATGTTCATCTGCGGCCTGTTCTCGCTGCTGGACCACATGCTGAAGCAGCCGTTCGAGAAGCTGCTGCAGTCCATCCCGGTGCCGGAGCGGGTGCGCCAGGCGCTGGTCGACCAGACCGGGCCGTACCACGGCTACCTGCAGCTGGTGCAGGCGATCGAGAACGAGTCGGTGCTGGACGTGCGCGACGCGCTCGACACGCTGATGCTGGGTCCCGACGAAGTCAACCACGCCGTGCTGCGCGCGCTGCACAAGGCGGCGCAGCTCGAGTGACGACAGCTGCGGGGTGAGGGAGCTCCCACCCTCACCCCCGCCCTCTCCCGCCCTGCGGGAGAGGGAGTGCACAGGGTCGCCCCCTCGTCCGCTTGCGGGCGAGCATGCACAGAGCCGGCCCCCTCGCACACCCTGCGGGAGAGGGAGTGCGCACGGCTGGCTGCCCCCGTTTTGCTCCCTCGCCCGCTTGCGGGAGAGGGCGGGGGTGAGGGTCTTCTAAACTCGCCCCGTGTCGCCCCAACTCCCCCTCGCCTCCCCCGACCTCGACGCCCTGCGCGCGCTGCTCACGGCGCGCGGGCAGGACGTGCCCGGCCTGCTCGCCGGGCTCTGGGACGGCCCCTGGCCCGCCTTCGTGCTCGACGCCAAGGGCCAGGTCCTGCTCACCAACGCGCAGCTGCAGGGCCTGATGGGCGAGGTCTCGCTCCAGGGCCAGCGCCTGCTGCCCAGCGGCATGGCGCAGGAGCTGCGCCTGGTCGACGACCAGGGCCGCGAGCACCTGCTGCAGGCCTGGGTGCATCCGCTCGAGGGCGGCCTGGGCCTGGCGCTGCTCCAGGACCACAGCACCGAACTGGCCGCGCGCGAACGCGCCGAGCGCATGCAGTCGGAGATCGACCAGTGGCTGGACCTGTGCCCGCTGCCGGCGCTGATGCATGACGACCAGGGCCTGCTGCTGCGCTTCAACGCCGCGTTCACCGCGCTGTGCCGGCGCCTGAGCCCGCAGATGCCGATCAGCCTGCACGAGCTGCCCCCCGAGTGGCGCGACTTGCTGCATGCCAAGGCGCCCGAGTCGGGCCAGGAATCCCATCGCAACGCCCTGCTGGCGCCGCCCGGCGACCGCCGGCGCTGGATCCGCGTGCGCGCGCGACGCTTGAGCGGCCCGTGGTCGCGCCCGCGCACGCTGGTGATGCTGGAGGACCGCAGCGCCGAACAGGACCTGGAGCTCGCGCAGCAGCAACTGCAGACGCTGATGGACACGGCCGGTGTCGGCCTGGCGACCTTCCAGCCGGAAGCCGGCTGGTCGCGGCCGGGCACCGGCGCGCCGCCGTCCTCATCCGGCGAAGACACCCCGAAACAGGCGCCCTCGCTGCAGGGCGTCAACCGCGAGATGGTCGAGCCCGACTCGCGCGCCGAATACGAGAAGCTGCAGCTCGCGCTCAAGCAGGCCACGCCGACGGTGGCGCGCTACGCGGTGCGGCACCCTGAGCACGGGCTGCGCTGGCTGATGACCCGCGTGGAGATCGGCCAGCTGGCTTCCGGCCAGAAAACGACCTCGGTGCTGACCGTCGACATCACCGACCACCAGCAGGCGCAGGAACGCAACGAGCTGCTGCAGCACTCCCTCCAGCTGCAGACCGAGCGCGAACGCGCGGTGCTGGACTCGGTGCTGGTGGGCATCGTGACGGTGGGCCGGCACGGGATCGAGTGGATGAACCGCTCGGCGCGGCGCATGTTCGGCGGTGACCTGCCGGAATTCGCCGGCCAGCCGATCAGCAGCGTCGCGACCGAAGCGCCCGACCATCCGTTCCGCCAGACGCATTACCTGGACGACCTGCCCGAGGGCCAGGCCGAGACCTTCGAATGCCGCGTCGTCGCGCGCGACGGCCGCGAGTTCTGGGTGGTCGGCAACGCGGTGGCGACGATGGGGCCGGACGGCTCGCGGCAGCTGACCTATGCGCTGCTGGACATCGAGCGCCGCCGCCAGGCCGAGGCGCAGAGCCTGCAGGCGCAGGCCTCGCTGCACCGGATCATCGAGGCCGCGCCGATCGCCATCAGCCTGCACGACGCCCGCACGCTGCAGGTGCGCCAGATCAACCAGGCGGCCGCGGCGCTGGCCGGCCGGCCCGAGGAGGAGCTGCTGGGCGCGAGCCTGGAGGCGCTCTTCGGCGGCGGCGACGAGGTCGAGACGATCCGCGCCGACATGGAGTTCGCGCTGCAGAGCAGCGAGGTGCTGCAGCGCGAATACCGGCTGACGGTGCGCGGGCAGGCGCGGATCTGGGATGCGCGGCTGCTGCACCTGGCCGGCGTCAACGACGCCAGCGGCGAGCTCGAGCCGGAGCAGCTGCTGCTGGTCGCCAGCGACGTGACGCAGCAGCGCGCGCAGGAGGCGGCCCGGCTGGAGGCGGCGATCGCGCAGCGCGAGCTGCTGGTGCGCGAGGTCCACCACCGCATCAAGAACAACCTCCAGGGCGTGGCCGGCCTGCTGCAGCAGATCGCGGCGCGGCGCCCGGAGGTCAAGGCGGTGATCAACGAGGCGGTCGGCCAGGTCCAGGCGATCGCGCAGGTCTACGGGCTGCAGGTCGGCATGTCGGGTCCGCTGCGCCTGCGCAAGGTGGTCGAGGCGGTGATGGGCTCGGTGCAGCGGATGTCGGGCCGGGAGATCCTGGTCGAGGTCGACGGCGCGATGGCCGAGCAGTCGCACCGCTGGGGCCTGCCCGAGGCCGAGGCCATCCCGATCGCGCTGACGCTCAACGAGCTGTTCACCAACGCGGTCAAGCATGGCGGCGACGCGCCGGTGCGCTGCGAGCTGCGCTTCGATCCGGAACAGGTGGTGCTGCGCATCGTCAACACCGGGCGGCTGCCGCCGGGCTTCGACCTGGCGCAGGTGCGGGGCGGCGTCTCCGGCCTGGGCCTGGTGCGCGCGCTGCTGCCGCGCCGCAGCGCGCTGCTGGGCCTGACGCAGGACGGCGAGCAGGTGGTGTGCGAGCTCAGTCTGTGGCCGCCGGGGGTGCAGCTGCTCGAGGCCTTGTGACGACTCGCAACCGGGCCAGCCCGCCGCGCGGGGCATGCGCGGCATTTCGGTGACAATCCCCGGTCACCCCTCGGGGATGCCTTGGATTCGGGAGCAGCGTGGACAGCGTGAGCAAGGACGTGGGCGCGAGCGGCAAGGGCCGCATCCTGGTCGTGGACGACGACCGGCTGGTGCTCGCCACCTTGACGCATGGCCTGGCCCAGGCCGGTTATGAGGTCCTGGACGCCGACAACGGCGACGACGCCATCCTCATCGCCAGACAGCACCGCCCCGACCTCGCCCTGCTCGACATCCGCATGGAAGGCATGACCGGCTTCGACGTGGCCGGCTACCTGCGCGACTACCTGCAGCTGCCCTTCATGTTCCTCTCGGCCTTCGCCGACGAGGCCACCGTCGCCAAGGTCAAGGAACTGGGCGCGCTGGCCTACCTGGTCAAGCCGCTGGACATCCACCAGATCGTCCCCGCCGTGGAAGCCGCCTTCGCCAACCGGCCCGCCCGCGCCGACGCGGCGCCGCCCGCACCGGCGCTGGAGCCGGCCTCGGCGTTGGCCGTGGTCGAGGCCATGGCGCTGGGCGTGCTGATGCACCGCTATTCGTTGACCCGCGCGCAGGCGCTGGCGCGACTGGAGCGCATGGCCGCCGAGCAGCGCATCGAACTCGGCGAGCAGGCGCGCCGCGTCGTCGAGGCGGTCGAGCAGCTCGCGCTCGGCAGTTGATGGTCTTCGGACCGCCGCGCGGCCCGCGACGCAAGCGCGCGGACCGGTCTCAGCTCGGCAAGGTGAAGTAGAAGCGGGCACCCTGCCCGACTTCGGATTCGGCCCAGATGTCGCCGCCGTGCCGGCGCACGATGCGCCGCGCCGAGGCCAGGCCCACGCCGGTGCCCTGGAAGTCGCTCGCGCTGTGCAGGCGCTGGAAGACGCCGAACAGGCGGTCCGCGAAACGCATGTCGAAGCCGGCGCCGTTGTCGCTGACGGCGAAGACGCGCTCGCCCTGGCGCTGCTCGGCCTCGAAGCGGATCACCGCATGCTCGCGCTTGCCGCTGTACTTCCACGCGTTGCCCAGCAGGTTCTCCAGCACCATGCGCAGCAGCGTCGGATCGCCCTGCACCCGCAGGCCGGGCTGCACCTCGACCTCGACCTCGCGCCCCGGCGACGCGCGGCGCAGTTCGTCCACCACCTGCCCGGCCAGCAGCGACAGGTCCACCGTCTCATGCCGCAGCGCCTGCGAGGACAGGTGGGACAGGGCCAGCAGCGAGTCGATCATGCTCTGCATGCGCGCCGAGGCGCCCAGCACGCGATCGAGGTGGTCGTTGCCGGCGCGGTCCAGCAGCCGGCCGTAGTCTTCCTTGAGGATGCGGGTGAAGCCCTCGACCACGCGCAGCGGCGCGCGCAGGTCGTGCGACACCGTGTAGCTGAACGAGGCCTGGTCCGCGCGCGCCTGCTCCGCGGCCTGCATCGCCAGCGCCGCGGGCACCGTCTCCGCCGCGCCCTGCGGCCACAGGCTCAGCAGCGTGCCGCCGCCATGCGGCAGCGCCGTCAGGCACAGCCACCAGGCACCGCAGGCGCTGCCCGACTGCAGGTCCGGCTGCGCCAGCGCCTGGCGCAGTTCCTCGGGCAGGCGTTCCTCGCAGGCGCGCCAGAGCTGGCCTCGCGCCTCCGAGCCACCCATCATCTGCAGGGCCGCGTCGTTGACATCGATCAGGCGGGTCGAGGCGCCATCGTCGCCGCTGAGCAGCCAGGCGGGACCGGGCAGGGCCTGGAGCCAGTCGGTGGCGCCCGGGCCCGGCGCGGTGGCCGCGGCGGTGTCGGTGTCGACCGCCGGCGGCGCCTCGTCCAGCGCCCGGGCCGCGCCCAGGAAGCCGGCGAAGCGGCCGGCAGCATCGGTCGTCGCCTGCGCGCGGAGTTCCCAGCGCCGTCCCTGGGCGTCGACGACGCGCAGCCCTTCAAAGGAGTGACCCGGCTCGACCCGGGCGCGAACGTCCTGCGGCACGCCGTCCGCGCCATCCGCGCCGGCCAGCGGCTCGAAGCGCTCCCACAGCCGCTGCGTCACCGCGCCGTTCACCGCCGTGCCGGCCCAGCTCGACGCCGGCGCGCCGGTCGACGCCTGCCAGCGCACCAGGTGATGCTGCGCGTCGGTCTGCCAGAGCCAGTCGGGCTGCAGCTGCGTCAGCGCCTGGGCCTGCTGGCGGCTCTCGCGCAGCAGCTCGCCGAATTGGGCGCGCGCCAAGCGCACCGCGAGGTGCCAGGTCAGCGCGGCGACGAAGATCATCAGCGCCGCGCCCGCCATCACGGCGGTCAGCACCAGGCCGGGGCCCGACGGCTCGAGGTTCAACGCCAGCAGCAGGAGCAGGGCCACGACCGCCAGCCCCAAGGCCAGCGCGGCACCCTTCCATGGCCGACGACGAGCGGCGGCGTCCCCCAACCTGTTCATGCGGGCCATTGTATGTAGGCCTCACCAGCCACTCACCGAGGATTCACCATCGCACCATCCCGGCGCGGAGGCGCCGACGCCACACCGGACCCGGGACTTACCCCGAGCGACAGCCCCAAGAACACCAGAATTGACGGCTTTTTCCCACGACTCCATCCTCCTGGTGAACGACAATGGCCCGCAACTCCGCGTGGAACGTCCATGCGGCGCCATGATCAGAAGATGTCACCGGACCACGCCACGACCATGCCCTCCCGGACTCAGCCCGAACCCGCCGTGCTGGACGACCAGGCCCTCGCCCGTCTGCGCGAGCTGGACCCGGAGGGCGTGAACCATCTGCTGGAGCGTGTCGTGGCCGCCTTCCTGAAATCGCTGGACCAGCAGGAGCAGGTGCTCGCGCAGGGCCGCGACGCGCCGCGCGACCTCAACGGCCTGCGCCACGTGGCGCACACGCTGAAATCCGCCGCGGCCAGCCTGGGCGCCGCGGTGCTGTCCCAGCGCTGCGCCGAGATCGAAGGCCTGGCCCGCGCCGGGCATGAGGACGGCCTGGCCGACCTGATCGGCACCGCCCTGGACGACATCGCCGCCGCCCGGCTGGCGATGCAGCAACTGGTGCAAGCCCAGCGATGAGCCGCGTCGTGAAGGAAGGCGAACTGATCGAACGGCCACGCGTCCTGCTGGTCGACGACGACCCGGTCAACCTGATGCTGATCGAGGCCGCGCTGCAGGAACACGGCTTCGAGGTCACCGCGCTGACCGGCGGCCAGCAGGCGCTGCAGTCGGTGACCCAGTGGACGCCCGAGCTCATCGTGCTGGACGCGCTGATGCCCGACCTGGACGGCTTCGAGACCTGCGAGCGCCTGCGCGCCCTGCCCGGCTTCGAGAACGCGCCGATCCTGATGCTGACCGGCCTCGATGACGAGGCCTCCATCAACCGCGCCTACCAGGCCGGCGCGACCGACTTCT
The DNA here is from genome assembly GCF_052044995.1 of Roseateles sp. 22389. Lineage (NCBI taxonomy): Bacteria > Pseudomonadati > Pseudomonadota > Betaproteobacteria > Burkholderiales > Sphaerotilaceae > Roseateles > Roseateles sp. 22389. The sequence continues at coordinate 421,966 of NZ_JBQEOF010000002.1, forward strand.
TCGTCAAGTCCACGCAGTGGCGGCTGCTGGCCGGCCGGCTGCGCTACATGCTGCGCAGCTCGCGCACCCGCCAGGAACTGGAGCGCAGCAAGTCCAAGCTGGCGCGCGCGCAGGACCTGGCCCGCATGGGCAGCTTCGAGTGGCAGACCGGCCACGGCTTCAAGCTGGCCAACGAGGCGCTGCGCGTCTTCGGCCGCGGGCCGGCCGATCCGCTGGACTTCATCGGCGTGATGCGCATGGTGCCGCGCGAGGAGCGGCTGCTGTTCATGCGGCTGCTGCGCGATGTCGTGGCCCACAACTCGGTCCTGGTGACCGACCTCCCCTTCACGCTGCTGGACGGCCGCAAGCGCGTCATCCACATCGAGGCCGAGCCCGAGTTCAACGAGCACGGCAACGCCTGCGGCTACACCGGCGTCATCCAGGACGTGACCGACCGCCGCATGGCGGAGGACCGCATCCGCGAGCTGGCCAACTTCGACGCGCTCACCGGCCTGCCCAACCGCCGCCAGCTGATGTGGCGCGCCGAGCGCGCCATCGAGGCCGGCCGACGCATGGGCCATGAGGTCGGCCTGCTGCTGATCGACCTGGACCGCTTCAAGGTCATCAACGACACGCTGGGCCACGCCGCCGGCGACGACCTGCTGATGGAAGTCGGCCGCCGCCTGCGCTCCTGCGTGCGCCACAGCGACCAGGTCATGGAAGGCATGCTGGAGTCGGTCGGCACCCGCTCGCACCGCACGCTGGAGGCGGTCGGCCGCCTGGGCGGCGACGAGTTCGTGGCGCTGCTGCCAGAGGTCGGCGACGAGGGCGATGCCGAGCGCGTCGCCGACCGGGTGCTGGACGCGCTGCGCGAGCCGATCTTCATCGCCGGCCAGGAGTGCTTCGTGACCGCGTCGGTCGGCATCGCGCTCTACCCGCGCGACGGCCTGACCATGGCCGACCTGCTGCGCAACGCCGACGTGGCCATGTACGCGGTCAAGAACCAGGGCCGCAATGCCTCGGCGCTGTATTCGCCGATGCTGGCGGGCCGCGGCCGCGAGAAGCTGGAGCTCGAATCCGCGCTGCACAAGGCGATCGAGCGCGACGAGCTGGTGCTGCATTACCAGCCCAAGATCGACGTGCGCACCGCCCGCATGGTCGGCGCCGAGGCGCTGATGCGCTGGCGGCGCGGCAACCAGTTGGTGCCGCCCGGCGAGTTCATCCCGCTGGCCGAGGAAACCGGCCTGATCGTGCCGCTGTCCGAGTGGGCGCTGCGCGAGGCCGCGCGCCAGGCCAAGGTCTGGCAGCTGAATTTCGGCTTCAGCGAATCGATCGCGGTGAATCTGCCCAACCGGCTGTTCGAGCGCTCGGACCTGGTCGAGCACATCCATCAATTCGTCAGCCAGTGGGGCGTGCCGCACCGCGCGATCCAGCTCGAGATCACCGAGACCGGCCTGATGAAGGACCTGCAGAGCGTCATCCCGTCGCTGCACCGGCTCAACGAGGTCGGCGTCGAGATCTCGATCGACGACTTCGGCACCGGCTACTCCTCGCTGGCCTACCTGACGACGCTGCCGATCTCGGAAGTGAAGATCGACCGCAGCTTCGTGCGCGACCTGGGCATCACGCCGCAGAGTTCCGCCGTGGTGACCGCGATCATCGCGCTGGCCCGCTCGCTGGGCCTGCAGGTGATCGCCGAGGGCGTCGAGACGCTGCGCCAGATGGAAGTGCTGCGCCGGCTCGATTGCAGCCTGATGCAGGGTTTCCTGTTCAGCAAGCCGCTGCCGCCCGACGAGCTCGAGCGCTGGCTGGCGCAGACGGTGCTGCCGCGCAAGGCGCCCTGGATCCTGCCGACCACCGAGGTCGGCGACGAAAGCCCGATGCGCTGATCCGGTCGCGTGCCGCGAGCCGCCAGCGCCCTCCCCCGTTTCACCGAGCCCCGACCGATGCCGCAGCAGCCCCCCGCTCTCCTGGCAAAAGCGGCCCTGCGCCGGCTGGCGCTGGACAAGCTGGAGCCGACCCCCGAGAACTACGCCCGCGCCTACGCGCAGGAGGCCGGCGAGCCGGTGCGCGGCGGCGCGTCGACGCAGATGCCCGAGCGCGCGCAGGCCTCGATGGCACGGCTGCTGGGCCTGGCGGTGCCCGATCCGCAGCAGCGCCAAGGTTTCGCGACGCAGCTCAAGGAAGGCCGCTGGGACGAACTGCAGCGCGCGCTGGAGGCGTTGCAGCAGACGCACGGCCCGGGTGCGCAGGCGGAGCAGCTGGCCCAGCTGATCGAGCGGCTGATGCGCGGCCTGGAACGCGGCGGACGGCAGTGGACGCTCGCGCGCAAGAAGGACGGCGTGCTGCGCGTGCTGCAGAGCAATCGCAGCGACCCGCAGCGGCTGACGCTGCGACTGCGGCAGTTGGTGGCGAGCTGGGATTCGGATGTCAGCGACGCGCGCGTCGAGACGCAGCCCGCACCGCTGGATGAGTTGCCGTCGACCGTCGGCCTGGGGGCCGCGACCGGTGGCGCGGCGTCGGCCAGCGAGGATGGCGAGGACGCGCTCGACGACGAAGACCGCGCGGGCACGCCGACGCAGTTCTTCACCGACGAGGAAAGCGCGCAACCGCCCGCGGATGCGCATACGGCCGAGGACGGCCGGCCCGCGTCGGCCGAGGGCGGTCGCTACGGCTCGCTGGACACGCTGATGGGCGCGACGGGTGCGGCGGCGTCCGCCGGCACCGGCCCGGGCCTGCAGTCGTGGCCCGAGGTCGGCACCCACCTGAACGGCACGGTGCGGCATGCCCTCGCCGCGGACGACCTGCGCGCGCAGGAACTGATCGATGCGCTGGGCGTGGCCCATGCCGAACTGGTCCGCGACGGCGCGACGCCCGAGCGCGCCGCGCAGATGGACGCGCTGTGCATCCGCGCGCGGCGCTGGCTGGACCATCGCAACCACGCCTTCAACGAGCTGGGCAAGCTCTGCGGCGAGCTGACGGGCAGCCTGGCCGACCTGGCCGAGGACGACTCCTGGGCGCAGGGCCAGTGCGAGGCCATGGGCCAGACCCTGGCGCAGGGGCTGACGGCGCGCAGCGTGCGCTCGGTCAGCGAGCTGCTGCACAGCACCCGCGAGCGCCAGCACAGCCTGCGCGAGGAACGCAGCCGCGCCCGCGACGCGCTCAAGGGCCTGATCAACCGGATGCTGCAGGAGCTGGGCGAGCTCGGCCAGCACACCGACCGCTTCAGCGACAGCGTCGGCAAGTACGCCACCGTGATCGAGCAGGCGGATTCGCTGGAAAGCCTGGCCGGCGTGGTGCGCGAGATGGTCGAGGAGAGCCGCAGCGTGCAGTCGCTGGTGCAGACCACGCAGGGCCGGCTGCGCGAGGAGCACGACCGCGCGGCGCAGCTGGCCGAGCGCGTCGAGCAGCTCGAGGGCGAGCTGCGCAAGCTCTCCAGCGAGGTCCAGACCGACCAGCTGACGCAGATCGCCAACCGGCGGGGCCTGATCGCGACCTTCGAGACCGAACGCGCCAAGCTCGAGCGCGATCCCAAGCCGCTGGCGCTGGCGCTGCTGGACATCGACAACTTCAAGAAGCTCAACGACAACCTGGGCCACGCGGCCGGCGACGAGGCGCTGAAGTCGCTGGCGGCGCGGGTGTCGGGGCTGCTGCGGCCCGGCGACAAGGTCGGGCGCTGGGGCGGCGAGGAGTTCGTGCTGATCCTGCCGGAAGCGCCGCTCGAGGAGGCGCAGGCGGTGCTGCTGCGGCTGCAGCGCTCGCTGTCGGCCAGCCTGTTCATGCACGAGGGCCGCGACGTGTTCGTCACCTTCTCGGCCGGCGTGACGCTGTTCCGGGCGGGCGAGACGATGGAGCAGGCCCTGGACCGCGCCGACGAGGCGCTCTACGAGGCCAAGCGCACCGGGAAGAATCGGGCCTGCGTGGCCTGAGCGGCGCCGCCCGATCTGTCCTCAGGCCTTGATGCACTTGCGCACCGTGTCGACGGTGCGGGTCGTGATCTGCTTGCCGAAGGTCTTCTCCAGCATGGTCATGAACAGCGGCCCCTTGTCGTTGGGCAGGTAGTGGCTGTAGACCTCGACGCCCTCCAGCTTGCAGATCGCGGCGCCCTCGCCTTCGAGCGGCAGCGAGACGGGCAACTCGTGCGGGCGCTTCAGGAAGGTGATCAGCTGCTTGGCCGCGGAAGGCGGCTGGAACGGCGCATGGTGGTCGGCGTCGACGATCCGGCGCAGGTGCTCGACCGGGCGGACCGTCGTGCCGAAGGTCTTGCCCAGTGTGTCGGTCATCGCCTGTTCGGCGCGGCGCTCGAGCTCGTCGACCGGTGCGCCGTCGTGGTCGAACACCACGTTGCCGCTGGAGATCACCGTCTTCACGCGCGTGAAGCCGGCGGCCTCGAAGGCGCGGATCAGGTCCGGCATCTTCGCGTTCATCGGGCTGACTCCACGGAGGAAGGCGACGTATCGGGGCATGACGGGCTCCACAAGGACGGGGCGGGAGGGACTGGGCCTGGCGGCCCAGAACGGAACGAGCGCCGGAGTCTAGAGGACGCCGGCGCTCGCCGCGGGGGTCATGCCCGTCCCGGGCTCAGAGGACGTGCAGCCCGTCGCCGGTGCGGATGAAGATGCGATCTGCGGCGGGAAGGTTCCACAGGTCGACCAAGTACCGCTCCCCGCCGTTGGCCGTGATGGCCAGCTCGACGCCCAGCCACCCGTCGCCCCGGTTCCACTTGCTCACGGCATCCCCGATCTTCTGGCCGGTGCCCAGCGTCAGGATCTGGCTCAGGTCGAGGACATCGTGCTGCTCGCTCGAGAAGTTGGTGACGGTGAGCAGCCGGATGTTGGCGCCGATCTCGACCAGGAAATCGTCCTGGCGATCGGTGCCGCTCAGCAGCGCCCCCTCACTCGATCGCAGCGCCGGCTGACGCGCGTCGGCGTCCTCCTTCGTCGTCACGAAGGCGCGCAGCGGCGTCGACAGCGCGCTCTGGTTGCCGGCCAGGTCCGTCTGACGGGCACCGAAGATGAACTGATTGCTGGACGGCGGCGTCACGGTGGGATGGATGCCGCTGACGGCCGTGCCGGTGTATTCCTGGCCATTGAAGCCCGCCCACCAGGTCGCGCCGGTCTCCAGGCCGCCGATGACCACCGTGCCGTCGGCGGTGATGAAGTCGGAGGCGCTGGCGCCGGTATCGTTCTTCAACCAGAGCTTCGGCGCCTCGACGGCGCGGTCGAGCTCGAAGTGCACGCGGGTGAGCTCGCTGCGGTTGCCGGCGGCGTCGACCTGCGCGATGTCGACCCAGTTGTAACCATCGCCGCCGTAGGCCGAGTTCTCGATCCGCATCGAATCGTCGCCATCGAACCACTGGTCGCCCCGGGTCGCGATGCGGTACTGCCAGCGGTTGCCCGCGGTGAGCCCGGTGACCTGGATCGTCGCGTCCTGCGTGATGCCGTCGGTGGCGCTGGCGCCGGTGTCATTGATCAGCGTCGCGCCGAGCTTGGCCGGCGCCGTGCGATCGAGCTGGAAGTTGACGCGCTGCAGCGTCCCGTTGCCGGCGCCGTCGTACACGCGGAACTCCACCCAGCGGGCCCCGTCCGGGAGGTCGGTGGGCATCGCCACGATGTTGCCGGCCGCGCCGCCACCGGAGCCCCAGTGGCCGGTGTCGAAGGTGTAGCTGAAGGTCTTGCCCGGGGCCAGGACCAGCTCGAGCCGCCCGTCGTTGGTCAGCCAGTCGGTGCTGCTCACGCCGCTGTCGTTGACGAGACGGACCTCGGTCGGACCATCGGCTTTCGTGTCGAGGACGAATTGCAGCGTCTCGATCTGGCTGACGTTGCCGGCCGTGTCGAGCTGACGCACATGGACGATCTTGGCGCCGTCATGGTCGCCGAAGAATCCCGGCTCGACGCGGCCATCTCTTCCTTCGAACCAGGACAGGCCGTCCATGCTGTACTGCCACTTCGCGTTGGGGTCCAGATTGCCCACCAGCACGGTGGCGTCGCGGGTGACCCCGTCATGCAGGGAGATGCCGGCCGGATCCGCGAAGACGGTCGCGCCGGTGTCCTCGCTGAGCCGCAGCGTCGGCGTGGCCGCCGAGGTCAGCAGCTTGAATTCGAGCGATCGCACCTCGCTGTGATTGCCGGCGGCATCGGTCTGGCGCACCAGCACCTTCCAGTCGCCGTCGTGCGTGAACGCCGATGCGGGGATCGCGCCGTCCTTGCCGTCCCGCCAGGTCTGCCCGTTGTCCAAGGAATAACGCCAGCTCGCGTTCGGCTCCAGGCCGGATACCAGCACGGTCGCGTCGCGGGTGACGCGATCGAATCCGCTGGTGCCGGTGTCGTTCATCAGGGCCAGGACAGGCGCGAGGGGCGGCTCGGTGTCCGGCTTGGGTTCGGGCTCGGGTTCGGGCTTGGGATCCGGCTTCGGATCGGGCTCGGGTTCGGGCTTCGGGTCAGGCTTCGGATCGGGTTCAGGCTCGGGCTTGGGATCCGGCTTCGGGTCTGGCTGAGGCTCAGGCTTCGGATCCGGCTTCGGGTCGGGCTGAGGCTCGGGCTTGGGATCCGGCTTCGGGTCGGGCTGAGGCTCGGGCTTGGGATCCGGCTTCGGGTCTGGTTGAGGCTCGGGCTTCGGGTCCGGCTTCGGGTCGGGCTGAGGCTCGGGCTTCGGGTCCGGCTTCGGGTCTGGCTGAGGCTCGGGTTTCGGATCCGGCTTCGGGTCTGGTTGAGGCTCAGGCTTCGGATCCGGCTTCGGCTCGGGCTGAGGCTCGGGCTTCGGATCCGGTTTCTCTTCCGGCTTCGGCTGCTCCGGCTTTGGCGGATCAATGGTGATCGGCGGCGTCGCGCCGGACCCGCCGCCCGACCCGCCCGCCGCTGCCGCGCCGGCAACGCCCAGCAGGCCCAGGCCCGCCGCGAGCATCGCGCTGGATCGGCTGCTTCGCAGCGGGTCGTTCTCGTCGGCCGGCGCGCCGGTGTCGGCGGTGGCAGGCGCATCGACTGGCGCGGCTGCCTCTCCGCTCGGGGCCGGGGTCGCGTCGGCGGGCGTGGCACCAGTCTCGGCAGTCTCGGTCGGCGGTGCGGAAGACTCCGCGGTGGCTTCGGCCTCTTCGTCGTCCCGACGGCGGCCTGGCGCGGCGCGGGTCACCGGGTCGGGGGTGGGAGCCGCCCGTTCCAGCGGTCGGACGGCAGGCGTGGGAACAAAGTGATGAGACATGACGTGAATTGGCTGACCATCGGAATGAGGAGGCGGTCAGTCTCCCGAACCCGGACCTCCAGTTCGATGGTCGAGAAAGGCCAATTCCCGCGGAGCCTGCTGCTCCAACAGAGGAGGCTCATACATCAATCAGCAGCGAGGCGGCGGCTATCGAACGCATCACGAGGTTCTATTTGGATCGGGCGATGCGATGGACTACGGTCTTGTCTGGCTGTGTCGCGAAGGCCCGAAGAGGCCGCGATCACATTCCTTGGGGTCAGTCCTTGCCCCTGTGTGCGGTGGCGCACCATCGCGCGGTTCCTGTCGCGGCCGGGAACCGCGCTTGCCGCCGCGTGCGGGACCGGCGCGGGCGCCCCGTCCACCGGAAAGGGAGAAGACATGACTTCACGCGCACCCCGCCGCGGGGGCTGGCATTGGCCGGCCCTGCTCGGCACCGCCGCCGCGGTGGCCTCCGTGCCCCTGGCCACAAACACCGCGATGGGCGAAACCGCCGCCCCGCCGACCAGCTACATGCCGGTCGTCATCACCGAGGATTTCGACAGCGTCGTCAAGCGCATGAGCGCCGCGAAACCCGGCCTGGCGCGGAAACATGCGGACCTGCTCAACGAGCGCTACGACCTGGCCAACCGCCCGTCCCCGGGCGCGACGATGACCAAGGGCAAGGCGCTCCAGGACGGCGTGCGGGTCCGCCTGCCGCGCGGCGTCACCTGGGACCAGCTGGCGGCGATGAGTCCGGACGACATCAAGGCCAAGGACCTCTTCCCCAAGGGTTTCCTGCCGCTGCCGCATCCGAACCATCCCGAGGGCGGGATGGTCTTCCCGAAGTTCCACATCGACGAGATCCGACGCCAGGAGATCGACCGCGACCTGACGCGCTTCGATCTGGACTACGACCTGCCCGACCACTTCCTGCCGGAGTTCCCGGCGCCGATCTTCCTGACGACGCGACCCGACCTGGGCGACGTGTCCAAGGGGGAGCTGGTGACGATCAACAACTACTTCCGGCTGTTCAACGGCGTGCTGAACCCGAAGCAGCTGGAAGGCGTGCGGCTGCTGGTGACGCCGTTCCCGCAGCAGCAGTTCAACCAGACCGACGACCGGCGCACGCTGAAGCCCAGCCGCGGGGTGGCGTGCCTGGACTGTCATGCGAACGGCCACACGAACGCGTCGACGCACCTGGTCGGCGACATCCGGCCGCAGCCGTTCCGGCACCGGATCGACACGCCGACGCTGCGCGGGGTCAACATCCAGCGGCTGTTCGGCTCGCAGCGGGCCTTGAAGACGGTGGAGGACTTCACCGAGTTCGAGCAACGCGCCGCGTACTTCGACGGCGATCCGGTGATCGCGACGAAGAAGGGCGTGAACGTGCTGGAGCGCGGCAGCCAGGTGCACTTCATGGCGGAGTTCCAGGCCCTGCTGGACTTCCCGCCGGCGCCGAAGCTGGGCATCGACGGCAAGCTCGATCCGAGGAAGGCGTCGCAGCAGGAACTGCGCGGACAGCAGCTGTTCTTCGGCAAGGCGACCTGCGCGAGCTGCCATGCGCCGCCGTACTACACGGACAACCTGATGCACAACCTGCGGACGGAGCGCTTCTTCAAGCCGAGGATGATCAATGGGCGCATGGCCAACATGGATGGCCCGATCAAGACCTTCCCGCTGCGCGGCATCAAGGACTCTCCGCCCTACCTGCACGACGGCCGGCTGCTGACGCTGGAGGATTCGGTGGAGTTCTTCAACCTGGTGCTGGAGACCCAGCTCACCGAGCAGGAGAAGAAGGACCTGGTGGTGTTCTTGAAGGCGTTGTGAGCCGGCGCCGCCTAGCCCCTCGGGGGCAATAGCGCCAAAAGCGCGGGCACCACCCGTTCCAGCACGGAAAGCGCGCCCGCGACGTCTTGAGGCGTCGCGGGCACCCCCTGGTACTGGTCGTTCCTGAGATCGCGGATCGCGTCGAGTTCATCGAATGTGCCGGTGGACAGGGCCGCGTAGGCACATGCCGCCTCAAGCGCCTGCACGTGATGCCCGTCGGCCGAGGTGCAGCGCCAGCCCTTCGCGCACAGCAACGCGAAACTCAAGTTCAGCATCGCGTCATAGGCTGCGCCGAGACGCGTCGTGCTGGAGTTGCTCTCGCGGAAGGCGTCGGCCACCTTGCCTTCGGAGATGGCGATCCAGCCACGGATCGCCTTTGCATTGATCGGCGCCTTGCGGAAGACCTTGCTGCCTTCCCTGTAGAAGTCCTCTGGCTTACGGAGCATTCAGCGATCCTTTGAGCTCGATGGTCGGGTGACCGAGGATGTCGAGCACAAAGGGATTGCGTTCATCGCGTGCCTGCCGCCAGTCCTCGGGCGCATAGACCAGCACGTTGACCGCCCGCTTCAGCGCGCGGCCCGCTGGTTTGAAATGGGCCTGAGCTTGGAGGCGCGAGAGGTCGGGGGTCAAGACGAGAAGATCAACGTCGCTGTCGACATGCATGTCGCCGCGTGCCGCCGACCCGAAGATGGCAGCGGCGTCCACCTCGCCTTTCATCGTGGCGAGGTGTTCCCGCATCACGCGAACAAGATCGCTGTCCTGCATGACGAGCGCTCGCAGCGGCGCAAGGCCTGGATCGGTGGAGGCCTGAAAGACGTTCTGCCCACGGATCGTCTTGCGCTCCACCAGCCCGACATCGGTCCAGCGACGCAGCCATCGCGAAGCGTTGCTGGGATCAATCGCGGCGGCGGCGGCCAGTTCGCGAGTGCCGAATTCGCGCTCGGCCTGCTCATAGAGACAGCGAAGCGCCCGATAGCGAGCGGCACCGCCCACCAGTTCATTCATCAGTTGAGTATTCATGGCTCAAACCAGCGAGATCCGACCGTTGCCGATTAGGCCACGAGCATTTCCTATTAGGCAACGCGTATTGTCTATTAAGCAACAGATGATGCTTAAACGGCAACACCGGAACGATGCATGAGCTCGCCCAAGCTCACCGCTGCATCACCACCGTCACCGCGTAAAGCAGCAGCCCGATCACGCCGCCCACCAGCGTGCCGTTGAGGCGGATGAACTGCAGGTCGCGGCCGACGCTCAGCTCGATCTGGCGGACCAGGCTGCGGTCGTCCCAGGACTTCACCGTCGACGCGATGTGGCGCGTGACGCCCTCGCGCATGCCGCCGACCATGCGACCCGCGGCCGACAGCACATGCGCGTTGATCGCCTCCACCAGCGACGGGTCCCGGCTCAGCCGGTCGCCGAGCCCGGCGAGCGAATGATCCAGGTGCCGCATCAGCACCGAGTCCTCGCGCTGCAGGTCGCGCTCGATGGTGGCGCGGACTTCGGTCCAGACGCCGTCGAGGTAGGCGCGCACGTCGTCGCTCTGCACGACGCGGTCCTTCATCGCGTTCACCTCGCGCGCGAACTCCGGGTCCTGGCGCAGGCGCTCGATGAATTCGTGGATCCAGTCGTCGAACTGCCGCCGCACCGAGTGATCGGGCTGCGACAGCGCCGTCTGCACTTCCTCGACCAGTTGCAGCGCGAGCTTGTCGGACAGGCTGTCGGCCATCTTGTCGACGTTGGCGATCGTGTCGACGAGGGAGGTTGCCTTCGGCCACTGCGCGCGGGCGAACTTCACCAGCCGCGCGGCGACGAGCATCCGCACCTCGGGCGTGGCGAGGTAGTCGCGCAGCTTGGACAGGGCACCGTCGAGCACGTCCTGGTGACGGCCCGACTTGGTCAGCACGTCCAGCACCGAGGCGGCGGTGGCGGTGGCGTTCCATGACAGCGCCCGGGCGACGAGGAACTCGCCGATGGCGCGGCGCACCGCCTGCTCGTGAAGCAGCGAGATGCCCTCGATGGCCATGGCGCGGACGGAGCCGGTGACCTGCGCGAGGTTGGCCGGCTCGCGCAGCCACTGGCCGAGGCGCTCGGCGGGGTTGAGGATCTCGAGCTTCTGGAGCAGCACCTCGGGATGCAGGAAGTTGTCGCGGACGAACTCGGCCAGGCTGTCGGCGATGCGGTGCTTGCCCTGCGGGATGAGCGCGGTGTGCGGGATCGGCAGGCCCAGTGGATGGCGGAACAGCGCGACGACGGCGAACCAGTCGGCCAAGCCGCCGATGGCGGCGGCTTCGCAGAAGGCCTTGAGCCAGGCCCAGGGCCCCTGGGCCCCCATCACGAGGCTGACGGCCAGCCCGGCCAGTGAGGCCAGCAGGCAGCCCAGCGCGACCAGCTTCATGCGGCGGAGGTCGGCGGCGCGGGGGTCGGTAGGTGCGGGGGAGTCGATCAAGGGCATCGGCGACGGGGCAGCAGGATTGATGCCTGGGGCAGCCTGCCGGCGGAGCGATGGACCGGACCTTGTATCACCAGCGCAGGGCAAAAGATGTTTCGGACACGCTCCGGGTGCTCGTCAAACAGAGCGGAATCCGACTGGCACAGGTCCATCGATTCAACATCCGCTCCGACGCGATTCAACTTATTGCCGGCGGGCTACATCGCCAAGTCATTGTCACCACTAAAGAATTCCCGTCAAATTCAACATATCGAATTCGCCCATTTCACTTCCTACGCACATGGCGACCTTTCTGGACCATCCGCTGAGGCTCCTCAATCCCAGCTTCTCGTCGCCGCTGCTGGACGTCCTCACCGACCTGGAACACCTGCGACGACTCCAGCTCAACGGAACGACGCCGCCGATGGTGTTCATGCAACTCAAGCAGGTGTTCCATCTGCTGGAGAGCCTCGCCTCGGCCCGCATCGAAGGCAACCACACCACGCTGGCGGACTACGTGGAGACCAAGTTCGGGGGGCCCGCGTCGTTGCAACGTGCCGATCAAGAGATCGACTCGTTGCGGGAAATCGCCAACATCGAGCATGCGATGGACGAGATCGACGCTGGGCTCGAGCCCGGCTCCGCGCTGAGCCAGCACTTCATCCGCGGTCTTCACGCGATGACGGTCGATGGTCTGGAGCGCGAAGGCGACAAGACGCCAGGGGCCTACCGGAGCGGGTCGGTCGGCATCGCGATGTCCGAGCACGCGCCCCCGGATGCCGTCCGGATCGGGGCCTACATGGGAGAGTTGGTCGACTTCGTCAATCGGGACGACCAGCGCAAGTACGACCTGATGAAGGTGGCCCTCGCGCACCATCGCTTTGCCTGGATCCATCCGTTCGGCAACGGCAACGGCCGCGTTGTGCGTCTCTTCACCTACGCGCTCCTCATCAAGTACGGATTCCGGATGACCGCCGAGGATGGACGTCTATTGAATCCAGCGGCGGTGTTCTGCGCTGACCGGGAGAAGTACTACGCGATGCTTTCGTTGGCAGACAAGGGGACGGATGTCGCGCTCGAGACGTGGTGCACCTATGTGTTGACCGGTGTGAGAGACGAGTTGAACAAGGTCGATCGTTTGGCCGATTACCGGAACCTCACGGCCGAGATCCTGCTTCCCGCGATCGCCCACGCGCGCGAACGGCAATGGATCACCGAGCAAGAGGAAAGCGTTCTGAAGGTTGCCGTTCTCCGGAAGGTCGTGAGGTCGGCCGACCTCGCCGATGCCATGCCGAAGAGTTCACCGGCTCAGCGCACCTATCAGATTCGCAAGTTGCTCGCGAACGGGATGCTCCAGCCCACCCATCCGGAGGCGCGTCAGTACACCATCGGATTCAGCAACAGCACGCTGCTGCGCGGCGTGATCAAGGCGCTGACGGACCAGGGCTTCATTCCGCGTGCCGTTGTCGCGTGATCGAGTCAGTACGAAACGCTCAGCCCAACTCCACCGGCATCGAAGCCGCCGTGACCGGCGACACCGTGGCCCAGCCCAGGACGGCATACAGCGCGGCGCCCGCCTCGGTCGCCACCAGCACGCCATGCCGCGCCCCATGATCGAGCGCGCCGTTCGTCAACGCCGCCATCACGCTCCGCCCGAGTCCCCTTCTCCGATGCGCTTCATCGGTCACGATCTGGTCGAAGGTGGCGAAGGCGCCGTCGAGAGCGGCTTGACCGCTCGCCGCGAGATCGTCGTCCTCGGTGAGGACGGTCGCCCGCAGCAGCGCGCCGACCCGTTCGATTTGGATGCGGTAACCCGCTGCGAGCGACTCGGCGCTGCGTGCGAGCGCGACGCTCATCAGGAACTCCGGGGCGTGGATCTTCCAGTCCTTGGAGAGCAACGGCGACACGCTCTCCATCGGCGCGCAGACCTTCAGCCAAATGCCGGCCGCAGACTCATTCGCGACGAGTTGCTCAAGGACCTCGCGATCCAGATGCGGCAGGACGTATCGCGTGGTTTGCTCCGGCTTTCCGACGCGGACTTCCCAATATCCGGCCCGCTGGATCGGCGCTGGCGTATCCCGGGAAATCGCCCAGCCGTAGGTCCAGGCCTGAGCAGCAACGGAGCGCTCGAGGACGCCGGAGTCGAGTAAGCCGGCGGTTTGCGAGGTCGGTGAAAACATCGGGCTGGGATGGCAGTGAGAGGGATGGAGGGGCGTCACGCCGCTTGCAGCGCGCCATGAGATTGGCGAGTGTGCTCCTCCAGCGCGCCAATTTCGACGACGGCGAGATTGCTGAGCGCTTCCCGCACGAGATCCCGGCTCGCGACATGGATCCGACCCCACAAGCACTCCGGGTCTTCCATCGTGACGATGGAATCGCGCAGCAGCGCGGCCAGGAGCGTGAGCCGATCACGCACGTTGAACATCGCGGCGCCGACCGTGATCGAGGGATCGAGCAGCGCTTCAGCGGGATCGCCATCGCGCATAGCGGCCGGCTTGTGCCGTGGCGGAATGACGGACGCCTCCCGCAGCACCATGCGCGTGTATTCGGTGTCGTCGCACAAGGGTTTACGGCTCAGAAGCGGCGTGCGCAGGCGTTTCGCCTTGAAAGGCAGCTTCTTGCGATCGAATTCGACATCGATGTGATCGAGGGCGATTTGCTCGGAGATTCGAAATCCGGTTTCGGCCAAAGCGCGAATGGTTTCTGCGGGGATCATTCGGAGTCCTTCAATAAACAACGTTGAGGGACGTCCACCTTCTAGCCAGATGAGCGGGTGGGCGAGATGTCAAAACACGGTCAAACCAACGTGCGACCTTCCTCGCGGAAAGATCCATCTCGCCCGTAAACGGGCATTCCGAGATGACCGCAGATGGCGGCCACTGATTCAACGGTGTTTTGAGCACCTGGATCCATTCTGGTCCGCGCGACGCCAGGCGCGCAATCACCGCCACCGGTCACCGCCGCCCCACTTGCAAGTCAGGGGACAACCAGTTCCCGCGGCCGAGTTTCACGCCTGAATCAGCGCCGCAACCGCCTTCTCCGCGTCGGATTCAGAACCCGAACGCCAACCTCACCCCACCCCAATGCCTCCCGGCAACGGTGACTGGCGCGGACGCCTCCTTGAGCAGCACGAAATTCCCGCCACCCATATCGCGGCGGTAGGTTTGCAGAAGGAATGGCCGCTGATTCCGGGCGGACGCCAACCCGGTGCGGTCATTGAATATCCGGCGATATCGGCTGTTGGCCGTATTCCAGGCCGTATCCCCGGCCCGCTGCGGTTGGCAATACCGCTTGTTGTGGGTCGCGACATACCCGTTGCGGTCGACCGCGATGCAGAACACCACCTTGTCCGAGAAAGTCAGCACCCGTTCCTGCACCTGCGGGAATAGCTGGTCCGCGATCTGCGTGAAGCGCGTGGTGAACTGCTGGGGATCGGTGCCGGCGATCGGCTGGTAGTGCTCGTCGAAGAGCGCCGCGGTGTCGATCTTGCGTTCCGCCACCGCGCGCTCGAGCAGCGCTGAGATCTCCGCCGCCGCCTCCTGCACCGTCTGGATGTACGGCGAGTCCTCGACCTCCACGCCGCTCGACGCGATCTGCTCGATCATCTGCTCCGACAGCCGCAGGAAGCGGTCGCTGCAGGCGAAGGCCGAGTCGAGCTTGCGCATCGCCTGCTGGATCTCGACACCCAGCTCGCCGGAGCGTGCCGCGAGCAGCTGCGTCGTCGCCTGGCTCTCCTGCGCGGACTTGGCGATCAGGTCCACGTCGACCTCGACATCCGCGAAGGCCTGGTGGATCTTGCTCTGCGCGGCGCCTCCCGCGCCGTCCGCCCGCAGCTCGCGGCTGAAGCTCTCGATCCGCGAATCGAGCGTTCCCACCGT
Organism: Roseateles sp. 22389; assembly: GCF_052044995.1. Lineage (NCBI taxonomy): Bacteria > Pseudomonadati > Pseudomonadota > Betaproteobacteria > Burkholderiales > Sphaerotilaceae > Roseateles > Roseateles sp. 22389. Next base: position 437,257 of record NZ_JBQEOF010000002.1, read on the forward strand.
GCCCATGATCGCCTTCGAGGACGCCTCGACCTGCGCCGCCAGGTCCTTGACCGCGTCCGCCACGACGCCGAAACCGCGTCCGGCCTCGCCGGCGCGCTTGGCCTCGACCGACGCGTTGAACGCGACCAGTCGCGTCTGCAGCGCGATCTTCGTGATCTCAGACGCCGCGTCGCTCACCAGCCGCAGCGTGGAGACGATCTCGCCGACCTCGTCGCCCACGCCGGACAGCGCCGTGCGCGCGCGCCCCACCGCCTCGCGGGTCTGGTTCGTCGATTGGTTGATGCCGTCCTGCGCATGCCGGACCTGCTCGAGCTCCGCGCCCAGCGCCTGCATCGCCTGCGCCTGCGAGGTCACGACCTTCTGCGTGTCCTCCAGCAGCCCGCGGACTTCGGCCGCGTCGCGGCCCAGTTTGGACACGCCGCCCGACAGCTCCCGGACGACGGTGGTGGTCTTGCCTTGCATCGTCGGCTCGCGCGGGCCGATCCCGGCGCCGCCCTCCGACGCGTCAGGCGACGCCTTCCCGGCTCGCCTGCGCAATGAGTCCCACATCGGACGCTCCCCCATGGTGTTTGGACCACAAGGACTGCGGCCGCTGTGCGGCCCGTTTTACCAGTCGCGCAGCTTCACGCGCAATCGGGCAATCGCTTGACTGTGCAGCTGGCACACCCGCGATTCGGTCACCTTCAGCACGGCGGCGATCTCTTTCAGGTTCATGTCATGTTCGTAGTACATGGACATGACGTAACCCTCGCGCTCCGGCAGGTTCTTGATGGCCTCCACCAGCGCCTCGCGCATGCGGTGGTCGCGCAGCATCGACATCGGATCGGCCGACTCGTCGCTGACGTGGCGGTCGAGGTAGTCGTCGCTGTCGTCATCCCCGGAGATGTCCTCCAGATAGACCAGCTGCGTGCCGCGTACCTTGCCCAGCATCTCCTGGTACTCGCCCAGCGAGATGCCCATCTCCGCGGCGATCTCCGATTCCTGCGGCGGACGGCCCAGCTTCTGCTCGAGCTTGTGCACCGCGCTCTCGATCGAGCGCTGCTGGCGCCGGTTGCCGCGGCTCATCCAGTCGCTGCCGCGGAGCTCGTCGAGCATCGCGCCGCGGATGCGCTGCGTCGCGAAGGTCTCGAACTGCACGCCCTGCGCCGTGTCGAAGCGCGACAGCGCGTCCGTCAGGCCGATCAGGCCGACCTGGATCAGGTCGTCCAGTTCCACATTGGCCGGCAGCTTGGCGATCATCTGATGCGCCAGGCGGCGCACCAGCGGGCTGTACTGGCGGATCAGCGAGTTGTTGTCGAGTTGACCCTTGGCGGTGTACATCGTCTCGTCTCCCATCCGGGGTCAATGCGCAGCCAGGGTCACGCCTTGCGGGGCGCGACCGGCCTTGGGCTGCCACATCGGCCGCGGACGCAGCGGCATCGCATCGGCGGCGCTGTCCAGCGCCGCGCCAGGCACCGACGCCAGCAGCAGCTCGCGCGCCATGTGACGCATCTCGTGCGTCAGCGGCGCCGTCACCGGCTGGCGGGGATCCAGGCAGGCCCACTCGCGCAGCACCGCGCCGAGGAAACCATCGCCGCAGCTCGAAAGCTGCTGCGCGATCCGCTCGGCCAGGCGCAGCTGCGGATTGCAGGCCAGCAGCAGGCTGTAGACCATCAGGCCCGCCCGCTGCGTCAACCACTTCATGCCGGCGTAGGCGTAGGTCACGCTCTGCACGTCGGTGTCGGCCAGCAGCACCGGTCTCACCTCGCGCGAGACCAGCACGCGGCTCAGTTCGGCCGCGCTGGCATGCAGCAGGATCACGTCCGCGAACGGGGCCGCGTCGGTCACCGCTTCCAGGAACTGGGCGGCCGAGCCGTTGGCGTTGATGTAGCGCAGCGGCAGTCCGCGCGCGGCCAGGAAGGACACCTTGGCCGACAGCGGCTCCACGCACGCCGCCAGGTCCACCGCCGCGAGGTCGGACGGCGCCGAGGCCTGCTCGCCGGCGTCCACCACCAGCGTGTGCAGGCCCAGTTCGGCGAAGGCGGCGCACATGCCTTCGAGCAGCGCGCCGCTGCCCACGACATGCGGATTGCTCACCACCGGCACCACCCGCACCCGCGCGGTGGCGAAGAGGCGTCGCAGGCCGTCGGCCTGGTCCTTGGGAGCATTGCTGAAATCGCGCATTGGGCTGCTCTGTGTCGTCTTACGTGTTGGGTTCCAGCGGTCGTTTCCCTCTGACAGGGAAGCGCCATTGCTGGAGCCGTTACCGGAAGTTTCGCCCCGGGGGCCACCCTTCGACGCGGAATTGAAAGGGGGAAACACCCCGCTTTTCTCTGCCGCTTTCGCCCTCGCTTGCCTCTGGCCCGGCGACTTCAGGCCGTTGCCGGCCTGGGTCGCGCACAGGACAAGTTGACCACCATGAAGCAACGTCGGGTTAACAAAGCCCCAACGACAGAAGGGAAGAGCACGGCTCTTCCCAGGTTCGAGGCGTTCAAGATTGCCACTACCCTCACCCCCGCCCTCTCCCGCAAGCGGGCGAGGGAGTCAGGAGGGGGTGTTGTTCGGTCAGTTCAGGCCCATGGGCGAGGCTGCGCCGGCCGACGCGCCGACGGAGCCGGCGGTGAAGATCAGGTTGACATCGGAGGCGTCCATGCGCCAGGCCGACTGGCCGTGGCTGCGCAGCGCGCGCTGCACCAGGGCCTGCGATGACAGGCGGTGCCAGTCTTCCGGCACGCGCTGGCCGTTGGTGACGCCCAGCACCCGCAGCTTGTGGCGGATCACCGTGTCCAGCGCCGGGGCCAGCTTCACCGCCTCGTCCAGCTTGGACAGGATCACGCCCTGCGCTTCCGCGCCGCGCCAGGCGCCGACCACGTCCTCGATCGTCTCGCCCTGCTGCGCCGCGTTGACGACCAGGATGCGCTTGATGCTCTTGTGCGCCAGCATGTCCAGCAGCTCGGCGGTGCGGCTGTCGCGCTGGGCCGTGCCGGCCGTGTCGATCAGCACCATCTTCTTGCCGGCCAGCAGCTCCAGCAAATCTTCCAGCGAAGCGCGGTCATGCGCCGTGTGCACCGGCACGCCGAGGATGCGGCCATAGGCGCGCAGTTGCTCGTGAGCGCCGATCCGGTAGGCGTCCAGGGTGATCAGGCCCAGTTGGCTCGCGCCGTATTTGGTGGCGAAGGCCGCGGCGATCTTGGCCGTCGTGGTCGTCTTGCCGACGCCGGTCGAGCCGATCATCGCGAACACGCCGCCCTGGTCTTCCAGCGCCGGCATCTGCTCGGCGGTGTGGACGTTGCGGGCCAGCACGTTCGAGGCCCAGGCCTGCGATTCCGATTCCTCGGTCATCGGGGCCGGCAAGCCCTCGACCAGCTTGCGCACCAGCGCGGGCGAAAAACCGGCGTCCAGCAGCTTCTGCGTCAGGCGGGCCTGCGCGGGCTGGCGCTGCAGCTTCTCCATGAAGGCCAGGGCGCCGAAGCGCTCTTCGATCATGCCCTTCATGGCGCGCAGCTCGGACATCATTTCCTGCTCGCGACGCGACGACGCGGGCATGTCGTTCAGCGGATGGCCGCCGAAGCCGCCACCGACGCCGCCCAGGTCGGCGACCGGCTGCTGCACGCGGATCTCGTCGCGCAGCACCGGCGGCACGATGCGCGGCGCGGGCGCCGGAGCGGGCGGCTCGTAGGCGCGCTCGTCGACGCGGCGCGCGCCCAGGGTCTGCATCGCGGCACGGGCGCGCTGGTCGCGCTGCGCGGCCATCGAGGCGACCGATTCATTCATCTGCGCCTGCGCGTAGGCGGCGGGCGCCGGCTCGTCGATCATCGGATCGGGCAGGCCGTTGAGCTCGGCCGAGCGGCGCTTGAGCATGCGCTCGCGCACGTAGTCCTGGAAGGACAGCGTGCTCATGGCCATCGCGTTGACGTCCTCGCCGACCGAGCCGCCGAAGCCGGGCTCGGCGCGCTGCGGGGCCGGCGACGCGGCCAGGCGCTGCTTGAGGGCCTGGCGCGGTTGCGCTTCCTGGCGCTGCGGCTGGGCGGCCTGGCGCGGCGCGGCGGCGGCGCGGGGCGCCTGGGCGGCCACGCGCTCGATCTGCGACATGCCTTCCGGCGCCATCGCCAGCACTTCCACGCCTTCCGGGCAGGGCTTGTTGGAGAGCACGACCGCGTCGTCGCCGAAGGCCTGGCGGACCAGGGCCATGGCTTCGCGGGAATTGCGGGCGGTAAAGCGTTTGACGTTCATGCCGTGCCTCCGATGATGGAGCCGATGCGGATCGTGTGCGTTTCAGGAATCTCGCTGTGTCCCAGGACCTTCAGCCGCGGCGCAGCGCGCTTGAGCAGTCGGGCCAGGGGCGCGCGGATCAGGTCAGGCACCAGCAGGCAGGCGGGCAGACCACGGTCCTCCTGGGACTGGGCGGTCTGGGCGGCACTCCGCGCAAGCGTGTCGGCCACACCGGGATCCAGCGCCGCGCCGTGAGGCGAGTGCAGGGCCTGCGTGACCAGGCGCTCCAGCTCCGGATCGAGGGCGATGACATCCAGTTCCTTCGCCGGACCGTAGATCTGCTGCACGATCGCCGGGGCGATGTGGATGCGGATGCGACGGGCCAGCTCGGCCGGATCGGTGGTCTGCGTGGCGTTCTCCGCCAGGCTTTCCACGATGGAGCGCATGTCGCGGATGTGCACGCCCTCTTCCAGCAGGAACTGGAGGACTCGTTGCAGGGCGGCGACATTGACCATCTTTGGAATCACGTCTTCGATGAGCTGAGGCGCTTGCTTGGTGAGGTGATCCACCAGCTGCTGGGTTTCCACCCGGCCCAACAATCGGGCCGCGTGAACTTGCAGCAAGTGTGAAAGATGCGTGGCCACCACGGTCGCGCAATCAACGACGGTAAATCCCGCCATTTGCGCCATATCCCGTTGCCGCTCCTCTATCCAGACCGCCGGGAGCCCGAAGGCGGGATCCGTCGTCGGCGTCCCGATCAGCTTCTGCGTCGCGTGGCCGGGGTTGATCGCCAGCCACATGCCCGGGTAGGCCTCCGCCTCGCCGATCACCGCGCCGCGCAGCGTCACGCGGTACTGGCTGGGGCGCAGCTCCAGGTTGTCCCGGATGTGCACCGACGGCGGCAGGAAACCGATGTCCTGCGCGAACTTGCGGCGCACGCCCTTGATGCGGCTGAGCAGGTCGCCTTCGCGCGACTTGTCCACCAGCGTGATCAGGCGGTAACCCACTTCCAGGCCCAGGGTGTCCACGGCCTGCACGTCGTCCCAGGAGGCCTCGGCATCCGGGTTCGGCGCGCCCGGCACCGGGGCGGCCGGCTTCTTCAGCTCGGCGGCCTGCTTGGCCTGCTCCTTGGTTCGCAGCCAGTACGCGAGGTAGCCCATCGCGCCGGCGATCATCAGGAAGACCAGGTGCGGCATGCCCGGGATCAGGCCCAGCAGGCCGATCACGCCGGCGGTGATGGCGACCGCCTTGGTCGAGCCGAACACCTGCGAGCCGATCATCTGGCCCACGTCCTTGTCCTTGCCCACGCGCGACACCACCAGCGCCGAGGACACCGAGATCAGCAGCGCCGGGATCTGGGCCACCAGCGCGTCGCCGACGGCCAGCAGGATGTAGCTGTCCGCGGCCTGGCCGGCGGACAGCCCGTGCTGGACCACGCCGATCACGAAGCCGCCGATGATGTTGATGAACAGGATCAGGATGCCGGCGATCGCGTCGCCGCGGACGAACTTCGAGGCACCGTCCATGGAGCCGAAGAAATCGGCTTCGTCGCCCAGTTCGGCGCGGCGGCGCTTGGCTTCCTTCTCGTCGATCAGGCCGGCGGACAGGTCGGCGTCGATCGCCATCTGCTTGCCGGGCATCGCGTCGAGGGTGAAGCGGGCGCCGACCTCGGCGATGCGCTCAGCGCCCTTGGTCACCACGATGAAGTTGATGACCACCAGGATCGCGAACACGATCAGGCCGACGGCGAAGTTGCCGCCGATCAGGAAGTGGCCGAAGGATTCGATCACCTTGCCGGCGGCGCCGGCGCCGGTGTGGCCTTCCAGCAGCACCACGCGGGTGGAGGCGACGTTCAGCGACAGGCGCAGCAGCGTGGTGATCAGCAGCACGGTCGGGAAGGCCGCGAAGTCCAGCGGCTTGACCATCTGCGAGGCCACCAGCATCACCATGATGGACATGGCGATGTTGAAGGTGAAGAACAGGTCCAGGGCGAAGGCCGGCAGCGGCAGCACCATCATCGACAGGATGATGATGATGGCGATCGGTGCCCCGAGCGCCTGCACGATGGCGGCGCGGGGTCCGAGGAGGTTCTGCAAACGGGCCATGAGCTCGTTCATCGGGTTTGCCTTCTGCCTGGGTTCAACGAGGAACTCGACGAGACCATCGAGCCCCGCCATTGTTCGGCGGAGCCCGCCCGTCCTTTAGCCCGATAAGCGGGTGATTTCCCCCCCGAACCGCGCCATTGGTGGAGAGCGGGCGCAGGCGTCTGAGCGGAAAGGGGGCACCGTCCTGCCCGCCGCTGGCTCGGTCTCCCGCGGCTCGGTCTCCCGCCGGCTCGGTCCCCCGCTGAGCGATCAGCCCGGACGCCCCTCAGGGAAAGCGTCGTCCGCTTCATCCTCGGGCGGTGTCCAGCCCGGCTTCTTGTGCGGGTCGAGCTCGTCCGGCACGGCCGGGTTCGGAGCCGCGTTCGGCGCCGTGCCCTGTCCCTTGAGCGCCGCCTTGAGCTGGTACACGTAGGCCAGCACCTGCGCCACCGCGCCGAACAGCGCGCCGGGGATCTCCCGGTCCAGTTCGGCGTGAGCGTACAGGGCACGGGCCAGGGCCGGCGCCTGCAGCACCGGCACCTTGCTCTCCTTGGCGATGTCGCGGATCTTGAAGGCCAGCAGGTCCAGGCCCTTGGCCACCACCCGCGGCGCGCCGAACTGGGTCTCGTCGTAGGCGATCGCGACCGCATAGTGGGTCGGGTTCATCACGACCAGGTCCGCCTTGGGCACCGCCGCCAGCATGCGGCGCTTCACCAGTTCGCGGGCCTTATGGCGCATCTTGTGCTTCATCTCGAGGTTGCCTTCGGCTTCCTTGAGCTCGTTCTTGGCCTCCTCGCGGGACATCTTCAGCCGCTTCAGGTAGAGGTGGCGCTGCAGCGGCACGTCGATGACGGCGAACAGCGCCAAGCACAGGCCCAGCATCATCAGCCCGCCCATCAGTTGCTTGCCCGCGAAGGCGAGCGCGGAAGGCAGCGGCACCGACATGATTCCGACGAAGCCTGCGATGCGGTCCTTCAGCGCGATCGCGCCGACGATGCCCAGCACCAGCGACAACAGCACGGCCTTCAGCGCCGTGGTCAGGTTCTGCCACTGGAACAGGCGGCCGAAGCCGGTGACCGGGTTCAGGTGGGTGAACTTCGGGCTCAGCGGCTTCATCGTGAAGTTCCAGCCGCCCGAGGCGATGTGCGCCGCGATCGCGGCCATCGCCAGGATGAGCATCGCCGGCAGGCCCAGCACCATGCCCTGCCAGGTCAGCGCGGACAGCCGCTCGGTCATCATGCCGGCGGCGCGCAGTTGTTCGGCATCGAAACGCAGCGCCCCTTCGAGCATGTGCTGTAGCGTGTCGACCGCGTATGGCGTCGACGTGGCGAACAACGCGGCCCCGGTGGCCATCACCGCGAAATGCGGCAGGTCCCGGGAACGCGGCAGCTGGCCCTCCTTGCGCGATCGTTCGATCTTTTTCTGCGAGGCGGGTAAGTTGCGGTCTTGTGCGTCTGAATCGGCCATGTGCGCAATGAGGACGCCGCAGCCCCATGCCGCAGCCTCGCCATTGTTCGGCCACGGGCCGTTCGGGCTTGGCCCGATAAGCGGCGGAAATCAGCCGGTCTTCTCAGCCAGCCTCCCGCTCGCCGTCCTTGCCGCCCAGAAAGCAGAAACCCGCGCCTGGGCGCGGGTTTCGTCGAGGTGCCGGCTCGCGGCCGGCCGGGCGATCAGAAGCCCAGCGAGGCCAGCAGGTCGTCCACTTCGGACTGGTTGGCCACCACGTCGGTACGGCCTTCGTGGCTGACGACCGGACCTTGCAGGATGCTCGGGTCGACCTTCTCGCGCTGCTCCGGCGGCACCACCGAGACCAGCAGCTTCACCAGCGAATCTTCCAGGTCGTTGGCCAGGGTCACGACCTTGGCGACGACCTGACCGGTCAGGTCATGGAAGTCCTGCGACAGCATGATGTCGGTCAGGTGGGTGTCGATCTTGGAGGTCGAGGACTCGACCTCCTTGACGAAGTTGAGCACCGCGCCCGAAGCCACCGCGCGGACCGGGTCCGCGGTGATCGCCTGGGCCATCGCATTGGCGGCCTCGGTGATCTTGGCGTGCTCGGCCTTGGCCTGGTCGACCGAGTTCAGCACCTTGTTGGCGGCATCGGCGGTCTTGTTGGCGATATAGGTCAGGCGGCTGCGCGCGTCGGGCAGACCGTCGGTGGCGACCTGCAGCTTGGGCATCACGCCCAGTTGCTGCATCGTGTCGTGCAGCACGCGGGTGATCGTGCCGATCTGCTGGAACACCTCGGGCGAGACCATCAGCGGCTCGTTGCCCTGCGACAGTTTGGCCAGTTCTTCCATCTGCATGGTGGACTCCCCAGCGTCAGGCCGCAGCGGCCAGCTTCTGCATGATCTTCTGGACTTTTTCTTCCAGCGTGGCCTTGGTGAAGGGCTTGACGATGTAGCCCGCCGCACCGCTCTGCGCCGCCAGGACGATGTCCTCCTTGCGGGCCTCGGCCGTCACCATCAGCACCGGCAGGTGCTTGAGCGACGCGTCCTCCTTGATGGCCTTGAGCAGCTCGAAGCCATTCATGTTGGGCATGTTGATGTCGCTGACGACGAAATCGTATTTCGCCTGTTTCAGCATGCTCAGGGCCTCGACGCCATCTTCCGCCTCTTCGGCGTTGTTGTAGCCGATCTCCTTCAGCAGACCGCGCACGATCCGGCGCATGGTCGAGAAGTCGTCGACGATCAAGAATTTCATGTCAGTGCTCATGGCGTTCCTCTGAGGGGACTGGAGGGCTGTGTTATCGGCCGGAGGGCGCGGAACTTGAGGCCTGCGGCGCGCTCGCCGCGGGATTCGCAGTGTCCTCGTCCTCGTCGGGCAGGTTCTTCAGCACCGCATCCTCGGCATCGCGATTCATCACGATGATGCTGATGCGGCGATTGACCTGGGCATTGGGGTCTTTCATGTCCAGCAGTTTGCTCGACGCCAACCCCTGCACGCGAAGGACCCGGGCATCCGGCAAACCGCCCGCCACCAGCTCGCGCCGCGAGGCATTGGCCCGGTCCGCCGACAGTTCCCAGTTGCTGTATCCACGCTCGCCCGCAGAAAACGGCTGTGCATCCGTATGACCCTCCAGCGTGAGCCGGTTGGGCACCTCGGACAACACGTTGCCGAGTTCCTGCAGCAATTCGCGCATATACGGCTTCACCACCGCGCTGCCGCTGTCAAACATCGGGCGATTATTCTCGTCCACGATTTGGATACGCAAGCCCTCGCGGGTCATGTCGAGTCGGATTTGCCCACCTAATGCCGCAATTCGCGGGTTGTCGGCAATGATTTTCTCGACCTTGTCCTTCAATTGCTGCAGACGCACCCGCTCGGCGCGGCGCTGCTCTTCCTTGAGGGCCTTCAGGTTGATGGTTTTCCGAGGGGATTCGACGTCGCCGGCCTTGACCTGGCCGGTCTGGCGCGTCAGGTCCTGACCGCCGCCCTTGATGATGTGCGAGGCGTCGCCCGAACCCGAACCGCCGAACATCGCGACCTTCAGCGGCGAGGCGAAATAATCCGCGATACCCTTCTTGTCGCCCTCGGTCGTGGAGCCCAGCAGCCACATCAGCAGGAAGAAGGCCATCATCGCCGTCACGAAGTCCGCATAGGCGATCTTCCACGCGCCGCCGTGGGCGGCATGGCCGCCCTTCTTGACGCGCTTGATGATGATGGGCTGCAGTTTCTTGGCGTCACCGGCCATGGCAAATGACTCCGATCACTTCTTCTTCACGTGGCCTTCGAGCTCGGCGAAGGTCGGGCGCTCGGTCGAGTACAGCACCTTGCGGCCGAATTCGATCGCCACCTGCGGCGCATAACCCTGCATCGAGGCCAGCAACGTGGTCTTGATGCACTGCAGCTCCTTGCCGGCCTCGTCGACCTTGGCCTCGAGCGCGCCGGCCAGCGGCTCGGCGAAGGCATAGGCCAGCAGAATGCCCAGGAAGGTGCCCACCAGCGCCGAGCCGATCATCCCGCCCAGCACCGCCGGCGGCTGGCCGACCGAGCCCATCGTGTTCACCACGCCCAGCACCGCCGCGACGATGCCGAAGGCCGGCAATCCGCCCGCCAGGCGCTGCAGCGCGATCACGGCGAGGAAGGCCTCGTGGTGGTGCGTGTCGATCTCGGCATCCATCAGGGACTCGATCTCGTGCGCGTTCAGGTTGCCGGACACCATCATCCGAAGATAGTCGGTGATGAACTCGGCCACATGGTGGTCGTTGCCCACGGTGGGATATTTCTGGAACAGCGGCGAGCTGTGCGGGTCCTCGACATCCTTTTCAATCGACATCAGGCCTTCCTTGCGGGCCTTCTGCAGGATGTCGTAGAGCAGCGCCAGCAGCTCCATGTAGCGGGCCTTGGTGTACTTGCTACCCTTGAAACAATCGCCCAGGCCCTTGAGCGTGGCCTTCATGACCTTGGGCGGATTGGTGGCCAGCATGCCGCCGATCGCCGCGCCGAAGATGGTCGTCATCTCGAAGGGCAACGCATGCAGCACCACGCCGATGTTGCCCCCGTGCGCGATGAACACGCCGAAGATGCAAGCCAGGGCCAGCAGCCAACCGATGATGACAAACATGGAATTCGTTCCGTCCTGAAGTAACCGCCGCGTCCCCTCGCGGTCCGGGCCATCTCATCCCTTATCGACCGGCTCCCCGCCCGCTTGAGCCCCGGCCTGTGACGACCGGTGTGCCGTGCGGACGCCGATCGGGCGTCGCTGACTGATTGCGTTCGATGTGGGCGGCTTCCAAGGCGCTCAGGCCTGGAGTTCGCGCACCCGGTAGACATACAGCCGGTGGCGGGTGCCGGTGTCCAGCTGTGCGAAGACCGGCTGGCCCGGCAGCGGAAAATCCAGGCTCGCCAGCCAGGCACCCGGTCGCATCTCGGTGCGCGCCTTGTCAAGCGCGCGCGGCATCGATTCGGGTCGCTGGAACAGGTAGACCAGGTCCATCTCGCGCCACGACTGGGCCCACAGGTCGCCCCGGGCGATCTCGGCCCAGGGGCAGCGCAGGCGGGCCAGCAGCCACAGGACGCCACTGTATTCAATGCCCGCGAAGCGCAGGCCCGGATAAGCGCGGCGAAGAGCCACCAATCCGTCGCCGAGCCCGCAGCCAGCATCCAGGACGCGGGCGCCGTCGTGCAGCTTCACACGCTCGGGCAGCGCGCGCAGCGCACCGTGGGGGGTCGGATAGAGCGGCGCGTCGCTCCAGCCGCGGCGCGGATAGGCCAGCACCAGCACCGCCAGCGGGATCAGCCAGATCCAGGCCGGCAGGTCGGTACCCGTGAACAGCAGCGCCAGCGGAAAACCGGACGCCACGATCAGCCGGCGCCAGGCCTGGCGGTGGAGTCCAGCGAGGATCAGACCCAGGCCCGAGGCGACGATCGCCGCCGGCCAGTCCGGGCCGAACAGGCGCCAGACGGCGAAGCAGGCCGCCCAGCTCAGCAGCGCCAGGGCCGGCCAGCGCAGGCCGCCCGGGGCGTCGGTGGATGCGGCGTGGGGAAGTCGGGCGCCCATGGTGGCGGCCTCAATGCATCTGGATGCCGCCGGCCGCCTTGCCCTTGCCGGCGCGCGCCGGCGGGTTGCACAGGCCGCAGACGTAGTGCTTGGCGACCTCATGCGGGTGGGTGACGAAATGACCGCCGCACTTGCTGCACTTGGTCATCGTCAGCATGCCGTTGTCGACGAACTTCACCAGGCGCCAGGCCCGCGTCACCGACAGCAGCTGCTCCAGGTTCTGCGCCGCGGTCTGTTCCTGGTACAGCTGGTAGGCCTTGATGACGACGTCGATCTCGTCCATCTCCGCGACCTTGTTCAGGTACTCGTGGATGTTGAGGAACAGGCTGGCATGGATGTTGGGCTGCCAG